>NZ_CP040872.1:2745734-3091468 GCF_006337065.1 Agromyces laixinhei | reverse complement strand
GACGAGTTCGAGCAGCTCCTGCACTCCGTCGAGACCGACAGTCTCGCTGATCAGGCCGAGTTCGGGCAGGCGCTCGCCACCTTCGACGACCTCGTCGAGTCGCGGCGGGCGCGCATCGATGCCACCGCCCTGGCCCTGCCGCCGCTCTTCTGGCTCGTCATCTGGGTCGGCGCCGCCGTCAACGCGGTGCTGATCGCGTTCGTCCAGGTGAAGAACACGCGACTGCACATGCTCGTCGCCGGGCTGCTCGCGCTCTTCGTCGGCCTCGTCATCTTTCTCACGGCCGACATGGACCATCCCTACGCGGGGGTGATCTCGATCGACCCCGGAGCATACGAGCGGGTGCTCGAACAGATCATCGACGTCACACCATCGCGGTGAGGCGCTCGCGGATCGCCGTCTGATTCGCGCGGTCACCGCCCGCATCGGCGAACTCGAGCGCTCGCTCGAGCAGCAGCCTGCGGCCCCGCGGCTCCGCCCGATCCGCCTGAAGGAGCATGCACCGCGTCACGCAGCGCAGGTCGCCGAGCCGGCGGAACGCCTCGAGCAGCTCGTCGAGGCTCTCCGCGGCATCCGGAACCTGCAGCATCTGCTGCACCAGGTGAGCGTGCGCGAGCTCGTGCTCATTGCCGATCGACGCCGCGTATTCTGCGCACTCGCCCGCCCACCGTGCTGCTTGCGCGGGCTCGAGCCCTGCCTCTGCCGAGATGAGCGCCATGTTGAAGCGCGCGCTGCTGGCGTGCAGCATGTCGCCCGCCAGTGCGTAGCCGCGCATCGCCTGTTCGAGTTCGGCGATCGCCCTCGCCGCATCCTCCCGACTTGCGCCGCGCAGCGCGAGGCCGCGCGTGTGGTGTACGGCCGCCAACTCCCAGGACTCGTCGAGTTCGGCGGCGATGCGCTCCGCCTCATCGAGGTGCAGCAGCGCCGACTCCTGGCGGCCGCTGTATCCGTCGGCGAGGCCGGCGAGATGCTCGGCCGCGAGCCGTGTGCGGGCGTCGTCGGGGTGCGCGCGCGCCACCTCGAGCGCCCGCCCCGCGAGCTCGTCGACGATCTGCAGATCGTAGTAGGCGAGCGCCGTTCCCATGACGAGGAGCTGCCCGGCGGATGCCTCGGCGAGCACCCGCTCGTCTCGGGCGGCCATGGCGATCGAGCCCAGGCTGTCGACGTCGGATCCGTACTGCTCGATGCCGATCGAGAGGTCGGCAGCGAAGGTCAGGGCGAGCGGATGCCCCGCAGCGAGCGTCCAGCGCAGCGCGGCGTT
Organism: Agromyces laixinhei; assembly: GCF_006337065.1. Classification (NCBI taxonomy): domain Bacteria; kingdom Bacillati; phylum Actinomycetota; class Actinomycetes; order Micrococcales; family Microbacteriaceae; genus Agromyces; species Agromyces laixinhei. The sequence goes on along the minus strand of NZ_CP040872.1, from coordinate 3,090,207 downwards.
CGTTTCGGGACAGAGGCCGACCGATCGATTCTGCGCCTCGGGGCTGTTGTCGACGCGGGCGCGGCTGACGAAGTCCTCGACGATCTCGACGTGGTATTCGGCGTGCCGTTCGAGCACCTCGCGCACGATGGCGGGATCGGTGCGCGCGTGCACGAACTCGCGCATCACGGCGAGCAGGCGGAATCGGCGCGGATACCCTCCGGCCGGAACGAGCATGGAGTGGTCGAGGAGCCGCAGCACGTCGCCCTCCGCGCCCGGGTGGGTGACGGCGGCCGCGAGATCGACGTCGAACGTTCGGGGCAGGGCAGCGAGACGGCAGAGCACGTCGCGCTCCTCGTCGGTGAGCAGGTCCCACGTCCACTCGAACGCGGTCTCCAGCGTGCGGTGCCTCCCGAGCGGCACAGCACGGTCGAGCGTGGCGAAGTCCCGCTCGAGACGAGACGCGAGCTCGGCGAGGGAGAGGTGCCGCGCACACGCCGCCGCGAGCTCGATCGCGAGCGGCAGGCCGTCGAGGCGGGCGCAGATCTCGGCGGCGAGGTCGATCTCGGCACGGGAGGCGAGGTGGCCGCGCGATCCGGGCGATGCGAGGTCGCCGTGCCGCCCGTGTGCGCCGAGCCGGTCGAGGAACATGGCGACCGACGCGGCACCCGCGCCGTCGGCCGCCAGCGGGGCGAGCGGGTGGATGTGCTCGGCGTCGTCGCCGATCGGGGTGCGGGAGGTCGTCAGCACCCGCAGGTCGGGTGCGGTGGTATGGATTCGGCCCACCGCCCAGGCGACGGCCGGCCCGACGCGGTCGATGTTGTCGAGCACGAGCAGGTACGAATGCGTGGCCAGGGCGACGGCGATGCAGGCGGCGACGTCGATTCCGCTGGCGGCCTCGAGGCCGAGGGCCTTCGCGATGCGGGCGACGACATCGCCCGGCTCGGCGTGCTCGAGTTCGACGATGACCGGCAGGCGCTCACCGTGCACGTGGCTCGCGAACTCGAGTGCGAGCCGCGTCTTTCCGACACCGCCCGGGCCCACGACGGTGATCAGGCGGTGCCGGTCGACCTGCTCGGCGAGCGTGGCCAGGTCGTCGTCGCGGCCGACGAACGCGTTCCGTGGAAGGCGCACCGACGCCGCATGACCACGCCGGTCCTCCGCCGAAGCCATGAGTTGTGCACGGTTCTCGGCACCGAGCTTGCGCTTGAGGCTCGCGATGTGACTCTCGACCGTGCGCACCGAGATGAACAACTCCGCGGCGATCTCGGGGTTGTTCAGACGCCGCTCGATGGCGGCCAGCACCGCGCTCTCACGAGGCGTGAGCGACTGCCCGGTCACGGCGCCCAGTGTAGACCCGGGAAGCGGATGCCGCAGCCGGGCGGTCGCCCGCCCCGTGCCGATGGTCACGGTGTCACGGGCCCCCGAGCGGTGACCGGTCGTCGACGACGGTCGTCTCGGCGCAGAGGCCGTCGGGCGCGTGCTGGCGGATGTACCAGGGCTCGTAACACACCGAACTCGACGGCACGAACTGCCGCTCGGATCCGGCACGGACGCCCGATGCCTGGCCCTGACCGCAACCGGCGAGGACGGCCACGACGAGGGCGGCAGGGATGATGAGAAACGTACGGATGTGCATGATCTGTGTCTTTCTGGTGATCTGTGACGTTCTTGGTGGTGCCCGCGATTCGTACTCGCGATGTACTCACGAGCGTGCGCCCGGTCCGCCGTTGCCACATCCGTACAACGCACGGAGGTTTCCTCAGGTTCTGCCCTGACGCGTTCGCACCCGGCTTCGACTCGCAGCATCCGCCCAGTCGCCCCCGCCTACGCTGAAACGCATGCTGATCGCCCTCATCCGCCACGGACAGACCGACTGGAACCTCGCGGCGCGCATGCAGGGTCGCACCGATATTCCGCTGAACGACACCGGTCGCGAGCAGGCGCGCATCGCGGCATCCGCGCTCGAGCGTGAAACGTGGGACGTGGTCGTCAGCTCACCTCTCGGCCGGGCGCGCGAGACGGCCGAGATCATCGCCGGGGCGCTCGGGCTGCCGTTCGGCGGCAGCTACGACGAACTCACCGAGCAGAACTTCGGCGCAGCCGAGGGCGCGTTCGCCGGAGAGCTCGACACGCACTGGCCGGATCGCGACTTCGCCGGCATGGAGTCCAACGCGGAAGTGGGGCCCCGCGGCATCCGCGGTCTCGATCGCATCGCCCGAGAGCACGAAGGCGCCCGCGTGCTCGCGGTCGCGCACGGCATGCTCATCCGGCACACGCTCGCGACCATCAGCGGCCACGAGATGCGGCACTACCCGAAGCTCGAGAACGCCACGTCATCGCTCGTGCGGTTCACGGATGCCGCGTGGCGCGTGCACACCGTGGGCGGGGTCGACTTCGACGAAGTGCTGATCGGCCTCGACGAGCGCGCTGCGGAGCTGCGACTCGCGAGCTGACGGCCTGACTTCCGTCGCAGTCGAACGTACAATTCGAAAATGGAGGCTCCGGCCAGCACCACACTGGTCGTCGTCGGCGACGAGGCGGCGTCGGCGATCCACGCCCTCCACGGCTTCGCGAACGTTCGGACGGAGAGCTTCGAGGGAGCATCCGACGACGAGGTGACGCGCTGGTCGACGACCGCGAATGCCCCCTACCTCGTGCACGATCACGACCCGCTCGGGCACGTCGCCGCCGCCTGGGTCGAGTTCTTCGACGACCAGTCGACCTTCGGCGTGCTCGAACTCGAGATCGATCGCGCGGTCGAGGCCGCGGGGCGCCGCGCCATCAGCGTCCCCGACTACTACGTCGTGCTCCACCCCGAGGAGTTGCCGATCACGTGGCGGCACTGGTGGCTCGGCGTACTCGCCTCGGAGGCGCCGATCCGGGTCATCCCCTGGCCCGAGGCCGCCTCGCTCGCGGGACTGCTGCGGCACCTGCCGACCGGCCGCCCCTGGCCCGAGGTGGAGTCGTGGCTGCCCCGCGTGGTCGGCGCGGTGCCCGACCGGGTGGGCCTGCCGGGCGGGGCCTGAATCAGCGGCGCACCCGCAGATCGACCCACACGAGCCGGTGGTCGCTCGACGGGAACGGGTAGGTGCCCGTGAGCGCCGAGAGCGGGTCGGCCTGCACGGGCCAGAACACGCCGGCGTCGTTCACCCGGAGGCCGCGCGACGGCAGCACGTAGTCGGCACGCAGGTTTCCGGGCTCGGGGTTGTCGTTGAAGTCGGCGGTGTCGTATGCGGGATCGGCCAGGTGCGCCAGGTTCGCGCCGCCTTGCAGGGCGGCTGCCTCGACCGCCCCGTCGGAGGTCGGCAGCGGATCGGTGATGCGCCAATGCTCGAGGAGCTGGTGGATCGCGGCATCCGCTGAATCGCCGTCGACCGGGTCGGCGTTCTGATCGCCGACGATCACGAAGGAGTCGCGCAGCTTCAGGCCGCCGCGCTCGCCGGCGTCATCGCGGATGTACCGCGACGACCACGGCGTGATGTAGTCGGCCCAGAAGCGGATCTCGTCGTGATTGCGCAGGCCGTTGCGGTCTTCGGGGCCGTCGAACGTCGGCGGCGTCGGGTGGGAGGCGAGCACGTGGATCGTCGTGCGGCCGACCTCGATCGGCACGTCCCAGTGCGACTTGCTCGAGAGGCGCATGACCTCGAGTTCGTCGGCCGAGTACCAGTCGGCCGGCTCTGGCGTGGTCGGGTCGTCGGGCAGCAGTGCGCCCGGCATGTCCTTCCAGAGGAAGTGCTGGAACGTGCGCACCTCGTCTTCGACGATCGGGTGCTTCGAGAGCACGACCATGCCGTACTGCCCCTCGAAGAGGCCGAATCCGAACGCGTCGTCGCCGCCGCCGATCGTGCCGTCGTTGTTGAGGTCGAATCGGCTCGGAACACCCGTGTTCGACGGGGCGACGAACGCATACGGGTACTCGACCGGGTCGGCGCCGCCCTGGGAGACCTCGAGGTAGTTGTCGCGGAACAGGTCGGCGGCGACACCGCCCTCGACGTAGTCGAACTCGTTGAGCAGCACGATGTCGGGGTTCGTGCGCTGGATGACCTCCGCCACGGTCTTGGCCTGGGCGTTCGTGCCCGTGCTGAGATCAGCCACGAGCGCGCCCGGCTCGCTTCGGTTGAGCGACAGGTTGTAGGTGGCCACGCGAAGCTCGGCGGAACCTGGCCACCAGTCGTGTGCCGTTGCAGGCGTGGCGGCCAGGGCCGTGGCGGTCAGGGCGCCGATCGAGGCTGCGGCGAGGATGGCGGGCAGGCGACGTCTCGTGGACATGCGCACTCCTTCATTGGGGGTCGGCAAGCGATATCCCCAACGTTAGGGAGAGATCGCGTCGACCGGAAGGGTGCGGATGCCCCGGGCCGGCTACGCGGTGGGTGCCTCGGCTGCTGCCGGAATGCCGGGGGCACTGCTGCCTGCACGAAGCGCCGTGCGCAGGGCGAGGAAGAGCAGGATCATGCCGGCCGTGAGGAGGATGTGGCCGAGTCCGGCGATTCCGGCGATCATGCCGCCGGATTCCTCACCGACGACGGTCAGCATGCCGTGCGTGATCAGCATCGCAGAGGTGAGGACGACGCCGGCGTTGTAGACCCAGAAGAACCACGCGAAGAGCTTGCTGCGTGAGAGCGTGAAGACCTTCTCGAGGAGCAGCACGATCAGGAGCACGATGAATCCGAGCGTGAGCAGGTGCGTGTGAGCGAGGCCGAGTTGGGTGAACTGCCCCTCGGGGAAGTCGTTCATCTTGGTGAACTCGCGGTAGAACAGCCCCGAGGCCACTCCGACGAGCATGTAGAAGAAGGCGGCGTAGAAGAGCTTGTGCATCGGATCCCTTTCGTTCCGTTCCATGTTGCCGGTGCGGCGCGCGGGGCGGATCACCCGAACGGTTGATCTCCACGCCTTTCGGTCAGATGAGTCCGGTCTCGCGTGCGAGGGTCACTGCCTTGGCCCTGCTCTCGACGTTGAGCTTCGAGAACAGGTGCACGAGGTGGGTCTTCACGGTCGCCTCGGTCACGAACAGGGTGCGAGCGATCTCACGATTCGAGGCTCCCTGATCAAGGAGGCGGAGTACCTCGATCTCGCGCTCGGTGAGTCTGAGACTCGGCTTGCGCATGCCCTCGACGACGCGCCTGGCCATCTCGGGAGCCAGGACCATTCCGCCTGCGGCGGCTTCACGGAGGGAAGTGACGATCGTGTCGGGTGAGACATCCTTCAACAGGTACCCGGCCGCGCCGGCCTCGATGGCCCGGATGATCTCGACGTCGCGGTCGAAGGTGGTGAGGATGATGACGGCCGGCGCCGGATCCTGTGCGCGCAGTGCCGCGGTGGTGGCGACGCCGTCGATTCCGGGCCCGAGGCGGAGATCGCAGAGCACGACATCGGGGTGAAGGTGGTCCGACAGGGTGACTGCCTCCTCGCCCGTGGCGGCCTCGCCGACGACGTCGACCTCGTCGTTCCGCTCGAAGAGGCTCCGAAGGCCGGTGCGGACGACCGGGTGGTCGTCGACCAGCAGCACGGTGATCGTCTTCTTCATCGCTCCTCCATCGTTCGTCCGAGCGGCACGTGGGCGGAAAGCGCCGTGCCCTCGCCGGGCGCGCTCTCCACATCGAGCCCGCCGCCGAGCTCCCGCAGGCGGGCCCGCATCGAGTGCAGCCCGTATCCGCCGAGTTCGACCCGGTTCGACCCCGTGTCCCAGACGCCGGCATCGAATCCGCGGCCGTCGTCGACGATGTCGAGTCGGATCGCGTCTTCGACATCGGCCAGGCTCACGACCACACGTTTCGCGCCGGCGTGCAACCGCACATTCGCGAGTGCCGACTGCGCGGTTCGAAGCAGTGCCACCTCCGCGGCCGTGGGCAGGGCAGGGAATCCGTCGTCGACATGGAGTTCGGCCTGAAGCCCCGTCTCTTCTGCGAGCCGGTCGAGCATGCGCCGCAGGGCGCCGGCGAGAGCGCCCGCTTCGAGCTCGCCGGGGGCCAGCGCGGCGACGATCCGACGAACGTCGTTGAGGCTGTCGCCGGCGATCGATTCGATCTGACGGAGCACCCGGGCCGATTCGCTCTCGGGATGGTTCTCGAGTTCGGCGTGAACGAGCAGCGTGACCGAGGAGAGCCCCTGCGCGATCGTGTCGTGGATGTCTCGGGAGAGACGGGTTCGTTCGCCCATCGCTCCGGATTCGCGCTGGGTGTGTGCAAGCTCCTCATGCAGATCCGCCATTTCCGCTTGGGCCTGCACGAGAGAGGCCACGAGCCGCTGACGCTCCCTGGCGTCCCGGATGAGCTCGACGTAGCCGCGCGAGATCCCGAGCGCGAACACCCCGCCGACGAGCGGGCCGATGAGGTTGGCGTAGCTCGTCGTTCCGGTGTGCACGAGCGGTGTCGCCGCGACCACGGCGAACACCACGACCGAGAACACCACCGCCCAGCGCCACCGGAGGAGATGGCCGGCGAGGAGCCAGAGCGAGAACGCCAGCCACACGAATTCGACCGACGCCGCCACCGTGCCGACCCAGATCACGGCGAGGCCGACGAGCCACCACGCACCCAGCGCCCGATCACGGGTCCGGCTCGCGAGGATGGCGCCGCCGAGGTACCACCCCGCGAACGCCAGGCTCGAGACGAGGATCAGTGCCACCTGCGTGCCGTCGGCGAGGGCGCGGCCGGCCCCGATGATGAGGAGCAGGGCGGTGATCAGGTGCTGTCCGGCCTGCATCGACCGGACCATCGCGCTCAAGGTCCGCGCCGCCTGCTCGCCGGGGGTCGCCTCATCCGACGGTTGCGGGTTCCCTGACATGATCCTCATGACCCGATTCTCCATCCTGCGGCGTGAACGTGGCTCTCCGGGCGTGGGGTGCACGTCCCGGCCACCAGATCCGGTCGCCCACGAGGCTGAAGATCGCCGGCACGATGACCGTGCGTACCACGAGGGTATCGACGATGACGCCGAGTCCGACGATGAGACCGAGCTGTCCGAGGGTGACGAGCGGCAGCACCCCGAGTGCGGCGAACACTGCGGCAAGGACGATGCCGGCGCTCGTGATCACCCCGCCGGTGCCGGCGACGGCCCGCACCATGCCCTGGCGGGTGCCGTACTCGACGGCTTCGTTCTTCGCCCGGTGCACCAGGAAGATCGTGTAGTCGATGCCGAGCGCGACGAGGAACAGGAACGACAGCAACGGAACCTGCAGGTCGAGTGCGTCCTGGTCGAAGAACACCCGGCTCAGCCAGGCGCCTGCTCCGATCGCAGCCACCGCACTCGCGATGTTGACCAACAGCAGCAGGAACGGCGCGACGAGGGAGCGGAGCAGGATGAGGAGCACGACGAAGCTCACCGCGAGCACCAGCGGGGCGATGACCAGCAGATCTCTGAGGTTGCCGTCGCGGGCGTCGAGATCCGCGGCCACCGGGCCGCCGACCAGAGCTTCGGCGCCGGTGATGCCGTGAGCGGCATCGCGGACATCGGTGACGAGGTCGAGGCTGTCCTGCGTACCCGGAGCCGGTTCACCGGTGACGAGAAGCTTCGTGAGTGATCCGTCCTCCGAATCTCCGGTCGGGGTGACCCGGACGATGCCCGGGAGGTCTTCGATGGCGTTGATCACCTCGTTCGTCTCGCCGCTGTCGGTGACGACGACCATCGGTTGCGCTTCGCCGGGTGGGAAGTGCTCGGAGAGCGTCTCGAGGCCCGCTGCGGATTCGGATGCGACGCGGAACTTCTCGGTCTGGCTGAGCCCGATCGACGTGCCGAAGAGGCCCGCGCCCATCACCGCGAGCAGGGCGGCACCCGCGACGAGCGCCACCCAGGGGCGGCGCACCACGCGGGTCGCGACGCCGTGCCAGACGCGCCCCTGCTGCCGGGTCTGGCCCGGGCGGGGAACGAAGGGCCAGAAGACCCTGCGCCCGCAGACGGCGAGGACGGGCGGCAGGGCGAACAGCACCGCGGCCAACGCGATGAGCAGCCCCACCGCTGAGGAGATGCCGAGGCCACGGGTGCCGGGAATGACCGCCAGCACGAGCGTGGCGAGTGCGATCACCACGGTCAGGTTCGAGGCGACGATGGCGGGCGCGGTCGCTCGCCAGGCCGAGGCCAGCGCGGCACGGTGGTCGTCGGTCTTGCCGAGTTCCTCGCGGTAGCGGGAGATCAACAACAGGGCGTAGTTCGTTCCGGCGCCGAACACGAGAACGCTGATGATGCCGGCGTCGAACTGCAGGTCCAAGGCGGTGCCGACCGCAGCGGTGACCTTCCCCGCGAGCTGATCGGCGAACGCCACCACGACGAGCGGGATCAGCCAGAGCACCGGCGAGCGGTACGTCAGGATGAGCAGCAGTGCGACGATCGCGATGGTCACGATGAGCAAGGTGAAATCGGCCCCGTCGAAGGCGGCCGAGATATCCGCACCGAATGCGGGGCCGCCGGTCACCTGGAGGCTCACCCCGTCGATGGAATTCGCGGCCAGCACATCGCGGAGCGACGTGATCGTCTCCGCGTTCTCGCCGTTGTGTTCGCCGACGGTGATGGGGGTCTGGATGACGGCGGCGTCGCCATCGTCGCTCGTGAACGGCGGCGATGCCTCGAGCCCCGTCTCCGCGTCGATCGCCGGCACGAGGTCCGTCAACGCGGCGAGGTCGGCGTCGCTGAGTGCAGCACCGTCGTCTCGGGCGGCCACGATGAGCACGGACTGCTCGTCGTTGTTCGGGAACTGCGTCAGCGCCTCTTCGACCTGTGCCGACTCCGACGTCGGCGGAGCGACATCCGAGCCCGCTGGGGCATCGGCTTGACCGAACAGACCGAACAGCGCGACGAATGCGAGCAGCACGACGGCGATGGAGACCCAGGCACCTCGACGAGACGTGAGGCGCTCGGGCAGGGAACGGCGAACCCGAATTTCAGACATGCGGAAAGTCCATCAACCCTGCGGCATCCGGACATCGCGCGCGCGGTTGAAACCTCACTCAACCGTTCGATTGAGACCCCAACAGGCCCGACACCCGGTAAGGAATGACCTCGCGCAGGAACAGGCTCGTCGAGGTGCGCACGATCCCCGGACACAGGCGGATCTCTTCGCTCACGCGGTAGAGATCATCGGGCGTCGTCGCAACGACGCGGAGGAGCAGATCGTCATCGCCTGCCGGAGCGAAGCACTCGAGCACCTCGGGGATGGACTTCAGCGCCTCGATCGCCTCGGTGATCAGGTGCTGGTCGAGCTCGGCACGCACGGATGCCGCGACGATGCGTCCGAGGGCCTGCGGGCGGATGCGTGTGGAATGCGGTCGCAGCAACTCACCCGTCTTCATCCGCTCGAGCCGCGCGTGAACGGTGCCACGCGCGAGCCCGAGGCGCTGCGCCAGCAGCGCAACCGGCATGCGGGGGTCTTCGTCGAGGGCGAGAAGGATGCGTCGGTCGGTCGCGTCGATCGAGGTTGCCATGTTTGATCACTCCTGAGGTCAGTGCTGCGACCAGACTAGTCAGATCGTTCAAGTCTGGCGAGTGAGCTTGCGCATCACGGCTGGTCAGCGTTTCATATGGTGTGCAGAACGCGCCATGGTCACCTGGGATTCGTTGCAGGAGAACAGGTCGGATCAGCGGTCGGGTCGAGCCGAAGCCCACAAGGCATGGCCTCGATGCGCACGGGCCACGAGCCCGCCGTGCAGCACCCGCATCCTCTTCGACCGCACACCAGATCTGCAGGGGCGGAGCGCCGCGTCGTGATTCACGCATCGCTCCGCCCCGAGCGAGCACGGCCGTCGAGGAGCGCCCGGGCTGTGGCATCCTGAACGACGACATCAATCGTTCTGTTGATTCGAACGCCTCGTGATCAGGGCAGGTTGGTGTTCACGAAGGGCGGGGGACTCGATGGGTTCACAGCGGGCAGCCGGTACCGTTCAAGCGCCGACCAGGCGCGACTGGCTGGCGCTCGCCGTCGTGTCGACCGGCCTCGGCATGATCGTGCTCGATGGCACGATCGTCGGCGTAGCGATGCCCGAGATCATCAGCGACCTCGGCCTCGATCTCACCGATGCGCAATGGGTGAACAGCCTCTACGCGGTGGTACTGGCCGCACTGCTGTTGTCGACGGGAAAGCTCGCCGATCGCTGGGGCCGGCGAGCGCTGTTCATCGCGGGCCTCGTCGTCTTCGTCGCGGGAAGCATCTTCGCCGCCGCCGCAGACAGCGCCGGCCCGCTGATCGCCGCCCGAGCGGTGCAGGCGGTGGGCGCGGCGATGATCATGCCGTCGACCCTCTCGACGGTCAACGCCGTCTTCCGCGGCAAGTACCGTGCCGCCGCATTCGGGGTCTGGGGAGCCGTGATCTCCGGAGCGGCCGCGGTCGGCCCGCTCGCAGGCGGCGCACTGACGCAATGGGCGTCGTGGCATTGGATCTTCCTCGTCAACATCCCGTTGAGCGCCCTCGTGTTCCTCGGCACGATCCTCACCGTTCCCGAGACCCGCGGGGAGAACACGCGCCCCGGCGCCGATGTCGACGGCGCCCTGCTCAGCGGCATCGGATTCGGCACGCTGGTCTTCGCCATCATCGAGGGGCCCGAACTCGGCTGGTGGACGCCGAAAGCCGACCTGGAGATCTTCGGTTGGGTCTGGCCGGCGACCGCGCCCATCTCCATCGTCCCGATCGCACTGGCGATCGCGGCGGTCACCCTCGTGCTCTTCGTCGTCTGGGAACGGCATCGGGAGCGGGTCCATCGTTCCGCACTGCTGGACCTCGGGCTCTTCCGGTTGCCGACCTTCTCGTGGGGCAACATCACCGCAGCGACCGTCGCAGTCGGCGAGTTCGCCATCATCTTCGTCTTCCCGCTGTACCTCGTCAACGCCCTGGGCCTCGACGTGATGGGGGCCGGCCTCGTGCTCGCGGCGATGGCGATCGGGGCCTTCCTCTCCGGCGCTTCCGCCCGCCACCTTGCCGAGCGGTTCGGTTCCGCGGGCACGGTGCTCATCGGGCTGGCGCTCGAACTGGTGGGCGTCGTCGTGCTGGCAGTGCTCATCCAGGGCACGACACCGGGATGGCTCGTGGCGATTCCGCTGATCGTCTACGGTCTCGGCCTCGGCCTCGCGTCGGCACAGCTCACCGGCACGGTGCTTCGCGACGTGCCCGCCGCGACATCCGGTCAGGGCGCTGCAACCCAGAGCACCGTTCGCCAGGTCGGCTCCGCCCTCGGCACCGCCTTCGCCGGAGCCGCCCTCTCGATCTCCCTCGCGATCACTCTCCCCTCGGCGCTGAGCCAGGCGGGAATCACCGGGGAGGCTGCCGGCTCGCTCGCCGAGAGCACCCGGCAATCTGCCGGAACCACGATCACCCAATTGCGCGCGGAGGGAACCTCCAGCCCTCTCGGCGACGACACCTCGACCGCGGTCGACGCCCTTGCCGCCGGCTTCGCGGATGGCACGCGATGGGCGCTTCTCGTCGCATCGGTCTTCCTCGCCCTCGGGCTCGTCGCCGCGCTCAGGCTGCGGGCGTCGGCGCGCGCGAAATCGTGAGCTCCGGCGCCGGCACGACAGCCGGAGCAGGCTACTCGTTCACGGAGTCGTTCGCACGCTCGTCGAGTTCCTTGAGCCGCTTGAGCTTCGACCAGGGCACGATAGCGATCCATGCGACCGAAGCGATCGACGCTCCCATGATCATTGACACGGTGTCCATCGTTGGAGACTACGCGCCGACTCGAGCGCGCGCCTCCCGCTTGAGACGGAGATCAAACCTCGGATCTCGAGCACTCATGCGCTCGCCTGCGGCGAGCGTTCGGTCTCTTCGGTGTCCAGAGGGCGCTGCAGCTCCGTGCTTTGCATCCGGCCCGCGGCGAGGGCAACCAGGGCGAGTATCGGCGGTATGAGCCCGGCGATGATGAAGATGGTCTCCACCGGGAGGAGGAGTGACAGGGGACCGGCGATCGCGATCGAGACCGGCATGAAGGCGATCGAGACGAAGAAGTCGAGGCTTGCGACGCGGCCGATCATGTCGAGCGGCACGAGCCGCTGCAACAGCGTCCCCCAGATGACGACGCCGGCGCCGGTCGCGGCTCCGACGGCGAACAGGGCGGCGAGCATCAGCATGAGGTGGTCCGCGAGGCCGATCAGCACGAGCGGGAGCGTGCCTCCGCCCCAGCAGACGATCATGAATGTCAGGTAGCGGCGCGGCAGCTTCAGGGATGACACCACGAGCGAACCGACTGCACCACCGATTCCGAACGCGGCCAGGAGCATGCCGAAAGTGGCCTCCGCGTCCTCGAATCGGCCTCGGGTCAGGAAGGGCAAGAGCACTTCGATCGGCCCTTGGATGATGAGCGCGAGCGACGATCCGAAGATCAGCGTCCAGAGCAACCAGCGTGTGCCGGCCACGTAGCGAACGCCCGCGCGGAGGTCACCCCACACGCTGGTTCGCTCCTCGGTCGACGTCGACTCGGTCACCTCGTCACGCCGGCTGAGAAGGAGCACGATGACGAACGCGATCGCATACGATGCCGCGACGACGACCGCCCCGATGGCTGGGAAGAACGCACCGACGATGATCCCGCCGAGCGCCGGTCCGAGGCCTTGCCCCATCGAGGGTCGCAGCGCCCCTTCGAGGCCGTTCGCCGCGAGGAGCTGTTCCGGCGGGAGCACGTGCGGCAGGTAGGCGCTGTATGCGGGATAGAAGAACGCGCTTCCGGCCCCCATCGCGAACGACGCGACTCCGACGTGCCACAGCTCTATCGACCCGCTGAGGGACAGCACCGCCACCGTGCTCATGACCGCAGCGGTGAGCCCCTGCACCGTGATGATGATGCGTCGTTTCGAGAAGCGGTCAGCGGCGACCCCGCCGAGGATCGAGAACGCCAACAGGCCAAGGCTGAGGCCCGTTGCGACTGCCGAGAGTGCCAGTGGGCTGTCGTCGAGCGCGAGCACTTGGAACACCATGACGATCGTCCACATGCCGGTGCCGAACACCTCGATGCCGACCGCGGCGAACAGCAGCCGGTAGTCGCGGTCGCCCAGCGGCCTGAGCGCGCGCAGCAGGTCGGGATTCTTCCGGCTCATGCCAGAGCCTCCCTTCTCGCCAGAGCACTCACGTGCAGTGATGGCCAACCGTCGATGTCGCGGAGGAGCTGCCGATCGTGGGTGGAGAGCACGACCGCAGCTTGCGTCGCGCCGAGCGCTTCGGTCAGTTCGTCGACGAGGGCGATCGAGAGGTGATTGGTGGGTTCGTCGAGCAGCAGCACGTGGGGTCTTGTCGCCAGCACCAGCGCGAGGTCGAGGCGTCGTTGCTGTCCCATCGACAACTCACCGATCCGCTTGCTCGACTCACGAGCGCGCAGGAGGCCGAGTTGCGAGAGCCCGATCGCTTCCGACGCATGCATCCTCCCTGCTGCGTGGAGCGCATCGACGTGGGTCGCGTAGACCTCACTCGCGCGCCGCTGCAGCGGCAGGTCGTTCTCTTGCCGCAGGTAGCCCAGACGTACGTTCTGCGGCATCCGAACGGAGCCGGTGTCTGGTTGCAGCTCGCCGGCGATGACGTCCAGCAGGGTCGACTTGCCGGCCCCGTTCGGACCGGTCACGACCAGGCGACCACGGTGCGAGAGCGAGAACGAGATCGGGCCCGCCAAGCGCTCCGCCACGCTGATGTCATCGGCACTCAGCAGCAGCGCGCCGGTTCTCGTCGACAGCTCGGGAAAGTGGAACTGCTGCGGGGGCTCCGGCATCGTCACCGCGTGGGCTTCGAGCTGTTCCTGACGTCGGTGCACACTCTGCACGAGTCCGCCCGCGCGGGTCGCCCGCCCGTGCTTGTTCGTGCCCTTCTCCGGTCGCCATCCCGACACGAGCCGGTTCTGGGCGGAACTGAGGCGGTCGTGCAGTCGGGCGTGCTCGGCTTGTTGGCGGTCGTATTCCTGCTCCCAGCGTTCGCGCTCGGCCCGCCGTCCCTCGCGGTAGCCGGCGTAGCCGCCGCCGTACACGCGCACTCGACCGTCCGGCGACGGGTCGAGGTCGACGATGGTCTCCGCAACATCCGTGAGCAACGCACGATCGTGCGTGGCGACGACCACACCGCCGTTGCGCGACCGGAGCTGCGTGCTCAAGAAGTCGAGACCGCTGCGATCCAGGTGGTTGGTGGGCTCGTCGAGCAGCAGGAAGTCGTCTTCGGCACCCAGCAGGCACGCCAGACGCACGCGATACCGCTGCCCCACCGAGAGCTCGCCGAGCAGGTGGTCGGGGTCGGTCTCGGCGTCGAGGGCTTCGAGCGCGACCTGCACGCGGCGCTCGGCATCCCAGGCGTCGAGTATCTCGGCTTCCTCCAACGCATCGGCGTAACGCTCCGCAGCGTCTGCCGCGCCATCCGAGAGAGCGAGCGCAGCGGAGTCGAGTGATGCCAGCGCGGCGAGTGGTGCAGCGATGGCTTCGGCCACGGCCTGGCCGACGGTGCGGTCATCGCCTGCGGGCATCTCCTGTGCAGCGACGCCGAGTGTCCCGATGCGTTGTACGGAGCCGGCGTCGGGAACGAGGGTTCCGTCGAGTACGTGCAGCAGGGTGGACTTGCCGCGCCCGTTCTCTCCCACGATCGCGATGCGTGACGCCGGGGTGATGGTGAGGTCGACGCGACTCAGCACGGGCGTTGCCCCGCGCATCACGGAGATGTCTGAAGCGATGAGCTGTGCGCGATGGCGCGCCGGATGATGCCTGGTTCGGTTGAGCATTCGAATTCCTTCGATACGACGCACGGCACCTGACAGAGCAGGAACGTGCGCAAGTGACGACGATCCGTACAGGATCGAGAACGAGCGGCCGCCGCAAGCTCGGATCGACTCAACGAGCGCGGAGGGCCTGACTCGGCCGTCACAGGAAGTACAAATGCATCCGGCGATAGTACATGCCGCCCGTCCGGTTGGCAAGCGGATCAGATTTCGCTGTGCTCGACCGAGACGTCGCGCGACGATCGGCCTCGTCGGCGTCGTCCTGTGGTGGCCCGGTACCGTCGGTGCGATGCTGTTGCCGCTGGCCGTCGGGGCCTTCGGCGTGATCGAGTACGTCAACTACTTCGTGGTGCGATTGTCATATCCCGTCGGCCGCTGGCTGACGACGATCGGGCAGTGGCGCACCCCGCAGCTCGTGCAGGATCTCCGGGGTACAGCGCCCGAGTGTTCGGCGCAGTAGGAGCTCAGATGCAGAGATTCGCGACTCGCGGCAGAATGAGTGTCATGGCAATGACGTCGCATCTCACACCGGATCTCGCCCGTGCCGCGCGCGCCCTCACCCAGGTCTCCGCGAAGGTCATCGCTGCTGACGCGGATATCGAGAAGCAACGAGTACGCCGGTTCGAGAAGGGCGGCGAGGCGCTCAGCCTCGACGAGCAGGAGAGACTGCTGGCGGTGCTCGAGTCCTACGGCGTGGTCTTCATCGACGAGGATTCGGTCGGTGGCTACGGGGTACGTCGCAAGTTCACCGATGCGAAGGTTCGCCGCCTTGAGACCTGGGAAGGCGAGGGCGGCCCGGTCGCCGACGACAGCATGTAGGCCGGCCGGCTCGCCGCATCAACCGAGTTCGTCGCGGCGGCGAGCCAGGTAGGCCGTCTCGGCGGTGTTGCCCGCGAGAGCGATGGCACGATCGTAGGCAGCTCGTGACTCGGTGCGGCGGTCGAGCCTGCGCAGCAGTTCGGCGCGCGTGGCGTGGAGGGCGTGATACCCGTTCAGTGCATCAGCGAGACGATCGATGATCGTCAACCCGGCATCCGGGCCTGCGAGTTCGGCGACGGCGATCGCGCGGTTGAGCGCGACGATCGGCGAGGGGTCGAGGCGCTCCAGTTGGTCGTACAGGGCGACGACCTGCGACCAGTCGGTGTCGCGGGCGTCGCGCGCGTCGGTGTGCACAGCGTTGATCGCAGCGAGCAGTTGGAAGCGACCGGGTGCCACCCCGGAATCGAGGCGTTCGCGCACCAGCACGTGCCCCTCTTCGATCAGTGCATGATCCCAGGCGCGGCGGTCCTGCTCGCCGAGGGGAACGAGCTCGCCGCCAGGTGAAACGCGGGCGGGGCGGCGGGCCTCGGTGAGCAGCATCAGCGCCAGCAGACCGGCGACCTCGCCGTCGTCGGGGAGCAACGTGCGGATCAGGCGCGTCAGCCGGATCGCCTCGGCGGTCAGGTCGGCGCGCACCGGGTCGGTGTCGGCGCCGGTTGCGAGGTAGCCCTCGTTGAAGATGAGGAACAGCACGGCGAGCACCCCGGCGACCCGCTCCGGCAGGTCGTGCGCCGACGGCACCCGGTAGGGGATGCGGGCCGCCGCGACCTTGCCCTTCGCGCGGGTGATGCGCTGCGCCATGGTGCTCTCCGGCACGAGGAAGCCGCGGGCGATCTCGGTCACGGTCAGGCCACCGACCATACGCAGCGTCAACGCCACCCGCGCCTCCAACGCAAGGGCCGGGTGGCAGCAGATGAAGATCAACCGCAGCCGATCGTCGTCGATCGCGCCGAGCGGCTCGGGCGGGTCGTCGTCGCGCAGCATCAACGCCTCCCGATGCTTGTCGTCGCGTTTGTGCTCACGCCGGATCCGGTCGATCGCCTTGCGATTCGCGGTCGTGGTGAGCCACGCGCCCGGGTTGGGCGGCACACCGTCGGCCGGCCACCGTTCGACCGCGATCACGAAGGCTTCGGATGCCGCATCCTCGGCGATATCGAGGTCGCCGAATCGTTTCGCGAGTGAGGCGACCACCCGGGCCCACTCCTCATGGTGGGCACGGGTGATCGCGTCGCGCGCGTCGATCGGGCTCACACGACCAGGATCGGTCGCACCTCGACCCGGCGATTGCAGGCCCGCGACCCCTCGGCCATGAGTTCGAGTGCCACGTCGAGGTCGGGGGCGTCGATGATCCAGAACCCGGCCATGTGCTCCTTCGACTCGATGAAGGGCCCGTCGGTGAACACGGGCTGCTCGCCCCGGCCGTCGATGACTGTCGCCGTGCTCGGCGCTGCGAGGCCGGCCGCGAACACCCAGTGGCCGCCCGCGCGCAGGCGGTCGTTGAAGTCGCCGATCGCCCGCATCTCGTCGGGCGTGCCGGAGTTGGTCCGTTCGTCGATCACCGAGACCAGGTATTGCATCTCACACCTCCCGGATGTGGCTCACGGCCATACTGCTACGGATGCTGCCCGTCACGCATACTCCGGGCGCCCGGCCGGACGATAGGTCTGCGCCAGGATGCCCGTCTGGAACGTGCGTGATTCCAGCAGTTCGAGGGCGAAATCCCCGCCTGTCTCGGGGAACAGCCGGGTGCCTGCGCCGACGATCACCGGGAAGACGATCAGCGTCATCTCGTCGACGAGCTCGCGTTCGAGCAGCCAGCGGATCAGTTGTCCGCTGCCGTGCACCTGCAGTTCGCCGCCAGGCCGGGCTTTCAGGTCTCGGATGGCCACCTCGAGATCTCCCGAGAGCACCGTCGTGTCGGCCCATCGCGGGTCTCGGATCGTGTTCGATGCGACGAACTTCGGCCGCGAGTTCAGCGAGCTCACGAACGGGTCGTCGACGTCGGCTCGGCGCTCCTCGCCCCAGTATCCGGCGAAGAGGTCGTATGTGCGCCGCCCGAACAGGAACGCGTCGGCGCGCTGGTAGTAGTCGCCGATGTAGGATTCAGACTCCTCATCGCCGAGCGGCAGCGCCCACCCGCCGCGCTCGAACCCTGGGTCGAACTCCGGGTTGTTCCCGCCGTTCGCCTGCATCACGCCGTCGACGGTGATCTGGGTGTTGGTGATCAGCTTCATGATCGTGTTCCCTTCCGGGGCGCCCCTCGCGGGCATCCTCTCACCATTGCTACGAACGGCGTCGACGCGAACCGACAGAACGAGCGAAGAATGTTCTCGCGCCGTCAGCCGCCCCTGCCGGAGGCGGGTTGCACGAGCGGTGAGCCGAGGGCCGGAGCTGCGACGTCGCCACGGGAGGCAGGGTTGCGCTACGCCCTGCGTGGGCCCAGCGGATGCCTCGCCGCGGCCGCGGCCTCGAGCTCCGTCAGGGCGGCCCCGGTCGCGATCTCGGCGCGGATCTGTTCACCGAGCGCTTCCGCCGCAGCTCGGTACGAAGGTTCGTGCAGCATCCGATTCACGGCCTCGGCGATGGTCGCGGCATCCGACCGTTGTGAGATCACCATGGCCACGCCGTGTCGTGCCGCGCGCGCGGCGTTGTCGGTCTGATCGCGACCGAGCGGGATGCAGAGCGAGGGCAGGCCGGCCGCGATCGCCTTGATCAGTGTGCCGTGACCCGCGTGGGTGATGACGAGGTCTGCCTTGGCGAAGAGCTCGTTGTGGGCGGCGGCGCGCACCACGGCGACGTTGGGGGCGCTGTCGATCTCGGCCGGGTCGATCGCGGGCCCGGTCGTGATGACGCCGCGCACCGGAAGGGTCGAGAGGGCCCGCGCGATGCGGCCGAGCAGCGCGGACTGCTGCATGTACGAGCTCGACAGTCCGACGACCACGAGCGGGTCATCGCCCGGCGGTAGCTCGAGCACGCCCTCGGTCGGGATGTCCTCGAGCACCGGACCCACGTAGCGCACGTTCGGGGCTTCGGCCGGCGGGTCGTCGAACGCCGATCCGGTGAGCAGGAGCACGCGTTCGGCGCGCTCCCACTGCTCCCAGAGATGGCGGAGCGGGTCGAGCCCGAACTCGGCGCGAACGCGGTTCAGGCTTCGCAGGCCGCCGCCGCCGCGGTCCCACATGAGGTTGGCCAGCACGAATCCGGCGCGATCGCGCGCTCGACCCCGCGGCCCGCGGGCCGGGGCGAGGCGTCCCGCCGGCGGGCGCACGCGAGACGGCGCCACGTAGACGCTCCCGATCATGGCCACGGTGGGGATGCCGCGTGCCTCGGCGCCGACAAGTGCGCCAAACAGGATGCCGTCGGCGAGCACCGCGTCGAACGGCTCGTCGTCGAGCGCGGCGACGACGTCGGCGGCGAATCGGGACGCTGCCGGCCCGGAGATGAGCCGATCGCGCAGGCGCATGCCCGCGCCGATCTGCGTGCGGCACTCCCAGTCCTTGAGCACGTCGTCGTCGAGTGAGGTCGATCGGCGCTGCGGTGCGGTCGGCCAGGTGCGGTGGATCGCGCCCGTCGCGGCGATGTCGGCGGCGAGCGTCGGGTCACCGTAGACGACGACCTCATGACCGTGATCGACGAGCAGGCGTGCGATGCCGAGGTTCGGCGGGGTCGCACCGCCGCCGTCCCAGACCGCGAGCAGGTACCTCATGGTTCAACCCCTCTCGAGTTGACCGGCGATGAGCCGGCGAAGCACGGCGCGCGTCACCTCGGGCGAGCGGCCAAGGTCGCGCCGCAGGAGTTTCCACGTGCCGACGTCGGTGACGGCGTAGAGCGCGGCGACCGTCTCTTCGCGGTCGCCTCCGCGGCCGGCAGCGGTGAGGTGGTCGCCTCCGCGGTCGGCAGCGGTGAGGTGGGGCGCGAAGACCGCCTCGATCCACGCGCGGTGGGCGGCTCGAGCGCCGTCGAGCAGGCTGCCCAGCACGGTCTGACGCTCGGCGTCGGCGACGAGCCGCCAGTTCGCGTCGCCGAGCACCTCGTAGTGACGCATCAGTGCATCGACGGCGCCGTCGAGATCGCCCGGCTCGACCGGGCCGCGCAGGTCGGCGACCACGCCGGCGAAGGCCTCGGCCGCCGCAGCGAGCATGCCCTCTTTCGAACCGAAGTGGTTCAGCAGGGTCTGCACCGTGACCCCGGCCGCCCCCGCGACCTCAGCGAGCGTGACGTCGTCGTAGTGGCGGTCGGCGAATCGCTCGCGCGCGGCCAGGAGGAGTCGCTCGCGCGTGCGCGCGGTCGCGGCGGCGCGTGCCGTCATGTCGTACTCGCGAGCGGGAGAGCCCATGTCACGCATCATCCTCTTGGTTTGAGTTTCAGTCAAGTGAATTCTTGACGCTCGTTCAAATGAATCGAGCACGACCGCCGCCTGCGAGCGCTTCGGTGAGTTCGTCGACGAGGGCGATCGAGAGGTGGATGGTGGGTTCGTCGAGCAGCAGCACGTGGGGTCTTGCCGCCAGCACCAGCGCGAGGTCGAGGCGTCGTTGCTGTCCCATCGACAGCTCACCGATCCGCTTGCTCGACTCACGAGCGCGCAGGAGGCCGAGTTGCGAGAGCCCGATCGCTTCCGACGCATGCATCCTCCCTGCTGCGTGAAGCGCATCGACGTGGGTCGCGTAGACCTCACTCGCGCGCCGCTGCAGCGGCAGGTCGTTCTCTTGCCGCAGGTAGCCCAGACGTACGTTCTGCGGCATCCGAACGGAGCCGGTGTCTGGTTGCAGCTCGCCGGCGATGACGTCCAGCAGGGTCGACTTGCGTCGACAGCTCGGGAAAGTGGAACTGCTGCGGGGGCTCCGGCATCGTCACCGCGTGGGCTTCGAGCTGTTCCTGACGTCGGTGCACACTCTGCACGAGTCCGCCCGCGCGGGTCGCCCGCCCGTGCTTGTTCGTGCCCTTCTCCGGTCGCCATCCCGACACGAGCCGGTTCTGGGCGGAACTGAGGCGGTCGTGCAGTCGGGCGTGCTCGGCTTGTTGGCGGTCGTATTCCTGCTCCCAGCGTTCGCGCTCGGCCCGCCGTCCCTCGCGGTAGCCGGCGTAGCCGCCGCCGTGAACGCGCACTCGACCGTCCGGCGACGGGTCGAGGTCGACGATGGTCTCCGTCGAGTACGTGCAGCAGGGTGGACTTGCCGCGCCGTTCTCTCCCACGATCGCGCTGCGTGACGCCGGAGTGATGGTGAGGTCGACGTGACTCAGCACGGGCGTTGCCCCGCGCATCACGGAGATGTCTGAAGCGATGAGCTGTGCGCGATGGCGCGCCGGATGATGCCTGGTTCGGTTGAGCATTCGAATTCCTTCGATACGACGCACGGCACCTGACAGAGCGGGAACGTGCGCAAGTGACGACGATCCGTACAGGATCGAGAACGAGCGGCCGCCGCGAGCTCGGATCGACTCAACGAGCGCGGAGGGCCTGACTCAGCCGTCACAGGAAGTACAAATGCATCAGACGATCGATTCTGTGTACTGTTCGGCCGCAACGATCGGCACGACGTGCGCGGACATCCCGAGCTTGAGGCAGCACGGGTCGTTCGTCGTGGCCGTAGATTTGCTGCATGCGCATCGTCGTCTCGGGCACGCACGCGAGCGGCAAGACCACCCTCATCGACGACTTCGTCGCTGCGCACCCCGAGTTCGAGCGGTGGGGCGACCCGTTCGAGCTCGTCGACGCCTCGCTCGACGAACCCGACGCGTCGACGTTCTTCGAGCAACTCGTGTCGAGTACTCGCCGGTTGACGGCGACGGATGCCGCAGACCGCCCGGTCATCGCCGAGCGAGGGCCGATCGACTTCCTCGCGTACCTGGCGGCGCTCGAGTCGTTGCGCCGGGGCGGCCGGTCGGCCACGCTGTTCGAGCGCGGCTTCGGCCCGACCGCGGAGGCGATGCGGCACGTCGATCTGCTCGTGGTGCTGCCACTGCATCATCGCGATGCCCTTCGGGTCGCCGACGACGACGACCTCGAGCTTCGCGCGGCGATGGATGAGGAGCTGCTCGAACTCGTCGACGATCCCGATCTCGTGGGCGAGCGCACTCGCGTCATCGAGGTCAGCGGCGACCGTGCGGCGCGCCTCGCGGCACTCGAGCGCGCCCTCGTGGACGGGAGCTGATCATGGCCCGCAATGCCCTGCATGACGACGAACTTCCCATCGATGGCGACGTCGTGGCGTCGCTCATCCACCGAGAGCGCCCCGAGTGGGAAGATCTCCGGCTGGCCCCGGTCGGTGGCGGCACCGACAATGTGCTGTTCCGCCTCGGCGACGCCCTGTTGGTACGGCTGCCGCGCACGCCGGGCGGTGTCGCCTCGCTGCGCAAGGAGCGCTCGTGGTTGCCACGCCTTGCCCCGTCGCTGTCGTTGCGGGTGCCCGAGCCGGTGCACACCGGGTCACCGCACGATGAGTATCCGCTGGAGTGGTCGGTGTATCGCTGGATCGAGGGCGCACCGCCGGCACCCGACACGGTGAGCGACTGGGCGCGGTTCGGCGCCGAGCTCGCCGGGTTCGTCAGCGCGCTGCACCGCACCGACCTCATGGGAGCCGAACGGGCCGACGAACTCAGCTGGTATCGCGGCGGCAGCCTCCGGGAAACCGAGCAGTGGATGGGGCCCAACTTCGATGATGCCCGCCCACTGGTCGATGCCGACCTCGACGTCGACCGGCTCGAACGCTGGTGGCGCGACGCGCTCGCGCTGCCCGATTCTTCGGCGGCGCAGGTGTGGCTGCACGGCGATCTGCGCCCGGTTAACCTGCTCGCACACTCCGGACGCCTGCATGCGGTCATCGACTTCGGCGCCCTCTCGGTCGGCGCCCCCGACGCCGAACACGCTGCCATCTGGGACTACCCGCTTCCGGCGTGCCTCGCCTACTGGGACGCGCTCGACCTCGACGAGCCGACCTGGCTGCGTGCCCGCGCGTGGGCGATCGCCGTCGCGATCAGCGGCATCCCGTACTACTGGAACACCTACCCCGAGTTCGTCGCCGAGTGCCGGGCGCGGCTCAGTGCGATCCTCGCCTTCGGTGAACGGTGAACGGTGAACGGATGCCGCGACGCGACGCACTGCGGCGTCAGCCGCGCCGCGAGAGGCAGTCACGGGATCGAACCCATTCATCGGCTCTCCAGCGTGTCCACGTCGATGAGTACACGACGACGGGCGAACGCGGCTGGCACCTTCTCGGGTTCGGGGGCGAGCGCATAAGGCCCGACACCGAACACCCATGAACGCTTGAGGAATCGGTCGGAACGCTCCGCCCAGCCTGGGATCGGAAATCTCTCCTCGGGTTGGCAACATTGTCTGGGAGCAGTGCGGTTCGCTCAGGCTCTTCGAAGCGTTCTACCCCGGAGACTCGCTGAGCGATCGCGCCAGGGGAATCATCGAACGTATCCTGCAGCGATGTCACAACCCCGCGACATCCGGTGTCTTCATGTCGACAGGCCGTTCGGAAACCGAATCCGGCCGTCGACGATCGAAGGAGGACACGATGACCACCGATACCCGAATTCCGCCGACCGAGCTCACCGGACTCTTCGGCACCGTCGTGAAGGTCGGAGCCCGCCGGATGCTCGGCAGGGTGCCCGACTCGATGGGCGTGCTCGCACACCACCCCGCCCTCATGCGGGCGTCGATGGGCATCGGCCGCAAGATCGAGTCGCTGCACGAACTCGACCGCAACCTCGCGTCGTACGCCGTCATGGCAACAGCGGCGACCATCGGCTGCAGTTGGTGCCTCGACTTCAACTACTACAAGTCGCACAACGAGGGCCTCGACGAGGAGAAGGCCAGGCACGTGCCGAACTGGCGCGAGGCATCCGTGTTCACGCCCCTCGAGCGCCACGTCATGGAATACGCCGAGGCGATGAGCCAGACCCCGCCAGCCGTCACTGACGAGTTGTCGGCCACGCTGCTCGACGAACTCGGCCCAGCCGCGCTCATCGAGCTCACCGCCAAGGTCGCGTTCATGAACATGAGTTCGCGCATGAACGTCGCGCTCGGCATCCATTCCGAGGGCTATGCCGACTCGTGCGAGCTGCCGCCGCTCGCCGCCCGCTCGTCGGAGACGGACGGCGTTCAGGCCGATGTCGTAGGGTCGGCGACATGACCGACGATCTGTTTGTCACCCATCGCGGCCTGCTCTTCACGGTCGCCTACGAGATGCTCGGCTCCGCGGCCGACGCGGAAGACGTGCTGCAGGATTCCTGGTTGAGATGGAATCAGGTCGACCGCAGCGAGGTGCGCGATCCCCGCGCGTACCTCGTGCGGATCGTGACTCGGCAGTCGCTCAACCACCTGCGCACGTCGGCGCGTCGGCGCGAGTCGTACGTGGGGGAGTGGCTGCCCGAGCCGCTGCTCACGAGTCCGGATGTCGCCGACGACGTCGAGCTCGCCGAGAGCGTGTCGATCGCGATGCTGACGGTGCTCGAGACGCTGGGTCCGACCGAACGCGCGGTGTTCGTGCTGCGCGAGGTGTTCGACGTGCCGTACGACGAGATCTCCGAAGCCGTCGACAAGTCGCCGGCGGCCGTGCGGCAGATCGCCCACCGCGCGAAGGAGCACGTCACCGCCCGCCGCCCGCGTGTCGCGGTCGATCGCGCCGAGCAGGAGGCCGTCGTCGCGAAGTTCCTCGCCGCGGCCAATTCGGGTGACCTGCAAGGGCTGATGGACGTGCTCGCACCCGACGTGGTCTCCGTCGCCGACGGCGGCGGACTCGTGCGCGGTGCCGCGCCCCGGCCGATCCACGGAGCCGACAAGATCGCCCGCTACCTGATCGGCGGGCTCGCGAAGCTCGGGTTGCCGTTCGAGGGAAAGCCGACCTGGGTGAACGGGCATCCTGCGGTTCGCGGCGAGATCGGCGGCGAGCTCGCCGGCACGATCTCGTTCGAGATCGAGGGCGGGCGCATCACCCGCATCTTCTCGGTCGCCAACCCGCAGAAGCTCGGTCGGCTCGACGTGGCGGCGCAGCTGGTGCGGTAGCACGGCACCACCCAGACGTCCTGAACGGCTCGGCCGCCGAGAACCCAGCCGAACTCGAGCTCGCCGCGAACGCCGAGTGGCGCGTCGCTCACACGGCGTCACCCCGCAGCTTGCGCCGGTTCGTGATCTCGGATGTCGCGACGATGACGGCGAGCACGATCACCGCAGCGGCGATCGCGAGCGCTGCGTCGACCACCGCAGCCGCGATTCCAAGCGCGATCGTCAGCAGCAGCGCGGGAATCGCCCAACCGAGCACCGCGCGAAGCTGCCGCCCGAAGCGGAGCGAGATGACCGCGTTCGTCGCGTAGAAGACGGCGATGCCCGCGCAGAGGGCGATGGCGGATGCCCCGGGCAGCACCTCATCCGGGTGCTGGATCGCACTGTCGAGCGCGCCCGAGATCGCCGTCACGCCCGCGACGATGAGGAACGGCAGGAAGGCGACCGTGTCGCGGATCGCCCGGTAGTCACCGGCCGCGCGCAGGTCTTCGAGACCGACGCGCATCGCATCGGTGCCGTACATGAAGAACGACCACGCGAGCAGCGAGATCACGCCGAGGCCGAGTATCGCAACGATTCCCGAGGCAAGGCCCCAGCTCTCGTTGAGCGCGGCGACGCTCGAGAGCACGGACTCGCCGAGCACGATGACCACGAGCAGCCCGAACCGCTCCGAGAGATGCTCGGTGTTCATGCGCGGCAGCACCCGGGCGGCCCAGTTGCTGCTCGAGGTGACGAGCAGCGTCACCTCGACGACGATGCTGAGGCCCCAGAGTGCGAACATCCACGGACTCGGCAGCCAGATCGACACGAACCAGAGCACAGCCGTTGCGCCGTTGTAGATGAGCAGGCGCGTTCGCGACGCTGCGCCGACGCGCCACGACTGTGCGATCCAGAGGCCGAGCAGCACGAGCCGCAGCGCCGCGTTGCCCGCGGCGAAGAGCCACGCACGCTCGCCGGTCGCCTCGGGGGCGGCGACCGCGATGGCACCGACCGCGAACATCGCGGCGAGCATCACGAGTGCCAGCTGCCGCCGGCTGAGCGACGGCATGATGTTCACCGTGAAGGTCAGATTGACCCACGACCACCACACCGAGGCGAACAGGGCGGTGAACAGCAGCAGGCCGGCGACCGATGGGTGGTCGTGCAGCGGGTGGGCGAGTTGGCCGACGAGCGCCACGAAGATGAGGTCGAAGAACAGTTCCATCCAGTGGGCACGTGACGGATCACGGTCGGTGACCGCGATCTGCTCGGATGCTTCGGCGCTCATCGGTCGGCCCGCATCAGGCGCCCTCAACCCCGGCCATCGGCAACCTCCTCGTTCGCCTCTTCGCCGCACACGCTACGCCGTTGCGGCGCTCGCGTCGCGTTTCGTCGGGTGCGAGCACAATGGAGGCATGGTCGAGATCTCCGACGACGACTTCGAGCGAATGGTGGCCGACGAGTTCGATGCGCTCCCCGACGACATGGTGCGCGGGCTCGAGAACGTCGGAATCGTCGTCGAGAATCAGCCGATGGGGGAGCGGCCACGGCTGTTCGGGCTGTACCGCGGGCATCCGCTGACCACGCGCGGCGTCTACGGTTTCGGGGAGCTACCCGACCGCATCACGCTCTACAAGAACAACCTGCAGGAGCACAGCTCCGATCTCGACTCGCTGCGTTCGCGGGTACACATCACGCTCGTGCACGAGATCGGTCACTACTTCGGGCTCGACGACGCGCGGCTCCGAGAGCTCGGCTGGGCGTAGAGCGGGTGGATGTCCCGCCGCGGGCACGTGACTTGCAACTTCAAGGTTGCAGTACGACCCAGAATGTGCAACCATTGAATTGCAGCAATGGAGTTCGCTGCAGGAATCCATCGAAAGGAAGATCATCGTGACCATGACTGACAACGCGGCATCCGTCATCGACGAGGGCACGTTCACCGTGCGGCGAACCATCCGCATCGCCGCGCCCGTCGAGAAGGTGTGGGCAGCCGTCACCGAGCCCGAGCACATCTCCGATTGGTTCGGGCGCACCGTACTCGACGGGACAGGCGCCGGCGCACAGGGCACCATCACATTCCCCGAGTACGGCTCCGTGCCGTTGCGGGTCGAGGCGGCGGATGCCCCGCGCCTGGTGTCGTACCGGTGGAGCAACGACGACGCACTCGGGCGCCGCGTCGACACGCTCGACGATCGCTCGACGGTCTTCACCTTCACCCTCGAGGCGGTGCCCGGTGGCACCGAACTCACCGTCGTGGAGACCGGATTCGACCGCACCTCCGATCCGGCCGCCAATATGGCGAGCCACGCCGAGGGCTGGGTCGTCGAGCTCGACAAGCTCGTCGCCCTGCTCGAAGGTGACGCGTGACCACCGGAACGCTGGTCCCGGTGTTCGCCGCACTCGGCGACGAGACCCGGTGGAGCATCCTCGCGGCCCTCGGCGAGGGCGACGCATCCGCGTCGGCCCTCGCCGGGCGCCTGCCCGTCACCCGTCAGGCGATCGCCAAGCACCTCGCTGTGCTGGAGGAGGCCGGCCTCGTCGAACCGGTGCGGGTCGGCCGTGAGGTGCGGTACCGCGTGCTCGGCTCGCAGCTGAGTGCCACCGCGCATCGACTGGATGCGATCGGTGCCGAGTGGCAGCGCCGTCTCGTCGCGATCAAGGAGATCGCCGAGGGGCTGTAGCCCGCGCGTGCTCGACCTGGGGTTCGACGCCGTTCGCGGCGGTTCGCGGCTGCAGAATGGCGAGCGGCACGGTGTCGGCGAGCCACTCCAGCGCGCGGTCGGCCGACCATCCTCGATCGACCGTCAGCGACAGGTAGGTTCTCGGACTCAACAGCGTGACGAGCACGTCGGTGGCCGAATCGACGTCCAGTGCGCCTCGAAAGGCGCCCTTGGTCGCGACGTGCTCGACGACCGTTCGGTACCCCTCTGCACGGAGTCGCTCGAGTTGCTCGAAGGCGGCCGCGGCGTCGGGGTCGGCCGGGGCTGCAGACCGCGCCACCTCGTTCATGGCGCTCGCCCTGACGAGGATCGCGCCTCCGTGTCGAACGAAGCCGGCCAGCACGGCGTATGGATCGGGCTCCTCGAGGAGTGCGCGGAACCACTCCGTTCGCTCGGGCGGGATGGGTGCTTCGTCGCCGAGCACGGCGACGCTCACCGCCGCGGTGAGCAGCTCTCCCTTCGTGTGGAAGACGAAGTGCACGGTCTGCACCGCGACCCCGGCGCGTGCGGCGATCATCGACATCGTCGTGCCCTGGTAGCCGTTCGCGGCGAACTCGGTCGTCGCGGCGCTGATGATGGCGGCCCGGGTGGCCTTGGCCCGCTCCCGCCGGGTCGGCGGAGTGCGCTCGGCGTCGGCATCCTTGACTCTGCTCATGGAGGCGAGCATACTGTATGCATTCACTAGTGAATGTCACTAGTGAAAAAGACAGCCTTCGTTCGGCTGTGCCGAGAGGGCTCCAGCAGGAGTTGAGCGACATGTTTGCAGTGATCGGAAAATGGGACGTTCCGGGCTCACGCGAAGACGCCATCGAAGGGCTGACGTCGAATGTGATCCCGTTCATCCGCACGTTGCCGGGCTTCATCAGCGCCCGGTTCGCGCGGGCGGTCGACAGCGGCTCGTACTACAGCTATCTCGTCTTCGACGATCGCCCGAGCGCCGAGCGATTCGTGACGGTTTCGGCTCCTTCGCGCCGGCCGGCCCAGGCTGAGGCGGGGGTCGAGCGAGTGGCGGAGTTCGTCGTCGTCGAAGTTCTGGCAGATGTCGATGCCGATGCCGCCGTGCCTGCGTAGCGAAGTCGCGGCATCCGCTGTCTGATCACCGCGGCCCGCGTCGCCGGAACACCCCGGCGAGCAGGGCGTGCAGCAGCGGGATCGCCGAGACCGCGATCAGCACGCCGCCCCACACCGGCTCGTCACGGCGAAGCAGGATGCCGCCGATGAACAGGCCCGCGAACACCACCGCCGAGACGATCCGCCCTGCCGTGCGCTCGAGCCGCGCCATCCGCTGCTCGATCCGCGGCGAGTTCGCGACGAGGCGCCCCTCCTCCACGCGGTCGGCGAGCGCATCGAGGCGCTTCGGCAGCCGCGCGAGCGTGCCCGCGAATGACAGTGCCTCGTGCCCCAGCGCCTGCACGATGTTGCCGCGCTCGTCGCGCAGGAGCTGTGCGGCGTAGGGCTCGACGGCGTCCCACATGTTGAAGTCGGGGTCGAGCGAACTGCACATGCCCGACGTCAACGACATCGCGCGGATGATGAGCAGGAAGTTCTCGGGCAGCTGGAACGGCAGGGCCCGCATGACCTCGCCGAACTCGATCGCGAAGCTGCGCAGCTCGTGCTGGTCGACCTTCTGGAGTTCGGCGAGGCCCATGCCCCCGAAGCGCGCGAACAGCTCGGCCATCGCTCGCTCGAGCTCCGCCGTCTCGGCCGACGGCAGCAGGATGCCGACCCCGCGGATGGCCTCGACCAGACGTGTGCCGTCACGCGCGGCGACCGCGAGCATCAGCTGCTGCAGGCCGCGGCGCAGCCCGTCGGGCACCTCGCCCATCATGCCGAAGTCGATGAAGGTCAGTCGATACGCCGGCTCTGCGGCATCCGTCACTTGCTCGACCGGCGTGACGAAGATGTTGCCGGGGTGCGGGTCGGCGTGGAAGAAGCCGTCGCGGAAGAGCTGGTCGAACATGACGGCCGCGAACTGCTTCGCGACCGCCTTCGGGTCGATGCCCGCTGCCACCAGGGCATCGCGGTCGTTGATCTTGATCGCCGTCACGTCGGCGAGCGTCAGCACGCGGCGCGTCGTGCGCTCCCAGACGACTTCGGGCGCGGCGACTCGCGGGTCGCCGGCGAAGCTCTCGGCGAACCGCTCGGCGTTGCGCGCCTCCTGCAGGTAGTCGATCTCCTGCAGGCTCGTGGCCGCGAACTCCTCGACGAGCGAGGGGAGATCGACATGGCTCGAGACGAAACGCACGCGGCTGAGCCAACCGGCGACGCGGCGCAGCGCCGCCAGGTCGACATCGACGATCGTCTCGATGCCCGGTCGCTGCACCTTGACGACGGCCTCCTCGAGCCCGGTGTCGGCGGCATCGATCGCGGAGAGCCGCGCGCGGTGCGCCTGACCGAGGGATGCCGCCGCCAGGGGTGTCTCGTCGAACCAGGTGTACGCGCGCTCGAGCTCAACACCCAGCTCGGCCTCGGCGAGGCGCCGGACCCGGTCGAACGGCACGGGCGGTACTTCGTCCTGGAGCCCGGCGAGCTCGCGCGTGATCTCGGGCGGCAGCACGTCGAGCCGAGACGACAGGTACTGGCCGACCTTGATCATGAGACCGCCGAGGTCGACCGCGAGCACGTGGAAGCGCTCGGCGATGCGAGTCAACCGCGCCTCTCTGCTGCGCGCCGCAACCTTCGCCATGCCCAGGCGGGGCAGCACCAGCTCGAACCACCAGGTCTGCACGATGTGTCGTGCGGCGAACCGCAGGATGCGTCGGTAGCGCGCCCGCGTGTTGCCGACATCGGGCGTCGAGTCTCGTGGGCTCCGACGTGCCGAGGGCACGGAGGTCAGCTCTGAGCGAGGATCGAGTAGAGACGACGACGCGCGTCGTCGATCACTTCGACGGCCTGAGCGATCTGCTCGGGAGTGCCCGTGCGCCCGAGCTGCGCCGCCGCCTGCGCGAGTTCGATGCCGGCCTTCGGCAGCGCCCCCATCGGCCCGGAGTCGCGTGCGCCCGAGGTCTGCCAGGGCGCCGGGCGATCAGCGGATGCCTCGGCCTCGGCCTGGCCCGCTTCGGTCAGCGAGTAGGTCTTGCGGCCGTTCGACTCCTCGGCGCTGATGAGCCCCTCATCGGCGAGCAACTGCAGTGTCGGGTAGACCGAGCCCGCGCTCGGCTTCCATGCCCCGCCGCTGCGCTCGGCGATCTCGCCGATGATCTGGTAGCCGTGCATCGGCCGCTCGGCGAGCAGCGCGAGCACCGCCGCGCGCACGTCGCCCCGGCCCATCCGCGGGGCGACCTTCTGCTCGAACATGCCGCGAAGCTGATCTATCGCCTCCCAGAGATTCGGCCCCGGGTGGCCCTGCCCGTGCCCCCACCCGCCGGAATGGCCGGTGAAGCCGTTGCCCATGTACGAACCGCTCATGATGACCTCCCTGAACCGGGCGCTCGCCCGCGTCTCAACGATATGTCAACGATATATCGTTCGGCCCTCGTTGTCGATGACTATCCGCAGCTGCGTGCCTCGTATTCGACGGTGCCGGTGGAGGAGGCGGCCGTGCCGTCGAGCGTCGCCGTGACGGTGACGTCGCCGGCCGGCACGCTCGGCGCCCGCGATGCGAAGGCGTGTGTCGCATGCTTGCCGGCTGCGATGCTCGCGAACGACTTCTCGCCGAACTCCGACTGCATCGTGAGCGAGATCGGCACGCTTTCACCGTTCGTGGCCCTGACCGTGATGTACGCCTTCGAGGCGATGCACCGGGTCTCCGCCGTCACCTCGACGGCGACTGTCCCACCGGGCACGGTGGTCGGGCCGGCGGTCGCCGGCCTGACGCTGGTGCCGAGGGCGTTGGTCGCGAAGACCTCCACGCTGACGCTCGCACCCTCGGCAAGACCGTCCAGCCGGGCGGAGGTGTCGCCGGCTGCGAGTTCGACGCCGGGTTGCGCCTGTCCGTCGACGGTCCACACCACCGTGTAGCCCGTCACCGGATCGCCGCCGGCGCTCACAGGCGGCTGCCACTGCGCCGACGCGCCGCCTGCGGAGGCGACGAGCGAGAGCTCGGCCGGGGCCATCGGCGCACTCGTCGGGTGGGCGAGCGCGAAGGCGGTCTCGCTGAGCTCCGCGAAGGTCGCCGGTGCTTCGGGGGAGTCCCATGTGCGCTGGCCGAGCGGCAGCAGCCACGGCACGAGCTGGTCCCAGACCTCCTCGGGGGTCCAGTAGTCGGGGTCGTCGGCCCACACGTGGATGCCGGCGCCGAGCTGCTGCTCGTTCTCGGCGGGAATGACGCTCGTCGAACCGCCGGCGTCGTTCATGAAGCCGTTCGGCTGCCAGTTGTCGTAGATCCCGCGCGGTGAGTGCTTGTCGTGCGTGAGGTTGTCCCAGTTCTCACGGATGATGAAGTAGTAGTCGCCGTGGGCATTGACCACGGTGTAGCCCTGGTCGATGAAGTCCTGGGCGTTCATCTCGCGCCAGTTGTGGCCCCACACGCTCCAGATCTCCACCTCGATGCTCGTGTCGAGCGGCACGAGCGCATTGGGAAGGTCGACGCCGTCGTTCCACACTCGCGGTTGCTTGCCCTGGCTCGCGACGAAGGCGCCGAGCTCGTTGATGAAGTGCGTCGCGCCATCGTGCACCGTCGCCTGCGAAGAGCCTGCGACCTGCCGCGCGTAGGCGAGGAGCTGCGGGGTGTTTCGGCTCGTGATGGGAGTGAGGAAGTACTCGTCTCCGCCGATGTGGAAGCGATCGCTGTCGGGGAACATCGCCATCGTGTCGCTGATGATGGTGCGCAGGAACTCGGCGGCCTCGGGATTGGAGTAGTCGAGCGCCTTGGTCACCTTCGCCCCGGAGCTGAGCTGGAGCTGGAACTGCGGGTAGTTGCGCAGGATCCAGTCCATGTGCCCGGGTCCGTCGATCTCGGGGATGACCTCGACGTGATGCTCCTCGGCCACGGCGAGGATCTCGGCGAGCTCGTCGGCGCTCCACGCGTCGGGGCTCGCCGTGTTCGGGTAGCTGGGCACGACGACGCGGAAGCCCTCGTTGTCGTTGAGGTGCAGGTGCAGCGTGTTGAGCTGGTTCCACGACATCTCGCGGATGAAGTCCTTCACCCAATCGGGGCTGTAGTACTTGCGGCCGACGTCGAGCATCACCGAGCGCTCGGCGTAGGCCGGGGCATCCACGACCGTGACGGGCGAGAGTTCCGCCTGCGCGCGCGTCGCCTTCGCCAGGGTCGTGACGCCCCGCGCGACGGCATCGGCGGTGGCTCCTTCGACGCGCACCACGCCGTCGATGTCGATGCGGTAGGCCTCATCCGCCCCCTTCGCCGGGATCTCCACCCCCGAGAGGTCGGGGTCGCCGACGGTGAGCACGACGTCTCCTGCCGCGGGTGTGCCGCTCTCGACGATCTCGGGCAGAGCGCTCAACCCGGCGGCTCGCGCGAGCCCCGAGGCGAGCAGGGCGGCGGAGTCCGCCGTCTGCGGCGAGTCCACGAAGATCTTCGTGGTGTCGGTGATGGCGAACGGGTCACCGGCCTGCGGTGCGGCGTGCAGCACCGCAGGGCTGGTCGCCGTCCACGGGAAGTCGGCCGTGGGTTCCGGCGCGTCGCTCGGCACCGGCGCCGTGCCGATCGCCTCGATCATCGGGGCGAACTCGTTCCAGGTCGGCGCACTCTTCGGGGAGTCCCAGATGTTCTGGGCGAAGGAACGGAACCACAGGCCGGCCTCGGCGGCGACCTCCTCCTCGGTCATGGAATCGGGCTGGTCCGCCCAGATGGACATGATCGCCCCGCCGAGCGGCAGGTTCTCGGCGAGCACGGCGTCTTGCCCGGGGGTTCTCATGACGGTGCGCGGAGTCCACAGCTCGTAGAGGCCCGACGGAGACTTCTTGCCGGTCTCGTTGCGGCCGCCCTCGGTGAGGATGAAGTAGAGGTGGTCGCCGTTGCGGTTGACCACGTCGTATCCGGCGTTGATGAAGTCTTCGACACCGGGCAGCCAGTTCCGCCAACGAACCCACGAGTCCACCTGAACGCTCCGGTCGACGTCGATGACGCCGTCGCCGGGCTCGATGTGGTCGTTCCACATCTTGGCGCGCTTGCCCTTCTCGGCGAGCAGGCTCACGAGTTCGTTCATGTAGGCGTCGAAGCCGTCGAGCAGCGTGGCGTCTGGGGAGCCGGTGGCCGCCCGGGCGTACTCGAGCAGTTGCGGCGAGTTCGCGGCGGTCACGTGCTCGGCGGGCGGCTGCCAGGGCGCGCCGTAGTATTCATCGCCGCCGATGTGGAACCAGGGGCCGGGGAACATGTCGGCGATCTCGCCGATGATGTCCTTCGTGAACTGGCGCGCCTCGGGCTTGGAGTAGTCGAGGTGCCCGGCGTAAACGCTTCCATCGGCGCGAACGAGCTGGAGGTCGGGCCGCGTCGAGAGCGCTGCGTCCAGGTGCCCGGGTGAGTCGATCTCGGGGATGAGGGTGATGTGGTATTGCTCGGCGACCTCCACCAGGTGGGCGACATCCGCCTTGGTCAGTGCCGGGTCGTCCACGATGTCGGGGTGCGAGTCGAGCTCGACGCGGAACCCCACGTTGTCGCTCAGGTGGAGGTGGAGGGTGTTCATCTTGAGCCACGAGAGCTCGCGGATGCGCTCCTCGAGCCACTCGGGCGTGAAGTACTTGCGCCCGACGTCGACCATGAGGCCGCGCTGGGCGTACCCGGGCTCGTCGACGATGACTCCGCCGACGCCGCCGTCGGTGCGCAGCGACTGCAGCAGGGTGCGGGTGCCCCAGAAGACTCCGGTGTCGCTCGGGCCGACGATCTCGAGGCTCTCACCTGCGGTGAGCCGGTACGCCTCCTCGGTGGCGGTGCCGTCGACCGCGTCGAGCGCGAGCACGATGTCGCCGGCGGCCGGCTCCCCGTCGGTGGTCACGACCTGGATCCACTCGATGCCCGTCTCGGTCTCGAGCTCGTCTGCGAGCGTCTGCGCGTCGTCGGCCAGGGCTTCGGCGTCGGCGGTGCGCACGAGGACTCGGGTCGACTCCGCGGGCTGCCATGCGGTCTCGCCCGGCGCATACTCCTGCACGGCCGGGATCGTCTGCGGCTGCACCGCCGGGTCGGGCGCGTCGCTCGGGCTGAACGCCGTCATCGTGGCGACGACGGTCGCAGCGGCACCGATCAGGGCGATAGGGCGCGTCATGGTTCGGTTCACGGAGAATCCCCCTCGTGGGCTTGTGAGAACGCCGTCGTCCCGGGCCAACGCTGGCGACTACGAGTAACTATAGGGAGAGGGTGAAATAAGTCAAGGGCGTCGAAGTTCCTGAGAACGGATGCCTCGCGCCGCACGTGGGCCGCAGGGAACGGATTGCCTCGCGCGGCACGCGGCCCGTCACATCATCGTCTGCAGCAGCTGCGTGGCCCGCTGATTGTCGGTCGTCGCGAGCACGACGCGGTTCCTCGTGGCCACGTATGCGAGAGAGATGTTGATGCCGGCGTCGGCGAGCGCACGCGCCATCGCCCCGAACGTGCCCGGTGTGTCGATTTCGGGGTCGGGCAATGCCGGGCTGACGAGCACGTCGGTCTCGGCCTCGACTGTGATGCCGGCACCCTCGAGCGCGGCGCCGGCACTGGCGGCGTCGTCGACGAGCACGTGCACGGCGCCGCGGCCGCCCTCCATGATCGCGCAGAAGCCCTCGATGTTGACGCCCGCGTTGCCGAGTGCCTCGCCGAGTCGAGCCCCTTCGCCGGGTTCATCGGTGAGTGTGACCAAGAGATCTTTCGCCATGACGGCACCTCCTTCTCGGATGCCTCAGGTCTACGCCCGCGCCCGCGGCGCGTCAACGCGGTGTGCCCGATCAGGCCGGGTCGAGGCGCAGCACCGTCGCCGACTCGCCGACGGTGAGGTCGTCGATGATGCGGATGCCGCGTGCGAGCTCGTCGACGGCGCCGATGACGGTGCCGAACCGCTCGCGATCGCTGCACACCGCAGTCACGCTCACGAAGTGCGAACCGAGATCCCACGTGTATGTTGCGAAGGGCAGGCGACCGCCCGGCGGCAGCGGCATGGAGAGCTTCTCGCCGATGCCGAGGTAGGTGCCGCGAAACTTCTCGGAATCGTCGTACTCGATCGGCAACGACGCGCGGGCGGCCCGCAACTGCGGTGTCGCCGTCTGCACCTGCGCCATCGCCACGACCAGCTCGGGGTCGGCCTTCCAGACCCACACGAGCACCCGGCCTCCGGCCTTGCGCATCAGGAACGGAACGGCCTGACTCATCGCCCACGCGGTGAAGCCGCCAGCCCCGGACGGCGCCGCGCCGGGGCCCTTGGCCTGCGCCAGCAGCATCCGGATCGCCGCTTTGCGGTGGCGGCGACCGCGGAACCCGAGGGAGTCCGTGACGGGTACCCACTTGGTTCGGTCGGGCTCTGCGTGGAGTCGGGGCACGCGTCAAGCCTACGAGGCGACGCTCGGAACGGATGCCGCGTAGGGTCGGAAGGCGTGAACCACTCGGGCCCGTCGACCTCGCTTCCCGTCTGGCGCGAGCGCGGCATGCCGGCACTGCTCATCCTGACCGCGGCCGGCTTCGCCGGGTACGCCGTGCTGTTGCCGGTGGCGCCGCTGTGGGCTGTGCACGGCGGTGCCGACGAGGCCGGTTCGGGGCTGGTCAACGGTGTGCTGCTGTTCGTGACGATTCTGACCCAGGGCTTCGTGCCGCGGCTGCTGCGCCGCTTCGGGGCGGCGCTCGTGCTCGGGGTCGGGCTGGCGCTGCTCGGCGGTCCGTCGTTGCTGCAGCTGCTCTCCGACGATCTGTGGTGGATCCTGACCTTGTCGGCGGTGCGGGGCTTCGGCTTCGGAATCCTCACGGTGTGCGGCTCTGCCGCCGTGGCGCATCTCGTGTCACCTGCTCGGCACGGCGCCGCCATCGGCGTGTACGGCGCAGCGATCGCGGTGCCGCAGGTGCTGCTGCTGCCGATCGGGCCGTGGCTCGCCGACACCGTCGGGTTCTGGCTGGTCTTCGCCCTCGGCACCCTTCCGCTGCTCGGCATCGGATTCGCGCCGGCCCTCGCCCATGCCTGGCACGGCGCAATCGACACGCCGGAGCACCACGGCGACGGCACGGCCGACACGACGACAGGCGAAGGCGACGGCGCCGGCCGCAGGTCGTGGATGCCGCGTGGGCTTCTTCGACCCATGCTCCTGCTGCTCGCGGTCACCCTCGCCGGCGGCGCACTCATCACCTTCGCGCCGCAGATGGTCTCCACGCCCGCGGCCACGACTGGCGGGCTCGCGCTGTTCACGGTCGCCGCCGCGATCAGCCGGTGGGGGATCGGCGGCCCGGCCGACCGGCACGGTACCCGCCCGTTCGTCTGGCCGCTCGTGCTCGCGACATCCGTGGGGCTTGTTCTCGTCGCGTTCGCCGTGTCTGACCCCGCGGCGACGCTGGTGCCGTTGTTCCTCTGCGGGATGGCGCTGTCGGGCGTCGCCTACGGGGGGCTGCAGAACCTCACGCTCCTGCTGTCGCTGAACGCCGTGCGGCGCGAGGAGTACGACACGGTGAGCGCCGTGTGGAACATCGGTTTCGACGCAGGCACGGGTGTGGGGTCGATGCTCATCGGCTCGCTCGCGGCCCGACTCGCCTTCGCCCCCGCGTTGCTCGTGGCCGCGGCGGCCTCGCTCGCCACACTGCCGTTGGCGTTCGTGCGCGGCCGCCGGTCGCCGGCAGACGACGGCACCCCCTGACGCTTGCTCTCGCAACGCACCGCCTACTTGCGCTCGAGCTCCACGGTCTTCGTCACGCCCATCGCCGTCCCACTGGACGAGGTCGCCGCTCGTGACAGGAGAAGTCGCCGCTCGTGACAAGAGAATGAGTATGCCAGTTCCGCCTCGTCGATGAGGTGTGATGTCTCACGATGAGGGGGAACTGGCACAGCGTTGGCCGAGTTCCTCTCGGGGAAGGGTTCTACGTCGGATCCGCGTGCGCGCCTCGTCCGCGCCTCGCCGGTGTCTCGGCCGACACCAACTTCCCCGACGTCGGGCCAGCCCGTTGATGCCCGCGCAGTGCGCGACGACCTCGCACCCCCTCGAACGCTCGCGTCAGCCCGTCGACGTCACTGATGTCGACCCCGGTTCCGCTGCCACGGTCGACTGGTCTGCGCGTCGCCGCGCTGGTGCGTTTGCAATGGCCGCCGCTGCATCCCGATCTCGTGGCGATCCCGACCGTGCGGCCCGAGTCGACCCGCGACATCGCGGCGGTTCACCGCCGCCGTCAGGCGGATTCGCCGGCGTTGCAGGTTGTGCTGGATGCGGTGAGGGCGGTTGCGGGGGGTCGCGCAGACTGACACCCTTCTGGTTCTCCCTTGCGCGAACGCGTTGGTCGGAATCGCTATGCCAGTTCCGCCTCACCGTGAGGTTGTGATGAGGCGGAACTGGCATAGCTCGAGGCGGATGTCGCATCGGTCGGGGTTACTGGGCGAGTGTCGTTTCGGCCAGGGTTTGCTTGCTCGGACGTCTCGTGGGCCAGGAGGTCGGGGTCGCACGTTGCGCGCGCCCCGCGTTCTCAATACCTCGACCCGCCTTCCATCACGGATTGCTTGGCCGCGTGGCGACCCCGACGTGCCGGGTGAGCTGCGGCATCCGTAGCTCTCACACGAGATACCAAGCTGATACCAGCGCGGCTAGAATGAGTCGCAACCCGGATGACCGCGGAAGGGGCCGAACATGGCGATGACATTGCGCCTCGACGACGAGCACGACCGCATGCTCGAAGCACTGGCCGCGAAGTTCGGCCGGTCGAAAACTGAAGTCGTCGAGATCGCGCTCGACGAACTTGCCGCGCGCGAAGACAAGTCCGCCCGCAGTCGTGCCGCGTTCGAGCGCGTACGCACGCGTGACGCCGCCCTGCTCGAGCGCCTCTCCCGGTGACCGAGTACCTCGATCCCGAGGATGTGGAAGCTCTGCTCGATGAGGAGGGCTTCCATTACAAAGACGGCGCTCGTGGCCGCAACCTGCTGCTCTCGGCGCTCGCGACCCCGATGCCGGTGTTCGGCGAGGAGGTGCATCCGACCCTCGACGAGAAGGCGGCCGCGCTGCTGCTGGCGGTGAACCGCAATCATGCGCTCGCTGATGGCAACAAGCGCCTGGCATGGTTCGTGACGGTGGCGCTTCTCGAGCTCAACGATGTCGATCTGGTGGTGGACGACGTCGATGCGGCCGATCGGTTCCTTCGCGCGGTCGCGTCGGGTGACGTCAGGCCGGAGGACGCGGCCAGGTGGATCCGGGAGCGGATGCATCCGTTCTCATAGTCCGTTCGTCGTCCCTCACGACATCGGTTGCGTCGGGCTGAGTACCCCGATCGCTCAGCCGCCGATCCGCAGGTCCCGCCACCCGAACCCGCGGCGCTCGGGCAGGCTCTCCCGAATCTGCTCTGCCGTGAACATGCGCCGCGGTCGCAGGTCGACGAGGGGCGCCTTCATCGTCCACTCGGTCACCCGCGCGAGGGCGTACTGTGCCCACACTGGCCACGGCACCACGATCACGCGGCGATCGACGACGGATGCCACGCGCCGCACGGCCTTCGATAGCAAGAGATGCTCGGCGCCGAGCCGACGACGGCGACGGTCTCATGCGGTATCCGCAGTGCGCAACGACCTCGCAGCCCTCGAACGCCCGCGTCAGTGCGTCGACGTCGCCGGTGCCGCCGGTGATCGCAGTGCGGGGTGAGTCACGTCGTGAATCTATGCTGCAGTCGCCGTGGGACTCGTCGCCTCAAAGCGGGTCCGCGGAAGTCGCCAGTTTCGACGGGGTTACGCCAGCCGCTGGTAAGGGTCGACTTTCTCGTGCGGCCGTTCGATCATGCTATTGGTCGAGAAGGCGAGCCGCGTACGCATTGAGGCTCGTGCCATGCCTCAGTGCTTCGGCGGCCAGCTTGCGGTGGATCGCCGGGTCGACCCGAAGGTTCACTCGCCCAGAGTACGTGCGGTCGGCCAGCGGCTCGGGGACCTCTGCACCAGACTCGAGCATGTCATCGATCACGGATGTGACGACGTCTTCGAGCCCACGGAGCGCGTCGATCTGAGTTGCTGCCAACCAGGAGAGTGATGGGAACTCGGCGATGGTCGCGACGAACTCACCATCGGTTGCACTCCATTCGACGGAGTAGCGGTAGTGCTCGACTGCCGGTCGCTCAATGGTGTTGTCCACGAGAGTCGTTCCCCTTCTTCGATCTTCTCGATTGAGGCCACAGCGCAATGGTGCCACAACTGGCACCAGCGCTCAAGTCACTCGGATCCGACCGCAACGAGCGGCGCCCGCGTTGCCTGGCCAGGTGAGTTCGCGGGAGAGAGTATCCGACGCGGTCGCCCCTCCACGTGCCGATCCAGACTGCATCGTCGATTTCGAGAGCCGTCGACGCGTTGCCTGCAGTCCAATAGGCACCGTCACCCAAGTGACGACGGAGAGCCGTGAGACCGCGCGGCTGCTCTTGAGGGGAATACCCACGCCCTCTCCGCGTTGAACTTGAGCGTACCCAACTCAAGTTCCAGCCAGGAGGACGCAGTTGCCCGAAGACTTCACACCCCAGGGCGGCGATGAGACCAACTCGTTCGACGAGTTCCTCAGCCGCTACCTCGAGGGCGAGCGTTCGCGTCAGGCGCGGTCGATCGACCTCAGCCGCTTCCTGACCGCCCGCACGCAGGGCATCCTGCAACAGGCAGGACGCTTCGCGCTCGAGCGCGGCCAGACCGAGCTCGACGCCCTGCACATCCTGCGTGTCATCGTCGAAGACGAGGCCGTCACGCAGGCCATCGAGGGCATCGGCGTCGCCCCCGAGCGCATCATCACGGCGACCGAGGCGCGGCTGCCCGCGGCATCCGATGCTGCTGACATCAACGCGGCCACAATCACCCCG
This sequence comes from Agromyces laixinhei, assembly GCF_006337065.1. Classification (NCBI taxonomy): domain Bacteria; kingdom Bacillati; phylum Actinomycetota; class Actinomycetes; order Micrococcales; family Microbacteriaceae; genus Agromyces; species Agromyces laixinhei. The sequence goes on along the minus strand of NZ_CP040872.1, from coordinate 3,050,175 downwards.
AGCGCCTCCCGCGCGCTGTTCCACAGCTACCAGGTGGCGCGCTCGGCCGGCTCGACCTACATCGACCCCGAGCACCTCTTCTTCGCGCTCGTGCTGGGGCAGGATGCCCCCGCCGGGCAGGTGCTCGCGCGCGCCGGCGTCACCGCCGAGGCCCTCACGCAGGGCATTCGCGAGACAGTCGAAGCAGGCATGCCGAGTGCCGATGGCGAGACGGATGCCGCAGGCACCGGCGCCGGGGCATCCGCGACCCCGATGCTCGACAAGTTCGGCACCGATCTCACCGAGCTGGCCCGGGAGGGCGACCTCGACCCCGTGATCGGACGCGTCGACGAGATCGAGCAGACGATCGAGATCCTCAGCCGCCGCACCAAGAACAACCCGGTGCTGGTCGGCGAGGCCGGCGTCGGCAAGACCGCAATCGTCGAGGGTCTCGCCCGCGCGATCGTCGAAGAGAGCGTTCCCGAGCAGCTGCTCGGCAAGCGCGTCATCTCGCTCGACCTGCCCGGCATGCTCGCGGGCACCCGCTACCGCGGCGACTTCGAGGAGCGCCTCACCAAGACCATGGACGAGATCGCCGCGGCAGCGTCTTCCAAGAACGGGGGCGGGCTCATCGTCTTCGTCGACGAGGTGCACAGCATCGTCGGCGCGGGCGGTGACGGCGGCGGTGGCGGCATGGACGCGGGCAACATCCTGAAGCCGCGCCTCGCGCGCGGCGAGCTGCACCTCGTGGGCGCGACCACGCTCAAGGAATACCGCCAGATCGAGAAGGACCCGGCTCTCGAGCGCCGGTTCCAGCCGGTGCGCGTGGGCGAGCCGTCGATCGAGGACGCCGTGCAGATCCTGCACGGGCTGCGCGGTGCGTATGAAGAGCACCACGGCGTCAAATACACGGATGCCGCGTTGCGGGCGTCAGTCGAACTGTCGGCCCGTTACCTCACCGACCGGGTGCTGCCCGACAAGGCCATCGACCTCATCGACCAGGCCGGGGCGCGCCTGCGCCTGCGGCTCGGTGTGAAGGTCGACGTCTCGGCGCTCATCGAGCGGCTCGCGTCGCTCGAGGCCGACAAGAACGCCGCGGTGCAGGCCGAGCACTATGAGGAGGCCTCGCGTATTCGCGACGAGATGTCGAAGGTGCAGGCGAAGCTCGACGAGGCGTCCGAGACCGGCCGTGCTGCGGCATCCGCCGGGCTCGGCTCCGACGCGACCGAGCGTTCGACCGTGATCGACGAGGCTGAGATCGCCGCGGTGATCTCGCGGGCCACCGGCATCCCGGTGAACCGCCTCACCGAGAGCGAGCGCGAGCGCCTCGGCGACCTCGAGGGCGAGCTGCACGCGCGCGTCATCGGTCAGGACGACGCGGTCACCGCCGTCGCGAAGGCCGTGCGCCGCAGCCGCACCGGCATGGGCGACGCGCGCAGGCCGATCGGCAGCTTCCTGTTCCTCGGGCCGACGGGTGTCGGCAAGACCGAGCTGGCGCGTGCGCTGGCGTCGTCGCTCTTCGACGACGAGCAGGCGATCGTGCGCTTCGACATGAGCGAGTTCGGCGAGCGGCACACGGTGTCGCGACTCGTCGGCGCCCCTCCCGGATACGTCGGCTATGACGAGGCCGGCCAGCTCACGGAGCGCGTGCGGCGCAACCCGTACTCGATCGTGCTGTTCGACGAGATCGAGAAGGCGCACCCTGACGTGTTCAACCTGCTGCTGCAGGTGCTCGACGACGGACGCCTCACCGATGGCCAGGGCCGCACGGTCGACTTCCGCAATACGGTGGTCGTGATGACCTCGAACCTCGGCAGCGAGTTCCTCGCGTCGCGGTCGGGTGCGCTCGGCTTCGTTGCGGGGTCGGATGCCTCGGGGTTCGCGTCATCCGACGACGTGAAGGCCCGTGTGATGGGCAAGGTGCGCGAGGCCATGCGGCCCGAGTTCCTGAACCGCATCGACGAGATCGTGCTGTTCCAGAAGCTCGACGAGCCGCAGTTGGCTTCGATCGTGCGCCTCATGCTCGGGGCGACCGCGGCGCGGCTCGCGGCGCGCGAGGTCGCGTTCGAGGTGACGGATGCCGCGGTGTCGCTGCTCGCTTCGCGCGGGTACGAGCCCGAATACGGTGCCCGGCCCTTGCGCCGCGTCATCCAGCGCGAGATCGATGATCGCATCAGCGACCTGTTCGTCAGCGGTGCCCTCGGCGACGGCGAGGGTGTGCGAGCGGATGCCGCAGACGGCGAGTTCGTCATCGTGCCCGTGCCGCGCGCGACGGTGCAGCTCGCCGCCTGACCCGCCTGTCGAGGAGGCGCGCCACCCGTCTCGAGGCTTCTGACCGACGGTTGAACGCCGCCGGCCGCGGTGCCGAAGTGCCGAAGTGCCGAAGTGCCGGAGTGCCGAAGTGCCGGAGTGCCGAAGTGCCGGAGTGCCGAAGTGCCGCGCGTCCTCGGGGCGAACCCACCGCTCGCCGCCCCACCGCGTGACTCGTCCTCCCCATCGCGCGGTGATGGGAGATCTCCTCAGATCGGCCGCGGGCTCTGGATTCTCAGACCCGAGGCGCGACGGTTCAGGGCTGAGCGTCCGGTTTTCTAGACATCTGTCTAGAAAAACGTAGAGTCGAGGTGTGGTCACCAGCGATGCGAACATCCCGCTTGCCGCAGTGCGAAGCGGCATTCGGCGCTCGGCCGACCCGCGCGCCGTACGAACCCGCGAACGCATCGCATCAGCGGTGCAGCGGCTGTCGCATGGTGGTCGCGAGGTCACTGTGCGTGCGATCGTCGCCGAGGCAGCAGTGAGTCGGGCAACCTTCTACACGCACTTCGCCGACCTTGAAGAGCTTGCGTTATGGCTCCAATCCTCGACGTTCGAAGTCCTCGCCGAGGCTGAACGCTCCGAGGCCGACGCCGGCGACCCTGCCGAGGCGATGCTGGTCTCCCAGCAGCGTCTGGTCGAGCACTACGCACAGAACCGAGCGCTGTACGCGGCGGTCTTCACTATTCCGGTCGCGCGTGGAATGCAGAGCGCCGTCGCGCAGACCATGGCACGCCGCATCCGCGACCACATCGTCGACCGGGCCGACCTGCCCGCCGCACTCGACGCGCACCTGAGCGCGCTCTACATCGCGAACGCCGCAACGGGCGTCATCGTCGCGTGGGTGCTCGATGAGGTCGAGGCCGACGCCGACGCGATCGCGAGCCACCTCTTCGAACTCATGCCGCGGTGGATGCACCGCGACCGTCACTCGCACGACGGGCCCTCCGTCGCGCGCGAACCCGAAAGGATCCAGCCATGAAAGCAGTCGTCATCCGCGAGATCGGCGCCGGCTTCGAGACAGCCGAACTCGAGATCTCACAGCCCGTCGGTCGCGAGGTGCTCGTCGACGTGAAGGCGTCGGGCCTCTGCCACACCGACCTCACGATGTCGCGTAATGACTTCGGCAACCCGCTGCCTGCCGTGTTCGGCCACGAGGTCGCCGGCGTCGTCGCCGCCGTCGGTGCGCAGGTCACCGAACTGAGCGTCGGCGATCATGTCGTCGGATGCCTCGTGCAGTACTGCGGTGCGTGCGAGAAATGCCTCTCGGGACGGGTCTATCAGTGCCTGCACCCCGAGCAGACCCTGCGCGCCGAGGGCGAGGCGCCGCGCCTCACCGAGAACGGCGAAGGCGTCTACCAGGCGTTCGGCCTCGCGGGTTTCGCCCAGCAGGCGCTCGTCCACGAGAACCAGCTCGTGAAGGTGCCCGACGCCATTCCGTTCGGCCAGGCCGCGCTGCTCGGCTGCGGTGTCGTCACGGGCGCGGGCGCTGTGCTCAACACCGCCGATGTGCAGGCCGGCGACTCGGTGGTCGTCATCGGTGCGGGCGGCGTCGGCCTCAACGCGATCAACGGCGCGATCATCGCGGGGGCGACCACGATCATCGCGGTCGACATCGCCGACGACAAGCTCGAGAAGGCGCGCGCGTTCGGCGCGACGCACGTCGTCAATTCCAAGGCGACGGATGCCGCGGCCGCAGTCATGGAGATCACCGGGCGCGGCGCTGACGCCGTGTTCGACTTCGTCGGCACGACGCAGGTCACCGAGCAGGCCGTGACGATGGTCGCTCCGGGCGGCGGGCTGTATCTGATCGGCGTGATCGCCCCAGCCGACGACATCACGCAGAACATCGTCGGGCTCATCGGTTCGCAGCGCCGCATCCAGGGTGTCTACATGGGCTCGACCACGCCCAAGCGCGACATCCCCATGTACGCGAAGCTCTACCTCGAAGGGCGCTTCGAGCTCGACTCGCTGCTCTCGAAGGAGATCGCGCTCGACGAGATCAATGAGGGCTACGCCGCCCTGAAGGATCCCGAGATCACGCGTGTCGTAGTGACCAGCTTGTAGGGCGGGCTCGCCACCGCTGGGCGCGGCCGATCCGCCACCTGGAGTTGTCACCGCGAGCCGTTATCGTGGCTGGGGTGTTCTCCGATCGGAAGCGTCGACGCGCGGCTCGCAAGGTCAAGCCCGGCGACGGGCACGCCCTCGAGCGCTTCCGGTGGTGGCAGCTCTTCTCGCGCTCCCTCTTCCACATCCGCCTCACCCGTGGCGACGGCCTGCGCCAGATCTGGTCGGTTGACGTGCGGCTCGCGGGAGATTCGGACGGCGAGGTCTGGGCGCAGCTCTACCTCGACGGTTGGCATCACGCCGGATCCAAGCTCCCGGCCGCGTTCCCGGTGACGGGCGGCACCGTCGAGGTGGTCGCCAGCGGATACGGACTGAAGCGCTGCCACTACCTGAGCGATGTCGGGGCCGAGCAGCAGCTGATGCCCGACCCCGCCTCCGGCGAGGGCCGGCGTGCTCGCCTCGATCGCGAGCACCCGGTCATGAGCCGCGCCATCGGCTTCGCGTCCATTGCTGTGCTCATCGTGGGCCTGGTGCTGGGTATCCCGCAGATCGTCGAGCAGATCACCCACATCCCGCCCGTCGCCGAGAGCGTCGGCTCGTTCACGTCTCCGATCCATCTCCCGGGCTGGTTCAACATCACGCTCCTGATCGCCACACTCGTGGCCAGCACCGAACGAGCTCTTCGTCTGCGCAACAACTGGTTGCTCGACGGCGGGCTGTTCGACGGCTCCGAGTAACGCGCTGCCGTCGTCGCCCGGCAGTCACACGACGGTGTCGGCGTGGCGGTGCACCACCCGCCATCCGTCGGGCTCGCGCCGGTACATCTGGGTTGTGCGCAACGTGAAGGTGCGGGGCTCGCCATCGACCGACGTCGAGACACGTTCGTACCCGACGGTGTAGGCGGCGTCGCCGAGCACATCGAAGCCGATCAGGTCGAACGTGTAGTCGGTGCAGTTCGAGAAGCTCGCCGAGACCTCTTCGAACGCCTCGATCAGTTCGGCGCGATTCGTGGCGTTGCGCCATGCGCCGAGCACGCTGACCGGCTCCTCTGCCGACCAGATCGCGCGGCGCGGGCCGTCGTCGCCGTCGTACATCGCCCGCTCGGCCCGCGCCGACTCGCGCTGCAGCCAGATCAGGAACTCCTCGCGTTCGTTCATGGTTTCAGGATGCCCCGGTCGACGGCCGCGCACAATCACCGGATGCTCGCCGAGACGCGCGCCTGACATCCGGTGGACACCGCTGATTCACCGAGCGGATGCATTCCGGACACCCCCGCGCGGTCGAGTACCTCTCGGTCCCCATTTCTGCCGACAGGAGCGCCCCGAATGCCCGTGCCCCGCCCATCCCGACGCGTGCCGGCGATCTTCGCAGCGGTGGCTGCCGTCGCCGCGCTCACCGCGACCCCGACCATCGCCCTCGGCGCCGAAGGCGGTGTCGTCGTCAACGAGATCGTCTACGACGACGTCGTACCCGGAACGACGGATGCGATCGAGCTCTACAACTCCTCGGCGTCGGCCGTCGACGTCTCGGGATGGTCGGTGATGGACGACAAGCGCGAAGAGCGCGGCACCATCCCCGCCGGTACGACGATCGAGCCCGGCGCCCACCTCGTGCTCCAGAAGGATGCCGCGCCGCTCGGCTTCCCCTTCGGGCTCGGCAAGGGCGATGAGGTCGTGCTGCGCGACGCCGCCGACCAGCAGGTCGACGCCTACGCCTACGCTGCGACAGCGCCGCTCGCGGACTGGTCTCGGTGCGCAGACGGCGGCGAGTGGTCGCATGCGACCCGCATCACGCTCGGCGCCGCGAACGACTGTTCGGTTCCGGTGACCCCGGGCAGCCTCCTGATCAACGAGATCGACTCCGGCCCGGCCGACTGGATCGAACTGATCAACCCCGGCACCGAGTCGCTCGACCTCTCGGGGTTCGAGGTTCGTGACAACTCCGACGACCACCGCTGGTTCTTCGGCGCCGGCGCGACGATCGCGGCGGGGGAGCGACTCGTCGTCGAGGCATCCACCGTCGGTGTCGACACGGCAGGCGCACCCCAGGAGTTCCAGGCGGCGATCGGCATCGGCGGGTCGGATTCGATCCGTGTGTTCGACCCCGTCGGCACGCTGCTCGACGAGCACGCATGGGCGGGGCATCCGGCCGTCGACGGCGACGAGGCGGTGGCGAGCTACGCCCGTTGCCCCGACGCGTCCGGCGCCTTCGCGCTCGCTCGGGCGACCCCCGGCGCCCCCAACTCCTGCGTGCTGCCGGCCATCGCCGTCAACGAGGTGGAGTCCAACGGCGACGCGACCGACTGGGTCGAGGTCGTGAACATCGGCGCCGAGCCCGTCGACCTCTCGGGCTGGACGCTCATGGACAGCGATCCCCTCGGGCACGCGGCCGACGTCACCCCGGTCGACGCCGGAACCGTGCTCGCCCCGGGCGCCTATTTCGTCTTCGACGGCGGCGCGCACTTCGACTTCGGTCTCGGCGGCGCCGACGTGGCGACCATCCGCAACGCCGACGGCCTGACCGTCGCCGAGCACGGCTGGGCCGACCACGCCGCAGTCACCTGGGCACGCTGCCCGGACGGCATCGGCGAGTTCGCCGACGCCGAGATCGCCTCGAAGGGGGCCGCGAACTGCGGCGGCGCCCCGACAGAACCGGGCGGCCCCGGTGAGCCCGCCGTCGGTGTGTGGCCCGGCTCGCCCGACGTCACGACGCTCGACGAGCAGGCCATGTTCCTCGAGGATTCGTCTGGACTCGACACGCAGCAGACGCCGGACGGCACGTTCCTGTGGGCGGTCGACAACGGCACCGGAATGTTCTGGAAGCTCGCCGCGAATGCCGACGGCAGCGTGGCCTTCGCCAAGGGCTGGGAGCAGGGCAAGCGTGCGCGGTTCCAGCATGACGCCGACTCGCCTGCGGCGGCCGGCCCCGACACCGAGGGCATCACCGTCGACGGCGCGGGCCGGGTCTACCTCGGCTCGGAACGCGACAACTCCGACAAGGGCGTGAACCGCAACGTCGTTCTCGCGGTCGACGCCGAGGCTCCCGGCCCCGACGTCGTCGCGAGCCAGGAGTGGGACCTCACCGCTTCACTCCCGCAGGTCGCGGCGAACACCGGCATCGAGGCCGTCGAGTGGGTGTCGGATGTCTCGCTCGCCGGCCTCCTCGTCGATGCGAACACCGGTGCACCGTACGATCCGGCCGACTACCCGGGCCACGGCGATGGCCTGTTCTTCGTCGCGGTCGAGGACAACGGTTTCGTCTACGCCTACGCACTCGGCACGAATGGATCGATCGAGCAGATCGCCGAGATCGACCCCGGGCTCGGGGGCGTGATGGCGCTCGATTACGACACCGTGCTCGATGAGTTCTGGGCGGTGTGCGACGACGGTTGCGAGGGCCGTTCCGCTCGCATCGCGCTCACCGGCGCTGCCCCGTCGATCGTGCACCTCGCGCGACCGGCCGGCATGCCGAACCTCAACAACGAGGGCTTCGCGACCGCGCCGGCATCGTTGACGCCAGATGCTGCGGATGCCGCGGATGCCGCGGATGCTGCGGATGCTGCGGCGCCCGTGGCGCGTGCGTCGGCCGACGAGACGGCGACGGCCCGCCCAGTCTGGTGGTTCGCCGACGGCGAGCAGCCCGGTGCCCTGCGCCTCGGCACGCTGCCGGGCGCGACGACGCCGGGCGCGCCTGGCGAGCCGGGCACTCCCGGTGTCGCCGCTCCGGGGGAGACGACCGCCGCCGGGGCGAAGGGCAGTCTCGCCTCGACCGGCGTCGACGACCGTCTCATGGCGCTCGCGCCGTTCGCGGTGCTCGCCGTGGTCGTCGGCGGGCTCCTGATGATGCGTCGCGCACGGAACTCCGCCTCGTCGTAGCCCCCGAACGTCGTAGCCCCCGAACGTCGTAGCACCCGAACGCCGTGGCACCCGAACGACGAAGCGCCGCCGGGCCTGGCCCGGCGGCGCTTCGCGCTGGTTTGCGGTTGCGCTCAGCCGCAGGTGTAGGTGACGCCGTCGACCTCCCAGACGCCCGTGCCGAGTTCGCTGCACACTTCGGCGAGGCCGCCGACGAGCGACGCGCTGACCGCGATGATGACGATCATGACGGTGACGCCGACCACGGTCAGGATCGCGCCGACGATGATGCCCGCCGTCGCCGGGGTGTTCTTCACGCCCGCCTTCTTCGACTTCGACTTCGCGATGATGCTCACGATGAGGCCGATGAGCGGCAGGAAGATCGCGAGGATGAGGCCTGCGATGCCGAGGCCCTTGCCGGGGACCACGGGTGCGGCCGGTGCGGCGGCGTACTCGGCGGCGGTCGCGACGGGCGCGGGCGGCTGAGCCGCGGGCGGCTGGGCCGCGGGCGGCTGCGGCGCGGACGGCTGCGGCGCGGACGGCTGCGGCGCGGGCGGCTGCGGCGCGGGCGGCTGAGACGCGAGCGGCTGAGGCAGGTTGGTGTCGGTCATGATGCTCCTTCTGTGGTGGCGGTGCTGCGGTGGAGGTGGTGGAGAGGTTCGGGTCACTCGGTGTAGTCGGCGCGCTGGAACCCGCCGAGGTAGGCGAGCACACGGCTGAGCGCGAAGGTTCCCGTGTAGTCTTGGATCGCCTCGAACTTCTTCTCGAAGTCGCCTTCGCGTGCGAGCGAGGCCGATTCGAAGGCGCCGACGCCGAGCACCGTGGAGTAGTCGTTGCCGTCGAGCACCCCGATCGCCTGGGCCACCTGACCTCGCGAGAAGTCGAGGGTGTGCACGAGGCGTGCGTCGCTGGTCACGCCGACGACGCTGAACGTCGTCCAGTCGATGATGCCGTTCGTGCCGTACTTCTCGATGAGGCTCGCGTTGCGCGAGTAGTTCGTCCATCCGTACCCCATCGCGGCGTACGCGGAGTTGGGGTTCTCCTCGCCGAGGTAGGCCTGGATGCCGTGCACGAGACCCGTCGCGTTGTTCGCGAGCGCGATCGAGAGGTCGTTGTTGCCCATCGCCTCGAGCGCGACCGCCTCGGAGACGCCGGCGTCCTCCGCGAGCCCGGCGATGACGTCGGCGTTGAAGACCTCGAGGTTCGAGTCCGCTGCCTTGCGGAAGAACTCGGCGACCGCCGCGACGTCGACCTCGGGCGAGATCGCAGGCCCTTCGCCGTCGCGTGCGATCTCGAACACTGCCTCGGCGGCCTCGACCTGGGCGATCGACACCTCGAGGTAGACGAGCGGCGTGAGCGAGTCGGTGAGCAGATCCTCGAGCGTGGCGTAGCTCCCGGCCTGATCGTAGATCGCCTGGATCTGGGCATCGGCGTAGAGGTAGAGCGAGTACGCGTCGAACGCGTTGCCGTACGCATTGATGAGCGCATCGGCGTCGGCGAGCGTCTCCACCTCGTAGTTGTCGAGCTTGTCGAGGTAGTTGAAGAACACATCGGACGCCTGCCCGGCCGAGTCGAATCGCACCAGCAGGCTGTCGATCCCGCGCGCGAGCACATCGTCTGCCGTGCGGTACGTGCCGCTCAGCGCCTTCATGAGCATGTTGGCGCCGATCGCCTTCATGAGGGCACCCCCGACGAGGCCCTGCGAGAGCAGGTCACGTGCGGTCGCGGCATCCGCTGCCGCCGCTTCGTAGGCGCCGTCGCCGACCGACCGGACGATCTCGGAGAGCCCGAGGTAATCGGACTCGCTGCGCTCGAACTCGGTGATCTGGTGGTTGGTGGCGGACTCGATGCTCGAGTACCCGGGTTCGGTGACTCGCGGAATGGGGGCGCTCGACGGCGCAGGGAGCGATGCGCCGGTGAGGTGTGTGTAGGCCTCGGCGATGTCGCCGACCTCGACGACCTCGACTCCGTGCTCGGCCCCGAGCCGCACGACGTCGACCGAAGCGCCGTCGTGGTCGGGGGCGTTGCGCAGTCCGAGCGGGATGAGCACCTTGGTGTACTCGCCGCCCTCGGCGACCGCCGCGATCTTCGCGGGCACCCCGCCGACCGGCCCGATCGTGCCGGTCGGCGTGATCGTTCCCGTCATCGCGACCCCCGGCAGCAGTTCGTCGCCGAGGAGGAGGCTCATGATGCCGGCGGTCATGATGCCGCCGGCACTCGGCCCGTCGACGTATCCGTCGAACGCGAACCGGTAGTCGGTCGCCAGGTCGGCGCCGGTGAAGAGCGTGGCGACGATCGCGGAGTTCCAGGCGGACGCCTGCAGCGTGCGCCCGGCACCCCCGACCTCGTTCTCGGACACCTCGACCGCGAGCGCTCCGCTCGAGTTGGGGGCGATGCTGATGTCGATCGCGCTCACCGCGCCATCGCCGGCCCCGCTCAGCGCGGGGATCGTGACCTCGGTCTTCTGGTCGACGGCCGGCACGGGCGTGGCCTTCGGGCCGCCGCCGAACGGGAGCTGCACGCAGCCGGTGAGGGCGACCGTGGCGAGCACGGCTATCGCGGCGAGGCCTCTCGGTCGCCGTCGTCTCGTGGTCGTGGACATGCCAGGTCTCCTTCGTGAGGGTGATGGGGCGGGCGAACAGGCCCGTGCAAACATGATGATGTAATCAATCAATTACAAGATCAGGGACAGCCCTGAATCTGTCAAGCACGATGTGTCCGGCGGTCGAGGTGCGGTCGGTCACTCTGTCGGGAGGCGCCGTGGCGGTGGGTAGAATTCACGAGATGGCAGAGACGACGACGCACCTCAAGCGCGCGGAACGCCAGGAACTGGTGCTCGATGCCGCGATGGGCGCCTTCGCCCGCGGCGGGTACTTCGGCACCACGACGACGCAGGTCGCCCAGGCCGCCGGCATCTCGCAGGGCTATGTGCTGCACCTGTTCGGCACGAAGGAGGCACTCTTCCTCGCCGTGCTCGAACGCGCCGGCGACGCGATCGTCGATCAGATGCGACGCATCCGGCTCGAGGAGTTCGACCTCGAGCACTTCGACGCCCGCTACGCTCGCACGGCGCTCGACGACACCGTCATGGGCGTGCTGCTGCAGGGTTTCGCGACGTGCAGCGTGGCCTCGGTCGGTGCGTACGTGCGCTCGCTCCTGTCGCAGATGTACACGGTGCTGCTCGAGCACACGAAGGCGACGCCGGAGCAGGCGCGCGACTACCTGGCCCGAGGGTTGCTCGTGAACACGGTGCTCGCCATGCGGTTCCCCGAGCATCTCGACGAGCATCCGTGGGCGACGCCGCTGCTCTCCGTCATGCTCGGCCCCGACGAGCCGAGCGCGTGAGGCCGCCCCTGAACGCCGACGCTGACGCTGACGCCGGCGACGTCGTCGACGCCCGCGCCGACCTCATCGCCCTGTGCGAGCGCGGCCTCGAGTGGCATCCCGACTGGCCGAAGAGCCGAACGGATGTCGCAGAGCTCCGCCTGGCCGCGGTGCTCGTGCTCTTCGGGGTGCTCGACGCCGTGCCGGCGGGCACCGGCGGAGCCGTGCCGCGCGACCTCGACGTGCTGCTCCTGCGCCGCGCCGCGACCCTCAGCAGCCACGCCGGGCAGATCGCGTTTCCCGGAGGGCGGCTCGAGGCATCCGATGCCGGCCCGGTCGCCGCCGCTATTCGCGAGGCCCGTGAAGAGACCGGGGTCGACGCCGCGGGCATCGAACCGCTCGGCATGCTGCCGCCCATGCCGGTGCCCGTGAGCAAGCACCTCGTCACGCCCGTGCCCGCGTGGTGGTCGAAGCCGTCCGAGGTCGCGGCGGTCGACCACGACGAGTCCGTCGAGGTGTTCCGTGTGCCCGTCGCCGAGATGCTCGAACCGGCGAACCGCGCGAACACGCAGCACACCCTCGGCGACCGCAGCTACCGCTCGCCGGCGTTCACCGTCGGCGAGCGGCTCGTCTGGGGTTTCACCGCGCTCGTGCTCTCCCGCATGTTCGACGAGCTCGGCTGGGCCGAGCGGTGGAACCCCGAGCGCATCGTCGAGCTCGACGACCTCTGACCGGGTGCCGCTCCGACGGGCGCCGTTCCGGCGGGTGCTACGCGTTGGGGTTCGTCGCGGCGCCGTCGAGCCAGAGCGTGTCGGCCGCGTCGCGGTGCACGCCGTCGGTGCCGACGTGCTTCGCGCTGATCTGCGGACCCTTGGTGATCACGTGCACGAGCGCCATCGCGTGGCCCTGTCCGAGGCCGTAGTCCGCTTTCAGCCACGCGACGATCGGCGTCGCCTTCGTGCCCTCGCCGAAGCCGTGCTCGGTCGCGAGCTCGACGAATCGACGAGGGGTGAGTCCGGTCTTCTGCTCGATGGTGTCGAGGTAGGCCTGGAATGACATCTGCGGTTCCCTTCACGGTGCGGATGCCGCGCGGCACCCTCGTCGAACAGGTTCGGGTGCCGTGGCATCCGATCGCCAGTATTTCGATCTGAATCGAAACGACCGGGCTCAGATGAACGAGTAGAACGCGGTCTGACCGAAGCCGATGAGCGCGCTCAGCACCTCCGCTCCACCGAGCGCCGCGCCCGCCGCCGCGAATCCCTTCGGTGCGCCGCGCCGCAGCAGCACGAGCACGCCGAGCACGAGTGCCGCGATTCCCAGCAACAGCGAGAGCACGTTGGTGAGAATCCCCAATCCGTTCAGGAGCTCGTACGCCGGCGACAGCCCGGTCGTGATCAGCAACGGCGCGACGAGGCCGAGCAGCCTGGTCACGAGTACCGCGCCGGCGCCGATGACGAAGGAGATCACCCCGAGCAGGCGGAAGTTCGTCGTCGGGGCTTGGGCGGTGGTCGGTGCGGATTCGCTCATGCGCACCATCATGCCCGAATGCAGGTCGCGGCAGCGGAGCAACCTGCGGGCGCTGAGCCGCACGCCTGGCCTGTGGCTGGGATTGTGGCTGGGCCTGTGGTCGGCCTGTGGAGAACTTCTCCGCCTGTCGCCGGGAACTGCCATGATCGGTCGGATGCCGACCTTCGCAGCGTTCGACGGAACCGAACTCGCCTTCCACGAGATCGAAGGCGGAGCGGCGGGCCATCCGCTCATCTGCGTGCCGGGCGGCCCGATGCGCGATTCCCGCTACCTCGGCGACCTCGGCGGCCTCTCCGAGCACCGCCGGCTGGTGCTGCTCGACCCCCGGGGCACCGGCGCCTCGGCGGTTCCCTCCGATCTGTCGTCGTACCGGTGCGACCGTCTCGTCGACGATCTCGAAGCGCTGCGCGAGCACCTCGAACTCGAGCGGCTCGACCTGCTGGGCCATTCGGCCGGCACGAACCTCGCGATCATGTACGCGGCTCGTTACCCGCAACATGTCGATCGGCTCGTACTCGTCACACCGAGCGCGGCAGCTCTCGGCCTGACCGTGACCGCCGAGGCGCGGCTCGATATCGCACGCCTCCGAACCGAAGAGTCGTGGTTCGGGGCGGCCTACCCCGCCCTGCAGAGGATCGTCGCGGGTCATGACGGCGGGGGCGACGACTGGAGCGCGATCGACCCGTTCTACTACGGGCGGTGGGATGCCGCGGCGCAGGCGCATCGCGACGCCGGCGAGCGGCACCAGAACGACGAGGCGGCCGCCGTCTTCGCGGCCGAGGGGGCGTTCGATCCCGAGGCGACGGCGATCGCGCTCGCAGCATTCGCTGCGCCGACACTGTTCATCGCGGGCGCGGTCGACCTGAACTCACCCCCGACGATGGTCGTCGAACTGGCCGAGTCGATTCCCGGTTCCAGAGTCGCGGTGCAGGCCGCTGCCGGCCATTTCCCGTGGCTCGACGACGCGCACCGGTTCGCCTCGACCGTCGAGGGGTTCCTGCGGGCCGAGGCATCCGCACGGGTCACGTCCGCACGCTGAGGTTCGGGCGCCGTCCGTCGACCGTCGCGCGCCGGTAGCGCAAGCACGCCTGTAGAACGCCCGGGTTCACCTCGCGGTCGCCTCGCGGCAAGCTCCACGACATCCGTGGCCGATTGCATGGCGGAGGAACCCGACACCCGACCTCCGACCGCCCGCCAGGCGGCGACGGCTGCGCGAGCGTGCCACCCCCGACCCTGCGACGAAGGACAGACATGACCACGACGAAGAACGCGACACGCTGGGGGAGGCGGGGGGCGGTGTCGACCGCTCTGCTCGCACTGCTCGCCGGTGTGCTCGCGGTGCCGGCCCCGGCGCTCGCCGCCACCGACGTGCCCACCGACCCGGTGATCTCCACCGAGACGACCACCTGGAAGTACCTCGACGACGGCACCGACCCCGCACGCGGCGCCGAACCGCTGCGCGTGTGGACCACGACCGGCTTCGACGACAGCGCCTGGAAGTCGGCGCAGGGCAGCTTCGGCGCCAAGCGCGGCGAGCTCGCGTCGGTCGGCGGGCTGATGCCGAAGACGCTGCTGAACCAGTACATCGACGGCGCGGCAGCACCGAACGTGCCCACCTTCTTCTTCCGCACGACCTTCGAGCTCGCGGCGGGCGTCTCCGACGAGGTCGGGTCGATCGTCGGCGACCTTCGCTACGACGATGGCGCCGTGGTCTGGATCAACGGTCAGCGAGTCGCCGGCCTCGACGCCGACCGGGTGACCGAGACGACCAACGTGGAGTACGCGGGATCCGGTGCCTCCGACCCGGCGCCCGGCCACTTCGAGGCCGACGGCGACGTGCTCGTCGACGGCACCAACACGGTCGCGGTCGCCCTCTACCAGGACCGCGAGACGAGCTCCGACATCTACCTCGATGTCTCCTCGATCCGGTTGCTGCCTGCCGGCGAGCCCGGCGTGCCCGTCGCGGTGCCGCCGACGCGCGTCATCATGACCCCGACCGAGACGCCCGAGACCTCGCAGTCGTTCTCGTGGCTCGCAGGCGACGTCTCGCACACGAGCGGGCAGGTGCAGATCCAGCCTGCGGCGGGCGGCGACGTGCGCTCGGTCGACGCCTACTCGGCGGGCACGGTCAACGGCAACCCGAAGCAGCACTTCTCGGCGACCGTCGACGCCCTCGCTCCGGCGACGGCCTACAATTACCGCGTCGGCCTCGAAGGCGCATGGAGCGAATGGCGCGAGTTCACCACCGCCGACCCGAACGACACCGACTTCCAGTTCGTCTACTACGGCGACGCCCAGATCGGCCTCGACTCGACCTGGCCGTCGGTCGTGAAGCAGGCGGAGGCCACGGCGACCGACTCGATCGGCTCGGTGCACGCCGGCGACCTCATCAACACCGGCAGCAACGAGACCGAGTGGCTCAACTGGTTCAAGGGCATGGAGACCTCTGCTGCGACGACCAACGTCATGGCCGCGCCCGGCAACCACGAGTACTCGGGCGACAAGTTGCTGACGTCGTGGAAGGCGAACTTCGAGTACCCGCACAACAACCCGACCACGGCGACCACGGGCGACCTCGCCGACCTCGCCGTCGGTGACACGGATGTCGCGAAGCAGTACGCCGCGTACTTCGAGCACTGGACGCAGTTCGCTGCCGAGACCGTATACTTCACCGACTACCAGGACATGCGCTTCATCACCCTGAACGCGACGCGCGACACGACCTTCCTCACCCCCGACGACCTGCCCGGCTGCGCCGGCGACGAGTGCCCGTCGACGAAGGTCTCCCGTCTCTGGACCGAGTTCCAGGCGGCGTGGCTCGACCACGTGCTCGAGTCGAGCCCCTCGAAGTGGAACGTCGTGACCTTCCACCAGCCCGTGTACTCGACCTCGGCCGGGCGCGACGAGCCCGTGCTGCGGGAGTTCTGGGTGCCGGTCTTCCAGAAGCACGACATCGACCTCGTCATGATGGGCCACGACCACACCTATGCCCGTGGCTACAACAACGACGACGTGACCGAGACGCCCGGAATCACCGACGGTCCCGTCTACGTCGTCTCGAACTCGGGCGCCAAGCACTACAACCTCGAGACCGACGAGAAGAACGTCTGGACGAACAACAACGCCACCCAGGTGCTGCGCGGCGCGGGCGTCACGACCTACCAGGTCGTCGACGTCTCGGCCGACAAGCTGGTCTATCGCTCGTACCTCGCCGAGAAGACGGCGGCCGCGACGACCGACCTGCCGGTCGGCGCCGTGTACGACGAGTTCACGGTGACGAAGACGGACGACGGCCGCAAGTGGGTCACCGGGGCCGGCGTCGAGGCGCCCGTCGACCCCGAGCAGCCCGGCACCGCTCCCGAGCCGGTCGACCCGGCAGAGCTGACCGACGCGACTCGCGGCGACATCACCGTTCCCGAGAACGTGACCGCCGGCGTGCCGTTCACCGTCGGCCTCGGCGAGGCGAAGGCCGGCGCCGACGTCTGGGCGTGGCTGTACTCGGAGCCGACTGAGCTCGGAGCCGCCACCGCTGATGCGAGCGGCGAGTTCACGACGGTCGTCGCCGCGGGCACGGCGCCCGGTGACCACAGGCTGGTCGTGCAGTCCGCCGACGGCAGGCTCCTCGGCTGGGCGCCGGTGAAGGTCAGCGCGGCAGCCGGTGGTGGCAGCGGCAGCGGCAATGGCGGCGCCGGTTCGGCCGCTGGAACCGTGAGCGGCGACCTCGCGAGCACGGGCGCCGAGGCATCCGCTGCGCTGTGGGCCGCCGGTGTGCTGCTCGCGCTCGGCGCGATCGTCTCCCTGATCGCGCTGCGACGTCGACGCCTCGCGGCCGACCCGCCGGCGCAGAGCTAGCTGACGAGCGAGCGGATGCCGCGGCATCCGCCCGCTCGAATGAGATGAACGCCCGGCCGAGTCAACCGGCCGGGCGTTCGTGCTCCGTCGCAGCGTGCATGTCGGATGCCGGTGGCAGACTGACCTCGTGCTGCTCGACGAACTCGCGCTGACCGCCGACGCCGTCGCCTCGACCCGTTCGCGCCGTGCGAAGGTCGAGGCGCTGGCCGAACTGCTGCGCCGTCTCGAACCCGACGAGATCGCTCCGGCCGTGGGGCTCCTCGTCGGCAAGCCCAGGCAGGGTCGTGTGGGGGTCGGCTGGCGCGGGGTCGCCGCAGCGACGGGAGCACCCGCGGCCGAACCCTCGCTCACGGTGGCCGAACTCGACGCCGGGCTCGATCGCCTCGCCGCGGCATCCGGCACCGGGTCGTCGGCCGAGCGTGCGCGGTTGCTGCACGAGATGTTCGGCCGGGCGACCGATCGTGAACAGGGCTTCATCGCCAGGGTGCTGCTCGGCGAGGTGCGCACGGGTGCGCTCGAGGGCGTCGTCACCGACGCGGTGGCGCGTGCCGCTGAACGCTCGGTCGACGTGGTGCGCCGCGCCGCCATGCTGTCGGGCGACCTCGGCGAGACCGCCCGGCTCGCACTCACGGGCACCGGCGCCGAGCTCGAGGCGGTCGGCCTCATCGTCGGCCGGCCGGTGCTGCCCATGCTCGCGGGCACTGCCTCGAGCGCCGCGGCCGCACTCGAGGCCACCGGCGAGGCGTCAGTCGAGTACAAGCTCGATGGGGCACGCATCCAGGTGCACCGCGCGGGCGACGAGGTGCGCGTCTTCACCCGCAATCTGGCAGACGTCACCCGTCGGCTGCCCGCGGTCGTCGAGGTCGTGCGGGCGCTTCCGGTGCGTGAGGTCATCCTCGACGGCGAGACGCTCTCGCTCGACGAGAGCGGGTCGCCGCGCCCGTTCCAAGACACGATGTCGAGCTTCGGCGCCGAGTCCGCACGCGAGACGGTGCTGCATCCGTGGTTCTTCGACGTCGTGCACGTCGACGGGCGCGACCTGCTCGACGAGCCGCTCTCGACGAGGCTCGCCGAACTCGAGCGCATCGCGCCCGGCCATCGCGTTCCGGGCGAGGTCACCGCAGACCCCGAGGTCGCGGAGCGGGTCTCGCGCGACGCGCTCGCCGCGGGTCAGGAGGGGGTCGTCGTCAAGGCGATCGGATCGCACTATGCCGCGGGGCGTCGCGGCGCGAGCTGGGTCAAGGTCAAGCCCGTGCACACCTACGACCTCGTCGTGCTCGCCGCGGAGTGGGGCTACGGTCGCCGCACCGGGTGGTTGTCGAACCTGCACCTCGGGGCGCTCGACCCCGGAGGCGAGTTCGGCGACCCGGGCGACTTCGTGATGGTCGGCAAGACGTTCAAGGGGCTCACCGACGAGCTGCTGCGCTGGCAGACCGAGCGGTTTCCGCAGATCGAGATCCGGCGCACCGAGCACGCGGTGTGGGTCGAGCCGAGCATCGTCGTCGAGATCGCGATCGACGGTGTGCAGCGATCGAGTCGGTACCCGGGCGGAATCGCCCTGCGGTTCGCGCGGGTCAAGAAGTATCGCGACGACAAGACCGCGGCCGAGGCCGACACGATTCAGACGCTGCGCGCGCTGCTTCGCGGCTGAGGCGAGTGCGACAGCAGGTTGCGGTGAAGATGAGCTGAGGGTTCCTCACCTGAACGGGGGGTGATCGCATCGCCGCGATCGGCGTACCCTGCGGAGGGTCATCGGCCCGGCGCCGAACGGGCCGCCACGAGGGGATCCGGTCATGTCGTTGCGCCCGAACAGGCTCGTACTCGTCGTCGTCGCCGTCGTCGCGATGATCGCTGCGATCGCCGCGCCGGCCACCGCCCCAGTTCCGGTCGCAGCCTCAGAGAGGTCTTCGGTCGGCGCCTCAGGCCGCGGCCCGACGATCCGCGGTCATGTCACCATCGGCGACTCGGCCGTCGAAGGGGCAACGGTCGAGCTGTTCGTCGCCGGGGCAACGGCCGGAACCTCGACCCTGCTGTCGAGCGCGACGACCGATCGGCACGGGCGATTCCGCGTGGACGTTGCCGGTTCCGTCGCCGATTCGGATGTGCTCTACGCGACCTCGCGCGGGGGATCCGCCGACGACGTGGCGATTCCCGATGCCGTCGAACTCGCGGCATCGCTCGGTGACCTGCGCAGGGGGAGGACCGCGATCAACGAGATGACCACCGTCGCCGCGGGGTACTCCCTCGCCCAGTTCGCGGTGGCCGGGGTCATCGGCGGGCCTGCGCCGGGCCTGCAGAACGCCGCCCTGATGCCGCGCAACCTCGTCGAACCCGCTCGGGGCGATCCCGCGCGGTTCCTGACGCAGTACCCGAACGGCACGTCGACCGAGACGTTCGCGACGTTCAACTCGCTCGCGAGCATCATCACCGGGTGCGCACTGGGTGCGAACGATTGCGAAGCCTTCCTGGATGCCGCGACCGATGCCTGGGGCGTGCGCCCCGAGACGACATGGCAGGCGATGACGCTGCTTCCGACGAATCCATCCGGCGACGCGCCGGGCGTCTTCGCGCAGGTTCCCGTCGACCCGGAGTTCACCCCGGTGCGTGCGTCGGAGACGGCCGCCTGGGTGATCGCGCTGCGGTTCTACGGCAACGGGCGGCAGTTCAACGGGCCGGGCAATGTCGCGTTCGACGAGCAGGGCCGCGTGTGGGCGAACAACAACGCCACCTGGTCACGGCACCCTTCGCGAGTGTGCCCGGGCACCGAGTTGTTCCTGCTTGATCCGTACGAACGACGACAGCCCATGGAGACGTTCACGGGCGGCGGTCTCAACGGAGCCGGATTCGGCATCTCGATCGACCAGCAGAACCACGTGTGGGTGGGCAACTTCGGCTTCACCGGTTCCGAGTGCCGCGCGGCGCCGCCGACGTCGAACAGCGTCTCGGAGTTCGGCCTCGACGGCGCGCCCATCTCAGGCGCCGACGGATACCTCGACGGCCCGCTGAGCTGGCCGCAGGGAGTCAAGCCGGATGTCGCAGGGAACATCTGGATCGCGAACTGCGGCAATGATTCAGTGGTCGTGTACCCGGACGGCGATCACTCACGCTCTGTCGTGGCAGGCACGGGCATTCCCAAGGCGTTCGACGTCGCACAGAACGCGCAGGGCTCGGTCTTCGCGACCTCGAACGGCGGCGACCAGGTGTTCGGGTTCGCGTCGGATGGGTCGCCGCTGCCGGGGTCGCCGTTCGGCGGCTCCGACACGTTCAGCAAACCCCTGGGCGCGGCGAGCGACAGCCTCGGCAATGTCTGGGTGTCGAACTCCGGCATCATCGACATTCCGTGCAGTAGCGGCGAGACCCTTGACGCGCCTGCGCTCGACCTGCTCCCGCTCCTGCACGGAACCATCGTCCGTGTCGGTCCAGACGGATCGACGGAGCGCTTCGACGGCGCCGGCATGACCGTGCCGTGGGGTATCGCGGTCGACGGGGACGACAATCTGTGGGTCGCGAACTTCGCGGGCCGGCGGCTGTCGCACCTGTGCGGCGCGCGGGCGAGCACCTGCCCGGACGGGGAGGCCGGGCACGAGATCTCGCCGGCCGACGGCGGCTACGGCTTCGACGGCCTGCAGCGCAATACGGGCGTGCAGGTCGACCCGTCGGGCAACGTGTGGCTCACGAACAACTGGATCGCCGTGCCGGTGCAGACCGATCCGTTCGGAGACGGACTCGTGGTCTACCTGGGCATGGCCGCGCCGGTGAAGGCGCCCCTGATCGGAGCGCCGCAGCAGCCCTGAAGAGTTCGGACAACGGGCGGGGAACCCCTGTAGACAACGGCTGCTGGGATCAGCCGGCGAGCGCCGTTCGGATCTCCTCCTCGACGAGGTCGGCGTTGATCGCGGCGCCGGCGAGGTTGCCGGCCCCGGCGGCGATCGGCACACTCGCTCCGGGATTGACGACGTTGCCTGCGGCCCAGACGCCGGGCACGCTCGTGCGGCCGGTCGGATCGATGCCCACCCAGTCCCCGTCGCCGAAGGCGGGCGCGGTCGCAGCACCGAGCCCCGTCAGCAGGCCGTCGTTCGGCACCGGGCGCGGTCCGAGGAAGATCGCGTCGAGAGCGACCGCGGTGCCGTCGGCGAGTCGGATGCCGCTGAGCCGGCCCGCCTCGTCGGCGGTCACGCTCGCCCAGGCTCGCGGTTCGATCACGATGCCGCGCGCGAGCATGGCCGCCACATCCTCGTCGGCGGTCGGCGCTCCGTTCGTGAAGAACGTGACCGACGGCGACCACTGCCGGAGCAACTGCACCTGGTGCACGCTGCGCGGACCCGTGGTGAGCACGCCGATGCGCCGGTCGCGAACCTCCCAGCCGTCGCAGTACGGGCAGACGACCGCGCCCGTTCCCCAGTGCTCCGCGAGCCCCGGCAGGCCGGGCAGCTCGTCGCGCAGTCCGGTCGCCACGAGCAGGCGACGCGCGACGAGTCGTTCGCCGGTCGCGAGGGTGACGGTGAACCCGGGTGCGTCGCCGCTCGAGGTGTCGTCAAGGGATTCGGCGCTCGCGACATCCGCCGTGCGCACCGCCCCGCCGTACCGGGCGACCTCCTCGCGCCCGAGCTCGAGCAGCTCGAGCGGCGACCATCCGTCGCGCCCGAGCACGCCGTGCATGTGCGCGGCGACGCCGTTGCGCGGGGCGCCGCCGTCGAGCACGAGCACCCGACGTCGAGCCCGCACGAGCATGAGCGCGGCGCTGAGTCCTGCGCTGCCGCCGCCGACGATGATGACATCCCATGATTCACGTTGCATGACTCCAGCCTCGCGATAGTCTCGGTAGGGCGCAACGACTGTTGCCGAAACGGCAAAGGAGCGCTCGATGACCGACGACCTCGAGACGATGCTCGGCGCGGTCGCACCGCGGCTGCGAGAACTGCGACGTCGACGCGGTTACACGCTCGTCGAGTTGGCGGCCGAGACCGGCATCTCGACGAGCACGCTCTCGCGACTCGAATCGGGCCTTCGACGACCGACGCTCGAGCTCCTCATCCGCATTGCCGCCGCCTATGGGGCGAACCTCGACGACCTGGTCGGCGCGCCCCAGATCGCCGACCCCCGCGTGCATCCGAAGCCGTTCTACCGGAACGGCACGGCGATCATTCCGCTGACTCGGCAGAACCCAGACCTGCACGCCTTCAAGATGGTGCTGCCGGGGTATCCGCCCGGCCGGCCCATCACGCAGCGCGCACACGACGGGTACGACTGGATCTACGTGCTCAGCGGGCGCGTGCGTCTGGCGCTCGGCGACGAGGAGATCCTTCTCGAGGCCGGTGAGGCGGCCGAGTTCGACACGCGCGTGCCGCACGGTCACGCGAGCGCGTCGACCGAACCGGCCGAGATCCTCAACCTGCTGAGCGTGCAGGGCGAGCGCGTGCACGCGCGTACCGCGGAGTGAATGCGACGGCGTGAGCGCGACATAGGAGCCTCATCGGCGCAGCACAGCACCGCCATTGCGCGACGCTCCATGCTGGTGATCAGATGAGACGAAGGAGCGCTCCATGACGACCGACCGGCCCGCAACCGACCCGCGCTGGCTCGACGAGCACGGCAACGAGATCGACGAAGACCACCGCGGCCTCGTCTACGACATCCGCACGCTCGTCGACCGGCGCCTCATGCTCGGAATCTTCGGCGGCATCGGGCTGACGTCGTTGCTCGCCGCGTGCGCAGGCGGCGACCCCGCACCGAGCGCGAGTGCAACCTCGCCCGGCACGGCCGGTGCCACTCCGACCCCGTCGGCGTCTGCTGCGGCATCCGGCCCGCTCGACGAGGTACCCGACGAGACCGGGGGGCCGTATCCGGCCGACGGATCGAACGGCGTGAACGTGCTCGACGATTCGGGCATCGTGCGCAGCGACATCCGCTCGTCGTTCGGTTCGTCGTCGACGGTCGCCGAGGGCGTGCCGCTCGCGATCGAATTGACGGTGAGGGATGCCGCGACGGGCAGCGCGCTCGTCGGCGCCGGCGTCTATCTGTGGCACTGCGACCGAGACGGCGACTATTCGCTGTACTCGCGCGGCGTCGAGAACGAGAACTACCTGCGCGGCGTGCAGGAGACCGATGCGATGGGCACCGTGCGCTTCACCTCGATCTACCCCGCGTGCTACACGGGTCGGTGGCCGCACATCCACTTCGAGGTGTACTCCGACGTGGCGAACGCCGTCGCCTCGGGCCCGATCGTGAAGACCTCGCAGATCGCGCTGCCCGAGGAGGTCAACGGTCTCGTCTATGCGACGAGCGGCTACGAGCAGAGCGTGCGCAACGTGTCGCAGGTCAGCCTCTCGAGCGACAACGTGTTCCGCGACGACGGCGGCATCCACCAGATCGCGAGCATGTCGGGCTCGGTCGCGGGCGGGTACACGGCGGCGCTCACGATCGGGGTGTGACGCGGCGCTCCGTCTGAGCGGCTCCGGTGGAGCCGCGCAGCCAGCGCACGACGTACGCCGGCGCCGTGTCGGCGGCCTCGAGAGCGAACGCGACGTGCGATCCATCCATCCAGTAGAGCTCGGAGCCGGAGATGTGCGCGTGGGCGTACTCGGCGTTGGCAGGCGGCACGGTCTTGTCCGAGCGACCGTGCACGATCAGCGTCGGGCACGTCACGCGATGAAGCGGTGCGCTGCTGCCTCCGGAATCGGGCCCGGAATGCACACACCGTCGACCTGAACGAGCCGGGATACACGGTCGGCGTGCCGAGCCGCCAGTTCGTAGCCCGCGGGTCCGCCGCCTGAGACGGCGAGCACGATGATGCGGTCGATCCCCAGCGCATCGAGCAGCGCGGCCATGGCATCGCCCTGTTGCGTGAAGGTCTGCCCCGTCGACAGCGGCGTTCCCAGATATCCGGGCCTGCTCGGAGCGATGATCCGGTACCCGTTCACGCGCAGGAACTCGGCCGCCACGAGACCCTGGTCCCATCCGCCGAAGGTGCCGTGGACGGAGAGGACGGGCTCGCCGCGTCCGCGATCCGCGTACTCGATCGGTCCTGACGCCGTTGACACGGTTCGCGGAGTCTCCGCGAGGCACCCGCGGAAGTCTTCCGCGAAGGGTGTTCCCGGGGCGGCTGCCATCATCAACTCCTGCCCCAGTGTAGGCGCGAGTCTCGTGCGCCGCACCGGGCTGGTCGTGCCGTCGGACACCCGGGTCACGAGGCGACTGGGGCCGGCCCTCCGCCGTGGCCGAACAGCGCGTCCGTCGACAGCGCGAGGCGGCGACGCCAGCGCACGAGGAACGGCGGGTGCCAGAGATCCGTCACCTGTGATTCGACGGCCTCGGCGGTGCGTTCGGCGATGACCCGGCGCAGTTCGAGGTCGCGGTTCAGGCGTTCCTCGCCGCGGTGGTGCGGTTCGAACACGAGATGGTCCTCGCTGAGATACATGATTCTCCTTCTTTGGGGATGGGCCGATCCTGCTCAGGATCGGCGAGCGGTGACCAACAGGTATTCCCACTGCAGGGCATCGCCAGGGGCGCGGAGACCGTGGGAACGAGCGAGTTCGACGAGCGCCTCGTCGAGGGCGCGAACCTGGTCGGGATCGTCGGCGATGCGTTCGTAGACGGCGATCGTCGGTCCGTAGTTCCGCTTGAAGTAGTCGCGGAACTCCTCGGGCGAGGTGAAGTGGCCGACCGTGACCGTGCCGCGGTGCGCCTCGAACTCATCGACGCCGTCGCCGAGCAACTCGCGCACGTGTTGCTCATCACCCCAGAGCGGAGCGGGCTGCGCGCCTTCGGGAAGCGGGGCAGCGAAGGGCTTCATGGCCCGGAACATCTCGCCGATGTAGCCCGCGGGGGTCCAGCTCAGTAGGCCGATGCGACCGCCGGGCCGGGTCACACGCAACACCTCGTCGGCCGCGCGACGGTGGTGCGGCGCGAACATGACGCCGACGCACGAAACGACCACGTCGAACGCGGCGTCGTCGAACGGCAGCGACTCGGCGTCGGCCTCGCGCCACTCGAGTTCGGCTCCTGCCTGCCTGGCCGCGCGTCGGCCGGCCTCGAACAGTTCCGGTGCGAGGTCGCTTGCGACGACCTCGCCGCCGCGGAGCGCGGCGGGAATCGCCGTGTTGCCGGAGCCGGCGGCCACATCGAGCACGCGGTCGCCCGGTCGTACGCCGACCGCGTCGACGAGCACGGGACCGAGGCTCCAGATGAGGTCGGTGGCGAGCGTCGGGTAGTCGCCCGATGCCCACATCGCGCGATGCTTCGCCTTGAGGGCGCGGTCGATCGTCACGGGGTCGATCGTCTCGACCGGCGACGCAGTGCCTGTTGCCGGCGATGCGGGTGCTGCGGGTGTTGCGGCCTGCGCGGCCGGTGATTCGGTCATGGTGGTCTCCTCGACGCACTCGATTGGGATGGTTCGGCAAGCGTGCGCGCCGGCGGGTTCCGCCGCATCCGTGCTGCACACTGAGATCTCCTCAGTGGTGACGCCTTTCGAGCCTCGGGGTGGTGAGAGAGCCGGTCGGTAGGTAAGGTAAGCGTTACCTAACTTTGGAGGCCCGGTGGCGATCAGCAACATCGAGATCACGCACGCGACGACCGGGGTCGTCGAGGTCGAGGTCGCTCGCGCAGCACGCATCTCTCCGCATTTCGTGCGACTGACCCTCGCAGGCGACGACCTCGCCGCGTGGCGTCACCTCGGGTTCGACCAGTGGTTCCGGCTCGCCGTTCCCGTCGCCGACGGCGCAAGATTCGACAACCTCTCGGGCACGTACGACATGGCGGGCTATCTTCGCTATCTCACCCTGCCGCGGGCGACGCGCCCGGCGATCCGCAACTACACCGTGCGCGAGTTCCGGCCCGGCGAGCTCGAGCTCGACATCGACTTCGTCGTGCACGGCGACGCCGGCATCGCCGGGCCATGGGCGGGCAGCCTGCCGATCGGGGCATCCGTCGCGCTCATCGACCAGGGCTGCGGCTACCGACCCGTCGAGGCCGACCGCACGCTGCTGATCGGCGACGAGAGCGCACTGCCCGCGCTCGTCGGCATCCTCCGCGACCTGCCTCGCGACGCGCTCGGAGACGCGCTCATCGAGCTCGCCGATATCGACGACCGACAGCACGTCGAGGCGCCCGACGGGGTCGGCGTGCACTGGATCGTGCGCCGGCCTGGCGAGGCGCCCGGCGCAGCAGGCCTCGACCACCTCAGGCAGTTACCGGCGTTCGAGGGTTCCGTCTCCGCCTTCGCGGCCGGCGAATCGAAACTCGCGACCGGCGCCCGCCGACACCTCGTCGGCGACCGCGGCGTGCCGAAGGGCAACGTCACCTTCTGCGGGTACTGGCGCGCTCGCTGAGCCGCGTCGGGGCCGGTGCAGATCCGAGTCCTCAGAGGTTGTATATTTCCATCTGAGAATTCGACTCCCACGCCAACTGAAGGACCGCAGATGTCCGATTCCCCCGCCGCTTCGCTGCGCGTTCGCCCCCGCATCTGGATCGGCCTCGCCGTCTGGCTGGCCTACGCCCTGCTCGTCTTCGCGGTGCAACAACTGAGCGGAGTGCCCTACACCGAATTCGGCCGCGACGGCGGCACACTCTTCCTCGGCGCAGGGCTGTCGCTCATCATCGGCGCGATCCTCCTCGCGATCACGGCGAGCCTGCTCGGTTGGTGGCGACCAGCACTGTTCGACCGCAAGCACAGCGCACGCTGGCCGATCTTCGTGCCTGCGATCATGGTGGTGGCACTCCTCCTCAACCTCGCGAGCACCGACTGGGGCTCGTACGACGTCGGCTTCTTCGCCGCGTCGATCGTGCTGCTGCTGGTCGGCTTCACCGAGGAGATGGCGACCCGCGGCCTGCTGCTCGTGGCTCTGCGCAGCCGGCTCGGCGAGGGCTGGGTCTGGTTCCTCAGTTCGGCGCTCTTCGCGCTCATGCACCTCACGAACGCCCTCGCGGGGCAGGACATGGCGCTGACCCTCACTCAGGTCGGCATGGCGTTCCTCGGGGGCACGGTGTTCTACATCCTGCGCCGCACGACCGGCAGCCTGATCTGGGCGATGGTGCTGCACGGCCTCTGGGACTTCTCGACCTTCGCGGTCGGCCATGGCACCCCCGGCCCGCTCGCCGCGCTCGGTTCGACGGTGAACCTCATCGCCGGAATCGCCGGGCTCGCCGTCGTCGCGTTCGTCATCCGCGGCGCCGACGAACGCACCGTGCGCTGATCACTGCACGCCTGAAACCCTCTGGCGCAGCGTGACCGGCTCGTGAACACGTGCGACGACGCGGCGCTACTCGGCGAACTCCTGCACGATGACGTCTGATGCGTGGATGCAGACCATGCGCAGGCGGCTCGTGCCCGTCGCGACGAAGCGGTGCCAGACGCCGGCGGGCGCAGTTGCCGTGTCGCCGGCGGATGCGGCGAATTCCTGATCGCCGATCGTGAGCCGTACTTCGCCTTCGAGCACGATCCAGGTCTCGGGGTAGGGGTGGCGATGCAGGTCCGGGCCCTGCCCGGGGTCGTTGTCGACGAGGAAGTACGAGACGGCGGCCCCGTGATCGCGTCCCTCGAAGCGGAGCGTGCGGCCGGAGCCGAGCTTGATGGCGTCGGCGGGCACGATCGGCGGGATGAAGGTCGTGGCGGTCATGATTCGTCCTCTCGCGGGAATGAGTGCGGTGGCTCCTGATGACGACAGGCTCCGCCCGCGGCATCCGGCCCCGGTAGTATTTCGATGTGGATCGAATGTTCGCGGACTTCCAACTGGCACCCGACGACATCTCGGCGATCCGGTTCGGAATCTCCCCAGGGCACGAACTGAGCCATGCGGTGCGGGTGCTGCTGCGCCCGGGCGAACAGCCGCTCCAGTGGGGCTGGCTGCGGAGCGTGCAGGGCCGCGTGCCGAACCAGGCGTTCGAGCTCCTGGCGGTCATCATCGGCGAAGCCGGGTACTTCCCCGACTTCCTCACCACGACGCCGAACTGGAACCTGACCCCGGAAGACGAGGCCGAGCGACTCGCGTCCGTGCGCCCCGAGCTGCTGCGCGCCGACCTCACGAAGATGCTCGCCCGATCGACGGGGGCCCGGCACGTTGCCATCGGACGCATGATCGAGCGGCCGACGAAGGCGCGGGCGATGATCGCCGAGGCGTGGGGCGAAGTCTGGCAGGCCGTGCTTGCGCCCGTCTGGCCGCAGCTCGAGCGATTGCTGCGCGCCGACATCGCCGTACGCGCACGGCGGATGACGAGCGAGGGCATCGCCGCCATGGTCGCGGGCCTCCACGAGTCCGTCGACTGGCAGGGCGACGTCGTGCGAGTTCGGCTTCGCAAGCATCGCGAGCTCGTCGACTGCCGGGGGAGCGGGCTCGTGCTGGTGCCGTCGGTGATGGGCGGCCTCGGGTGCTCCGTGCTCACCGAGCCGCCGGCCCAGCCCACGCTCTTCTACCCCGCGCAGGGGGTCACTGAGACCTGGGCGAAAGACCCTGCAGCGGCCTCACGATCGCTGGGTGCGCTCATCAGCCCGGCACGCGCCGGTATCCTGCTCGCCGCGCACGATCCGCGCACCACGACGCAGGTCGCGGCCGACAGCGGCCTCGCCCTCTCGACCGCGTCGCATCACCTCTCGGTGCTGCGCGAGAGCGGGCTCATCGCGAGCGAACGCCGCGGCGCCCGCGTCTTGCATGTGCGCACCCCGCTCGGCGAGGCGCTCGTCGGCGCCACCACCTGAGACGAGCGGATGCCGCGGCGCGCGCCGCGGCATCCGCTCGCCGTCGTCAGGTCGCGGGCCGCACCGCCACGGCCACTGCATCGAGGTCGACGGTCACGCGCTCGCCGAACTGCAGCTGCTCGCGCGCCGGATGCTGCATGCGCAGCAATACGCCGCTCTCGGTGCGCAGCAGGGTGCGTCGCATGCTGCCGAGGAACGTGCTCTCCTGCACGATCGCGGCGACGGGGCCGCCGAGCCGCACGTTCTCGGGCCGAACGAAGACCTCGGCCGGGCCGCTGGCGGGCTTGCCCATCACCGGCAGGGTGACGCCGAGCACGTCGGCGGAATCGCCGGTGACGACCGCGGGCAGCACGCTCGACAGGCCGACGAACTCGGCGACATGCGCCGTCGCCGGACGCAGGTAGAGCTCCTCCGGGGTTCCGACCTGGTCGACGCGGCCGCCGTCCATGACCGCGATGCGGTCGGAGACGGCGAGCGCCTCTTCCTGGTCGTGCGTGACGAACACCGTCGTGATGCCGAGCCGCAGCTGGATGCGCCGGATCTCATCGCGGAGGCTCACCCGAACCTTCGCGTCGAGCGCCGAGAGCGGCTCGTCGAGCAGCAGTACCCGAGGCTCGGTGACGAGCGCCCTGGCGAGGGCGACGCGTTGCTGCTGCCCGCCCGAGAGCTCGTGCGGGTAGCGCGCGGCGAGATGGCCGAGCCCGACGAGCGCGAGCGCGTCGTGCACCCGAACGGATGCCTCGGCCTTGGCGACCTTGCGCATCCGCAGGCCGAAGGCCGTGTTCGCGGCGACGTCGAGATGAGGGAACAGCGAGTACGCCTGGAACACCATGCCGAGGTCGCGACGGTTCGTGGGTATGCCGGACACGTCGACCCCGCCGATGCGCACGGTGCCGCCGTCGGCTCTCTCGAGGCCCGCGAGCACTCGAAGCGCAGTGGTCTTGCCGCACCCCGACGGGCCGAGGAGCGAGACGAATTCGCCGGGACGGATGGCGAGGTCGACGCCGTGCAGCACGCGGTTCGACCCGTAGTCCTTCACGACGCCGTCGAACTCGGCTGCAGTGCCCTCGCCGCCGGCGGCGAGGATCGAGTTGTCGGCGGTGGAGAGTTCGGCTGAGGTGACGATATCGGTCATGGACGGACTTTCTTCATGGGGCGCCGGGCTGCGCGCCCGATCACGAGCAGCAGCACGAACGCGAAGACGAGCGCGAGGAGCGAGAGGATCACCGAGGCGTAGGGATCCTGCTTGCCGACCACGACCAGGGCGGTCTGCAGATTCTGGCGGTTCAGGAGGGAGGCGATCGTGTACTCGCCGAGCACGACGGCGAGCGAGATGAGGGATGCCGCGATGAGGCCGGGCCGGAGGTTCGGCGCGAGCACGCGCAGCAGCACGGTCGGCCAGCCGGCGCCGAGCGAGCGGGCCGCCTCGGCGAGCGTCCTCACGTCGGTGGCCTCCATCGACGCCTGGATGGAGCGGTAGGCGAACGGCAACACGGTGATGCCGTAGGCGAACGCGAGGGTCCAGATGCCGGTGCCGAAGGTGCGGCCGATCACGAGGTAGATCGGCGCGAGGCCGACGACGAGCACGATCGCGGGAATCGTGATCGGCAGCAGCACGAGGAACTCGAACGGACGCTGCAGCGCCGGAAACCGGAGCGTCACGAGCACCATCGTCGGTGCGAGCAGGAACAGCACGATCGCCACCGTGACGATCGCGAGCACGACCGAATTGCCGAGGCCGATCCAGATCGGTCGGTACTTCGCCGCGTTCGCCGGATCGAAGAGCGACGCCCAGTGCGCGAGCGAATACCCGTCGACGTCGCGCAACGTGTACTCGGCCATCGAGACGATCGGAATCGCGAAGAGGCCGACGACGACGATGCCGATCACCCAGCGAACCGCGGGGTGCGGTGCAAGGCCCCGGTTCATCGCTGCCACCGGGCGGCGCGACGCTGCACGAGCGAGTACGCCCACATCGTGACCGTCATGACGAGGATCATGCCGAGTGCGAGGGCGCCGGCGAGGTTCTCGCGGCCGAGCATGGTCTCGCTCGTGAGCGCGGTGCGGATCTGCAACGGCACGATCTGGGAGCCCTGGCTCGCGAGGGCAGCGGCGGTCGCGTACGACGAGAAGGCGTTGGCGAAGAGCAGCAGCAGGCTCGCGAAGAACGACGGCGCCAGCACCGGAACGCCCACGTGCAGCCAGAACCCGGTGCGGGTGCCGCCGAGCGTGAGGTTCGCCTCGGCCCACTGCGGCTTCAGCGCACTCATCGCGGGCATGAAGGTGATGATCATGAGCGGTACCTGGAAGTAGATGTACGGCAGCACGAGGCCGGGCAGGCCGTAGATCCACGCGCCCTCGGCGAAGATGTCGATGCCGAAGGTGTCGCGGAGCCACACGGTCACGAGGCCCTGAATGCCGATGGTGGCGATGAACGCGAAGGCGAGCATGACGCCGCCGAACTGGGCCAGCACCCCGCTGGCCGCATCGACGAGGCTGCGGGCCCTGCCGTGTTCGAGGCCGACGAGCGCGTAGCAGGCGAGTGCGCCGATCAGTGCGCCCACCACGGCGGTCAGCACCGAGAGCCAGGCGGAGTTCGCGAACGTCGCGACGATGACGGGGTCGCCGAGTGCGGCGACGTTCGCGAGGGTGAAGGCGCCGTCGCCGTCGAAGAATCCGCTCGCGACCGCGAGCACGGTCGGCAGGGCGAGGAACAGCAGGACGTAGGCGGCGAAGGGCACGAGGCCGAGCACTGGAGACGTGCCCGGGCGTACGGGTCGCCGAGGCGGAGCCGGAGAGACCGGCTCCGCCACGGCGACGGGCGCCGCGGGTGCGGCGACGGTCATCAACCGACCGCCGCTGCCCACTTCTCGCCGAGCAGCGTGCCGGCGCCCGTCGACTGCTCCTCGGTGGGAACGACCGTGACCTCGGGGGTCGCGGGCAACTTCGAGAAGAGCTCCTCGTCGATCGTGCCGGCTTCGGCCATGGCCTCGGCGCGCACGGGGCGGGCGCCGCCTTCGAGCCACAGGTTCTGCGCCTCGTCGCTGTAGAGGAACTCCTGCCAGAGCCGTGCGGCCGCGGGGTGCGGGGCATCCACGTTGACGGCCTGGTTGTAATAGCCCGCGTACCCGGTGCCGGGAAGGATCACGACCTCCCAGTTCGGGTTCGCGTCGCGGTGCGAGGCGTTCAGGTAGTCCCAGTCGAAGACGACGGGCGTCTCGCCCGAGGTGACCGTGGCGGTCGTGACGTCGACCTTCAGCAGGTTGCCCGCGGCGTTCAGTTCCGAGAAGAAGTCGATGCCCGGCTGGAAGTCGTCGAGCGTGCCGTCGGACTGCACGGTGGAAAGTCCGACCGCGGCGAACGCGGCACCGGCCTGCGTCGGGTCGCCGTTGATCGCGACCGAGCCCTTGTACTCGGCGCCGAGCAGGTCGTCGAGCGCTTCGGGCGCCTCGAACTTCGACGAGTCGTAGCCGATCGACATGAATCCGCCGTAGTCGCCGACGAACAGACCGCTCGGCTCCTTCAGCTCGTCGGGGATGTCGTCCCACGTGGCGACCTGGTACGGCGCGAACCGGTCGGTGTTCTGCAGGGCGACCGTCAGGCCGAGGTCGAAGACGTCGGGTGCCGTGTCGAGGCCGGCGTTCGTCTCGGCGGCCTGGATCTCCTCGGCGCTCGACGCGTCGGGCGAGGCCTCGTTGATGGTGATCTCGGGGTACTTGGCTGCGAAGGCGTCGAGCACCGCGCCGTAGTTCGCCCAGTCGCGCGGCAGGGCGATGACGTTCAACTGCCCCTCGGCCTTCGCCGCCTCCTCGAGTGCGGCGAGGTCGCCGAAGTCGGCGAGACTCGTCGCCGTCGCCGCATCCGTGCCGCTTTCGCCGGCGTCGGCGCCGCCGACGCAACCGGTGAGGCCGAGCGCCACCGCAGCCGAGACCCCGACCGCCGCGAGCGTGAATTTCTTCTTCAACACGTGTCCTCCGTTTGCTCCGCCGGCCGCCCGCGCTGTGAGACGGGCGTGCAGAACCGGGGGAGCCGAGGCCACAGTAGGGACGACGCTCATCGGGCAGGCTGTGCGCAGATGAATCGCGGATGAATACCCGTCGACGGCTCGGCGATGCGAGCCGCGCCAGACATCGAGCGGATGCCGCGGCTCGCGCCGCGACATCCGCTCGGGTCGTGCAGTGGTCAGCCGGCGAAGACGCCGAGCTCCGTGATCGAGTACCCGTAGTTCGTCGTGCGCTCCGTGCAGAGCACGCGCACGTGACGGGCGCTCGTCGCCGCGAACGACGCGGTGTCGAGACCGCCGTTGCCTGCCGTGGTCGACCAGACGGTGCGCCAGTTCTGCGCGTCATCCGATACCTGTACCTCGTAGGCCTTCGCAGCGGCCGACTCCCAGTTCACCGACACGCGGCTGATGGGCTGCGAATCACCGAGGTCGACGCGCAGCCACTGCGGGCTCGCGCCCCAGTTGCCGCTCGCCCAGCGGGTGTTGTCGCGCCCGTCGACGGCACGAGAGGCGGCGTAGCTCGTGAACGGGTTGTTCTCGTTCGAGCTCGCCCACGCGGGCTTGCCCGTGGCGAGATTCTGCGAGCTCTCGTGTGCCGCGGTCGCCTCCCACGTCTGCAGGTACGACTCGGCGCCCGACATGAGGTCGTCGACGAGTTCGTCGCCGCCGCCTGCGAGTCGGAGCTGTTCGACGTAGTCGGGCAGGAGTCCGGAGTGGACGAACCCGTCGGTGTTGACGTCGAAGGTGCGCTCGCCGCTCACCTGTCGCTCGACGACCGTCGTGCCGTCGGCAGCGGTGAACGGGTACTCCACGGTGACGTCGGAACTGCCGCCTCCGGGGTGGCCGCCGATGCCGTTGAAGTCGAGGCCGACGCCGTAGCCCTTGTCGTACTGCTCCCGAAGTGCCGCACCGTCCTGCCATTCCTCGATGAAGCCCTCGGCGGCGTGCGGGTAGCTCGTCTTGAAGCCGCCGAGCTTGTAGAGGCGCTCGGTCCAGTTCTCGTCCATCCAGCTGTGGCTCGAGAGTACGCCGGGGTAGTCGTCGGCCTCGAGGATGTCGAGGGTTCGACCTGCCGCCTTCACGCTCATGTGGTCGACCTCGACCATCATGTTGCGAGCCATGACCGCCTTGAGCGCGTACTCGCCGAGCGACGTGAGACCTCGAGTGTTGCACTGCGCCCCGGACGGATAGGTGGGGGGCTCAGCGCCGGGCAGTTCCTCGGGCGGCGGTGCGTTGCCGATCGGGTTGTCGTGGTGAGGGCCGGTGCACGCCTCGGTCTTCCAGTAGGTGCCGGTCGAATAGAACTGGCCGATGTTGATGATCGTGCCCTGCGTGCCGGGATCGAATCGCACGCCGCAGAGGGCGTTGTCGAACTTGTGGCAGAGGAAGATGCTCGACACCCCCATCGCTGCGAACTCGTCGAGCCCACGGTCGATGTCGGCCTTCGAGCACTGGGCCACGTCGAGGATCATCTTGCAGCCGAACGGCTCCGACATCTCGACACCGAGCACGACGGCGAGCTTGCCCTGCTCGATGACCGATCGCGCTTCGGCCGGTGTGGTGACGATGCGGAAGAAGCCCTTGCCTGCGCCGCCGTAGATGTCGTCGATGTACGACTCCATCTCGCGCGCCTTCTGCGCCTCGAGCCTGATCGCCGTCATCTCGTCGCACGAGCGGTCCTTCGGCATGATCGGCAGCGAGCAGATCACGCCGTTCGTGACGAGATCGTTGACGAGGATGCGCTGGCCGCCGCGCCAGGCGCGTTCCACCCAGGCGTAGTACGAGGCCTGGTGGGTCATCGAGGTGGTCTTCGGCCAGTCGGTGAAGGTGGGCCAGCCGACCGGGTCGTGCTTTCCGTCGGCGTCGCCGCTCACGAGATTCTCGAAGAGCGCGGCGCTGCCGTCGGGGTAGTGCTCGGGGCAGTCCTTCAGCGCGTCGGCGACGCCGTTCGGCGAGAACGGTGCGCCGCAGATCAGGTGACCGCCGAAGCCCTCGTTGGAGTTCAGGTGGGTGTGGGAGTCGATGAGGCCGCGCACTTCACCGTTCGCGGTCGTGCCGGTGAAGGGTTCGCCGGAGACGTTCAGCTCGACGTCTTCGGCGGGGCGGTTCGGCGGTTCCCACCACCCGGCGGCTGCGGCCTCGGCCGGTGCCGTGCCGAGCGCGGCCGGAACGGTCGCGAGTGCGCCGGCCGCGAGTGCGGCGGCGAGCGCGATGGTCAGGCCTCTGCCTCGCCACCCGCGCCTTCGTCGGACGGTGGTGCGTTCGGAACTGGCACGTGCAGGGCGTGCATGATCGATCGCCATCGGAGCCTCCTTGCTCAATTGGAGGGAAGCGTATTGTGGGTCATCCGTCCCAGTCAAGTGAACCAGTCATTTGATTCGCAACGCATATTCCGCTTGTCTCAGCGGAACGGGGCCGACATACTGCACTGGTGACTTTCGACGCCGACGCAGCCAGCACGCCCGATTCGAACGCATCACGAACAGACACCGGTTCATCGGCCCCCGCGGGCCGCTCGCCCCGCACCATCGGCCTGATCGTCGTCGGCGTCACGGTCTTCCTCATCGCCGGCGCGACGACCCTCGTCGTTCACGCCGCGGCGAACGCGCGGTTCGACGCAGCGGTCGCCGATCAGGCCGAGTCGACAGCTGTGGCCGCCGGCGCGTACTCGCAACTCGACGCGGCCGTCGCAGAGGCGACGTCGACAGGTGCACTCGCCGCAGATCTGCTCGACACCACCGCCGGCTTCGTCGATACGACAGCTCAGGGCGACCTGGGTGTTGCAGCGGCAGAGCTCACCGCAGCCATCGATGCCGGCGAAGAGCTCGACCGCGAGTCCGCGGCCGCACCCGAGGGCCACGATCGGCCGGTGTGGTTCGCCGACCTCGATCGCGCCACCGAGGGACTCGAGGCCGACACCGAGCGGTTGGCGGCTGCGGCGATCGGCGCGCGCGAGCACGTCGAGGTCGTGCAGGATGCCGTCGTGCACACGCAGACGAGCGGCACGAACTTCATCGCGATGGTTCCGCCGATCGCGACGTCGATCGACGCAGCCACCGGTTCGGCCCGCAACCTCGACCGCATCGAACTGCGTCTGGCCATGGAAGACCTCGAGGGGGCGGGCTGGGGCTCCGACGCCCCGGCGCGCATCGACGCATATGTCGCCGCTGCGAGCGCCGCTCAGGCATCGCACGGTGCAGAGGAGGCGGAGAAGGCCGGACCGCTCTACGAGCGTCGAAAGCAGGTCGAGGAGTTCGCGCGGTCGATCGCCGGTGGCGTGCTGCTCGAGTTCGACTGGGCGCCCACCGTGAACGGATACGGCACCGGCGGCTCGTACGGGGGAACCTCGACGTGGGACACCTCCGACGGCGGGCTCTCGACGATCACGCTTTCCAACAGCGTCGCCGAGATGTGGGGCGACCCGGGAGTGGTGGCGCTCGTCGTGCACGAGGTCGGCCACTCGATCACCTCGAAGTGCTACGACCTGATGGGCGACGGCCTTGCCTCCAACAACGAGGTCTGGGCAACTGCCTGGGCCATCGGCATGGGGTATACCCACGAGAGCAACGGCGTGAACAACTACGGGCAGCCCTCACCCGAAGCCATCGCACTCTCGCAGAGCTGCCGGTGAGGCCGCACTCGGCATCGGGAACAATCAGGAACTCGCGAGATCATCGTGCGGATTGCCCGATCCGTGCCCGAGCGGCGATACTTCACGAGTGACCACCGAATCCGCGCCGACCGTGAGCCTCGACTCGGGCCCCGCCCTCGCGGTGCCCGATGATCCCGGAACCCCGCGCCGCTCGCGCTCGGTCGTCGCGTGGACGATGGTCGGCATCGCCCTGTTCCTCCTGGTCGCGGCGGGAATCCTCGCCGTGAGTGCGATCGCGAATCTTCGCTTCGACGCTGCGGTGGCAGCCCACCGGGTCGCCGTCGACGACGCGGCGGCGATCGGCGAGTCGACGGCACTGGCCGAAGCGGATGCCGGTGAGAGCGCGGAGATCGCGGCCTCGATGCTCGCCGCCCCCGACGGCCTCGTCGACCCCACGGCCAAGGCCGCGCTGTCGACCGCCGCCGGCACCCTCGACACCGTCATCGGGGCGGCACCGCACACGGACTTCGCCGAGCCGACCCGGCCGTTGCCCCGCCCCGTCTGGTTCGCCGACCTCGACCGCGCCTCGGATCTGCTCGCCGCTGAGACCGAGCGCCTCGACGCGGAGGCCCGTGCGTCGAGCGCGCACGCCGCCGACCTCGCGTCGGCTGATCGTTCGACCGCCGACGCCGGCGTGGCATACGTCGCGGCCATCGCTCCGGTCGCCGCTGCGATCGAGGCCGCCAACGGGTCCGCGCGCAACATCGAGCGCATCGAGTACCGCAACACCGTCGAAGAGCTCGCGAGTGCCACGACGTGGGACCACGACGCCGCCGCGCGCATCGATCAGTACGTCGCGGCGGCGAACGCACTGCAGTCGACCCATGCCGCCGAAGAGGCCGAGAAGGCCGGCCCGCTGTACGACCGCCGCGTCGCCGTCGAAGCCTATGCACGGTCGATCGCGGGCGGCGTGCTGCTCGAGTTCGACTGGGCGCCGATCGTCATCGGCTACGGCGAGAACGGCTCGGCCGGCGGCACCGCGACCTGGGACACCTGGGAAGGCGGCCTCTCGACGATCACCCTCTCGAACAGCATCGCCGAGCGCTGGGGCGACCCCACCATCGTCGCTCTCGTCACGCACGAGGTCGGTCA
This sequence comes from Agromyces laixinhei, assembly GCF_006337065.1. Lineage (NCBI taxonomy): Bacteria > Bacillati > Actinomycetota > Actinomycetes > Micrococcales > Microbacteriaceae > Agromyces > Agromyces laixinhei. Next base: position 3,012,826 of record NZ_CP040872.1, on the reverse strand, counting down.
TGCGATCACCTCGAAGTGCCTCGACCTCGTCGGCGAGTACGCGAACAACAACGAGCCATGGGCCACCGCCTGGGCGATCGGCTTGGGTCACACCGACCCCAACGGCAACGGCGAGTGGCTCTACGGCCACCCTCCCGACGAGCTCATCGAGCGTTCGAAGGCGTGCCGCTGAATCGTTCGGCCGGGTCGCCGCCTCACGCGGGCGTGCCTGCTGCTCTCGCGTAGCGTTCGCTGTACGTCTTGAGCAGTGATCGCAGTTCATCGGGCGATTCGACGGTGAAGTCCATGCCCAGCATGCCGATGTAGGCGGCGATGGTGTCGAGCGAGTCGGCGCCCGTGACGAGCACGGACTCGGTCTCGGAGACGGCCTCGACGACGCCGACCGCGTGATGGATGCGCGCGAGCACCGCGCTCGCCGACGCCGCGATCCGCAGACGCGCATGAACCTTCCAACCACTCTCGGCGATCGACCGCATCGCGAACGCCGTGTAGTCGCCGCCGGGCACCGTCGCCGGCTCGAAACGGCGTCGCGTCGGCATGCGCGGTTCGATCCAGTCGGCTCGGAACGTGCCCCACTCCCCGCTTGCCGGGTCGCGGCCCACGAGGTACCAGCGCCGAGCCCAGCTCAGCAGGCGATACGGCTCCACGAGGCGCGCGGTGCCCTGATAGTCGAACCTGATCCATTCGGCCCCGCGGATGGCGCTCGCCACGGCTGTGAGCACCGCCGCATCGACCTCGGGGTCGGGGGCATCCGTGTCGTTGTTCTCGGGCGCCCGCTCGATCACCGTCGCGAGCGCCTCGACCGTCGGCCGGAGCCGCGACGGCAGCATCTGTTCGAGTTTCGTGAGAGCGCGGGTGCTCGACTCCTCGACGCCCGAGATGCCCGTCGCGACCCGCAGTCCGATCGCCACGGCGACCGCCTCCTCGTCGTCGAGCAGCAGCGGCGGCAGCTTCGCGCCCGCGCCGAGCCGGTAGCCGCCCGCAGCGCCGCGGGTCGCGTCGACGGGATAGTCGAGTTCGCGCAGGCGATCGATGTCGTTGCGGATGGTGCGCGGGGTCACGCCGAGCCTGGCGCCGAGTTCAGCGCTCGTCCAGTCGGGGCGGGACTGCAGCAGGGCGAGCAGCGAGAGCAGCCGTGCGGCGGTATCGGACATCGTGCAGACCCGTTCGATCATTAGGAACTGAACGTTCCTATATACACCGTACCGTCGAAGACATGACGAACACCACCTCTTCCACCGAGATCCGCCCGTTCACCGTCGACGTGCCCCAGGCCGACGTCGACGACCTCATGGAACGGCTCGCGCGCACCCGCCTGCCCCAGCCTGCTCCCGCCGACGACTGGGACACCGGCACCCCGAACTCCTACCTCCGCGAGGCCGTCGAGGCCTGGCGCGGGCTCGACTGGCGCGCGGCCGAGGCACGCATCAACGCCGTGCCCCACTTCACGACCGACGTCGACGGCCAGCGCATCCACTTCATCCACGTGCGCTCGCCTCACCCCGATGCGACACCGCTGCTGCTCGCGCACACCTACCCCGGGTCATCCGTCGACTACCTCGACCTCATCGACCTGCTCGTCGACCCGGTCGCGCACGGCGGCCGCGCCGAAGACGCCTTCGACCTCGTGATTCCGGATGCCCCGGGGTTCGGCTTCTCGAACCCGGTCGCCGCGCCCGGCTGGACCACCGCTCGCGTCGCCCGCGTCTACGACGAGCTCATGCGTCGGCTCGGATATTCCGAGTACGGCATCCACGGCTCCGACAACGGCGCGCTCGTCGCCCGTGAGCTCGGGCTCCTCGACCCCGAGGGCTTCCTCGGCCTGCACGTGCTGCAGCTCTTCTCGTTCCCGAGCGGCGACCCCGCAGAGTTCGAGCACCTCGAACCACAGGACTACGCGGGGCTCGAGCACATGCAGTGGTTCCAGTCGGTGGGCGGCTACAACACGATGAACGCGAGCCGCCCGCAGACCGTGGCGGTGGGGCTCAGCGACTCGCCGATCGGTCTGTTCGCCTACTCCGAGCTGTTCAACTCCTTCGGCAACGGCACCTCGCTCGTCACGCTCGAGCAGATCCTCGTCGAGGTCAGCGTCACGTGGTTCGCAAATGCCGCTGCGGGTATGAGCCGCAGCTACCTCGACAACGCCCGTGCCGAGGACGAGCCGCAGGTGAGCAGCGCGCGCACCGGTGTCGCGGTCTTCAAGGACGACTTCCAGACGATCAAGGTCTTCGCCGAGCGTGACAACTCGAACATCGTGCACTGGAGCCGGTTCGAAGAGGGCGGCCACTACGCAGCCCTCGAGCGCCCAGAACTCGTGGCCGGCGACATCAGGGCGTTCTTCGCCGGGCAGCGCTCGGCCTGAGGAGTCGATGCCCCCGCAGCGTCGTGTCGCGTTCGCCGGGGGTTCGCGGGGAGGACGGGAAACGTTCACTTGTCTTCACAAATGTGTACGTCGCCGCCGGACGACCGGCGGCGACGTACGTTCCACTGATTGGAGCACTTGTGAGCCTCGCACCACCCGACCGTCCGCCCGCTGCACCTCGTCGTCGATGGGGGCGGATCGCCGCCGCTTTCGTGGCGACTGCGACCCTGGGCGCGTCGTTCGCCGTTCCCACGGTCGCAGCCTCGGCCGAGGAGGCGGATCTGGCGGCGCGATTCACCCTCGCCGTGCTGCCCGACACCCAGTTCTACTCCCGGTACTCCGCCGACCAGTTCATGCCGAGGTACGGCAGCGACCCGTTCGAGACGCAGACCGAGTGGCTTGCCGAGCACCGCGATGAACTCAACATCCCGTTCGTCGCCCACCTGGGCGATGTCGTCGACAGAGTCGGCACGGAGGCTGAATGGCGTGCCGCCGACAACGCGATCGCGGCGCTCGACGATGACGGCCTGCCGTACTCGATCCTCGCAGGCAACCACGACGTGCTGAACTCGGCAGACGACCACTTCGACACCGAGTACGACCTCGCCGCCGAGCCGTACCTCAAGTGGTTCGGTCCGACGCGCGCCGCCGACGTGTCCACCTTCGGGGGCGCCGATCCGACCGGATTCAACCAGTACCACGTGTTCGAGGCCGCCGGTCAGGAGTTCCTCGTGCTCGCGCTCAGCTGGCGGGCCTCGGATGCCACCCTCGAATGGGCGCAGGGAGTGATCGACGAGCACCCGACGCTGCCCGTCATCCTCACGACCCATGCGCTGCTGAACGTCGAGCCCGACACGGTCACCCCGAAGGAGGACCCGTACGGGGCACGGCTCTGGGATCAGCTCATCCGCGGCAATGACCAGATCTTCCTCACGTTCAACGGGCACTTCCACGGCGCGGCGCAGCTCACTCGCCTGAACGATTCGGGCAACTCCGTCACGAATGTGCTGATGGACTACCAGATGGCGTACGAGGGCGGCAACGGCTATCTGGGGCTGCTCGAGTTCGACCTCACCAACGATCGCATCTCGGTGCAGACGGCGTCTCCTTGGGTGGTCACGAAGCCGCATGAATCGCTGACCAGCTACGACCAGCCGTTCCTCGAGGGTCCGAACCAGCAGTTCGCACTCGACATCGACTTCGCCACGCGATTCGCGGGGTTCGCCCCCGACTTCGCGCCCGGGGCTGCCGACGAGCCGTCGCTCACGCAGCGCGCCAGAGACATCCTGCTCGACGGGTTCGAAGCACCCGCCCCGATCGACCTCGAGCAGCCCGGGTCGCGTGAGGACTTCGTGGAGGCCGACGGCACGCTCGCCCACTGGAGATTCGGCGACACCCCCGGCGTCGTTCAGGAGCGACAGGTGTTCGAGGACATCGCGGGAGACGCGGACCTCACTCGAGTCGCGATCGCCGAATCGGGGTCGCCGACCGCGATGGTCGAAGACGTGACCGTCACGAACGAGGCGAATCCGTTCTCGTCGGACGGTGGAGCGGTCTGCTTCGCGGAATCGGACAAGATCGAGAATCGGTTCAGTTACCTGCAGACGGCGCCGGATGCGGCGGTCAACGACGCCCGGCTCGAGAACGGGTACACCCTCGAGACGTTCCTGAAGATCGACGGTTCGTGGACGGCGGATTCGAACGGTTGGATGAAGGCGATCACCCGTTCAGGCAATCGCTCGACGATGCCCGGCATGCCGTGGTCGCAGTGGGACTACACGGCGTCGCCTGCCGCGCTCGGCCTGTCGAACCTCAAGGAGTTCCAGTGGACCGAGGTTCCCGCCGAGACGACGAAGGGCGATCGCACGGCGTGGTCGGGTGAGATCATGCTCGACCGATGGGTGCACGTCGCACTCGTCAACGATCCGGCCTCGTCGACCTCGACCATGTACGTCGACGGCGCGCCGGTGCTGCGCAACACCACCGACACGCTCGGGCAGAGCGTGAACGGCGACATGCCGTGGATCTTCGGTGCCGACTGGGCTGACGACCGCGCGCTGAACGGCTGGGCCGGCTGCATCGGCGAGACCCGCCTGGTGGACCGTCCGACGACGCCCGACCAGTGGCTCACGGCTCGCCCCGCCCTCGACACGCTCACCACCACGGCGCCGAGCGGCCAGCTGCCGGCGGGGTCCGTCGTCGACGCGATCTCCGGCACCGGCACCCCGAGCGCGACGGTGTCGCTGACGGGCGACGTCGCCGGAACGGCGACGGTCGGCGCCGACGGCACCTGGTCGATCCCGCTCGGCGAGACGGCGGCGACGGGTTCCGGTTCGGCAGGTGCCGGGCAGGTCGCAGCGGCCGTCGGCCCGCGACTCGCGGAGCTCGCTCCCGGAGACTACGCCTTCGAGCTCCGCCAGGGATTCGGCGAGCGGGTCTCCGAACCGTTGACCGGATCGTTCACGATCGCCGCTGAACCCGGAACCGGCGGCGGCGCGGGCGGAGACGGCGGCAGCGGGGGCGGAGACGGCGGCGCGACCGACGCCGGCGGCCCCTCGGGCGACCTCGCAAGCACGGGCTTCGAAGGCGCCGTCTTCGGCGGCATCGCGATCGTCCTCATTGCGGCGGGCGCGGTGTTCCTGATGCTCCGCCGTCGACGGGTTCAGAGCGAGGGCTGACGGGCAGCGAGAGAGACTGCGCATCGAGCGGATGTCCCGGAGCGGTGTTCCGGGACATCCGCGCTGCGGCGGCATCCAGGGCGCCGCGGGCGAGCATCGTCGATCCGGCCACCGCGGCGGGCATCGCGACCACCGCGCCGAGCGGCACCATGAAGCAGAGCTGCGTCGCGACGCCGAATCCGAGCATCCGGGCCCGGTGCCCGCGAAGCACGGCCTTGCGGGCCGCCGCAGTGATGCCACGGGCCTCGAAGGCGCGTGCCGTGAGTTCCCTGGCGAGCAGCCAGCCCGAGAGAGCCACGCCCAGCACCGGTGCCGCGATCGTTCCGATCAGCGGCACGAATCCGACGAGGCCCACGACGACGGCCGCGACGATGCCGAGTGCGATGAGCGCGGCGGCGTCGCCCGCGGCGCGCCAGAACCCCGCTCCGCGATCGGGTACCTCGCCGCCGAGTTCGAGTTCGACGGCCCGCCAGATGCGCTCGTAGAACGGGTCGCCGACGGCGAGGGTCAGGGCCGTGAACGTCACCGCCGCAAGCAGCACCGCGCCGGCGAAGGTCACCGCCGCGATGCCGATGCGCAGTGACACCGCCCAGAATGCGTCCCAACTCTCGGCGAACGGCGTCGCCCACTGGGCGATCGCCGGCAGCTGGATGCCGAGTGCCACGAGTGCGGCGAGCACGATCACGAACACGATCGCCGCGGGGATCAGCCCGAGCAGCATCACGCCTGGCCGCCTCCCCCAGAAACCGAAGCCGCGAAACAGGAGGCCGGCGCCGGAGAGGAATCGCCTGAGCATCGACTCAGCTTACGAGGTGCGGGAAGGCAGCGCATCGGCGCTCGCGCCCTTGACGCCGCACGGCCGACGTGCTCGCATGGCGACATGGAGCAACCGACGGCCGCGGCATCCGACCTCATCGACGACGACCGGCTCGACGACCTCGAGCGGGACTTCGTGGGGCGGGTGCGCGGCCGGGTGCTCGAGATCGGGGCGGGCGAGGGCGAGAACTTCGGAGCCCTGCACGCCGACGTCGAATGGATCGGACTCGAACCCGATGCCGAGCGCCGAGCCGAACTCGCGCAGCGCGCCCGCGGGTGGGGTCACCGCGCCGAGCCGCTCGATGCGCGGGCCGAGGCGATTCCGCTGCCCGATCACGCGGTCGATGCCGTCGTCGCCACCTACGTGCTCTGCTCCGTCGCCGATCCGGCGATCGCACTCGCCGAGGTGCGCCGGGTGCTCGCGCCGGGCGGCAGGGTCGTGTTCATCGACCACGTCGTCGCGCCGCCCCGCACGGTGAAACGGGTGGTGCAGCGCATCGCCACGCCGTTCACCGCCCGCTTCTGCCATGGATGCCACTGGGATCGCGACACGGCTCGGGCACTTGCCGACGCGGGGTTCGTCGCCGACGACGCACGGCCGTTGCGCGTGCGTTCGATGCCGTTCGGCCCGGTACGGGTGCTGCTCTTCGACGGCCATGCGCCGTGAGGCGCGCCAGGCGGTCTCGAGCGGGTCGGTGCATCCGCGGCCCGTCGACTAGCGTTGAACCATGAGCCGCACCGTCTGGACCGTCATCGGTGTCATCGCCGCAGTCGTGATCGCGTGGTTCCTCGTCGATGTGCTGTTCAGCCTGCTCTGGTTCATCGGCAAGCTCGTGGTCGTCGCCGTGGTCGCGGTCATCGTGTACTTCGTGCTGCGCGGCGTGTTCGGTCGCGACCGCGGGCAGCGCTCGATCGAGCGCTGAGCCTGTCGATGGAGCGCTGACCACGTGGCGATCATGACGTACACCGAACTCGATGTCGCCATCGGCGACGGCGCTCGCCTGCACACCTTCGACACCGGCGCGGATGCCGCGTCGACGCTCACGCTCGTGTGGCATCACGGCTCCCCGCAGACAGGTGCGCCGATCGAACCCCTGCTCGTCGCGGCGGCCGAACGGGGCATCCGACTCGTCTCCTACGGGCGTCCGTCGTACGGGGGATCGACGCCGCGGCCCGGGCGCGACGTCGCCTCGGCGGCAGCAGACGTCGCGGCGATCGCCGATGCGCTCGGGCTCGAGCGGTTCGCCGTGATGGGGGCGTCGGGCGGCGGTCCCCACGCGCTCGCCTGCGCGGCACTGCTGCCCGGTCGCGTGGTCGGTGCGGTCACGCTCGCGGGCGTCGCGCCGCGCACCGATGGGTACGACTGGTTCGCCGGCATGGCCTCGCCCGACGCCCTTCGTGCAGCCGTCGGGGGGCGCGCCGCGCGTGCGGCCTTCGCCGAGACCGAGGAGTTCGATCCCTCGCAGTTCCTCGCCGTCGATCTGGCGGCGCTCGATGCACGATGGGCGTCGCTCGGCGCCGACTCCGTGCTCGCCGGAGCGGCCGGGCCCGACGGACTCATCGACGATGACGTCGCCTTCGCAGCACCGTGGGGCTTCGACCTCGGCGACATCGACGTGCCGGTGCTGCTCGTGCAGGGCGAGGGCGACCGTATCGTTCCCGCGTCGCACGCCTCGTGGCTGCTCGCGCGCATTCCGCGGGCGTCGCTCTGGATGCGACTCGACGACGGGCACATCTCGGTGCTCGACGTCGTGCCCGACGCGATGGACTGGCTGATCGAGCGCGTCTGAGCAGCGCTCGCGGCTATTCGAACTCGGCGAACGCCTCGCGGGCGTCGTCGACGTCGACCTCAGCGGCATGAGCAGCACCGGCCGCGCGCTCCCGCTCCCGCGTGAGGGATCGCGTCGCCCGATCGGCCTCGGCGATCTCCTGCTCGACTCGTCGCAGCTGCTGTTCGAGCTCGTCGCGTCGAGCCGCGCGATCGGCGTGCCGGCCGTTGGCGTCGGCCAGCCGGGCGTCGACCGCCTCGAGCGCAGCGGATGCCTCGGCCGCTCGCAGCTCGGCGGCTTCGACCGTGCGCTCGGCGCGTTTCCTGGCGGCCCGACGGTCGTGGCCCGAGGGCATGGCCGGCGCGGCGTCGCTCGCGGCAGCGGCGTCGCTCGCGGCAGCGGCGTCGTCCGCGGCATCCGAGTCGCCCGCAGCACCCGCCTGTTCGGTGCGCGGCGCCGGCCCGCCCGCGACGGCACCGCTCAGCTCGACCTCGACGCCGACCGCCTCGAGTGCGCGCACGAGTCGGCCCGATCGCACGGCGTCGGCCGCGGCGGCATCCGACATCGCGGCCTGCAAGGTCTGGGCGACCTCGTCGAGCACCGGGGCGCGCACCGGGGCCCCGAGTTCCTCGGCGAGCGCGCCGGCATCGCGGGCGAGCGCGGAGACGAGGCGTCGGCGCTGCCGGCCGAGCTCCGCGAGCTCGGCCGTGTCGAGCGCCCCGCGGACCTCGCGGGCTCGGGCCTCGGCGCCGAGCGTGAGCACCGCCTGCACCTGGTCGGCCCGGCGGCGCACGAGCTGGTTCACGAGCCACGCCGCGGGGGAGGGGCGTCGCAGTTCCCGGATGCGTGCGCCGAGTTCGCGATCGTCGGCGCCGGCCGACTGCGCTCGAGCGTTGCGGGCAGCAGTGAACTCGTCGGGACGCAGCGCGTACAGGTCCGTCGCGGCGTTCACGAGCGCGTCTGCCGGCATTCCGGCCTCCTCCTCGTTCTGCGGTGTCTGCGGCCTGATTCGATCTGATTCAGTCTGCCTCGGCCTGATTCGATCTGATTCAGTCTGCGGAGCCGTCGAGCTCCGCCAGGAGCGCGTCGAGCACGGGGCGCTGTCCGGCGGTGAGCAGCTCCCGCGCCTCGAACACCGGCGTCCATCGGGCATCGTCGACCTCGGGGAACTCCCGGATCATGCCCGACCGCGGCGGCCACTCGAGTTCGAAGGTGTTCGACCGCACAGCGTCGACCTCGAACTCGGGTGCGCAGACCGCGAACACCCGCACGGTCTTGCCGGATGAGTAGCGGAACGTGCCGAGGTCGACGGCCTCGGCATCTGGCGGCGTCACGCCGATCTCTTCGGTGAACTCGCGCCGGGCGGCGGTGAGCGGGCGCTCGCTCGTGAACTCGCCCTTCGGGATCGACCAGGCACCAGCCTGGCGACCGGCCCAGAACGGCCCGCCCATGTGCGCGATGAACACCTCGACGCCGGTCGACTTGCGGTACAGCAGCAGGCCCGCGCTCTTCACCGGCATGGCGCACCACCGAGGTCGGAGAGGCGTACCTCATCCGGGGGTAACGTGGAACGGACCACTCGAAGGAGGAATCCATGGCACGCATCGTGATCTTCGGAGGCCACGGCAAGATCGCTCTGCGACTCGCACGCCTCGCTGCCGAGCGGGGCGACGAGGTCGACGCGATCATTCGCAATCCCGAGCATGCCGACGACGTCGTTGCGGCGGGAGCGCGCCCGATCGTCGCCGACATCGAGCGCCTCGACGTCGACGACGTCGCCGAGATCCTGCACGGCCACGACGCCGTGGTCTGGTCGGCGGGGGCAGGCGGCGGCGATCCGGCCCGTACGTACGCGGTCGACCGCGACGCGGCGATCAGGTCGATGACGGCGGCCGAACAGGCGGGCGTCACCCGGTACGTCATGGTGTCGTACTTCGGCTCGCCCGATCACCGCGTGCCCGAGGGCGACTCGTTCCACGCCTACGCCGAGTCGAAGGCGGCGGCCGATGAGCGCCTCGCGGCCTCGTCGCTGCACTGGACCATCCTCGGCCCGAGCACGCTGACCGACGGCGAGGGCACCGGACTCATCGACGTCGGCGCGACCAGCAGCGGCACCGTCGACCGGGCGGATGTCGCGGCAGTCGCCCTCGAATCGGTGCACCGAGACTCGACGGTGGGCCGCACCCTCCGGTTCAACGGCGGCGGCACGCCGATCGCCGAGGCGCTCGCCTGACCGTCGTTGCTCGACCCATGCCACGTGTTCGCGGCGGTCAGTGGTCGCGCGGATGCCGGATGAGCGACCAGAGCGCCGCGAGCCCCAGAAGGCCCCCGACGGCCAGGAAAGTTCCGAGAATCGACCAGATCACGGATTCCGTCGACATCGCCCACCTCCACATCAGTTGCTTCATTCTGCACGCCGACGACCGCGACCGCCACCATTCCGCCCGGAAGGCGGCGGGGTCGCCCGCTTGACGGAGGTCGTGGGCGGCGCGCACGCTGGAACCATGCCGATCCGGGAGGAACGATGACCGAACCACGAGACACGATCCCGCCACATGACCCTCGGCGCTCCGCCCGATCCGACTCCGAGCAGCACGACGACCTTGCAGATCCAGACCGTGATACCGGCCCCGACGGTGACACCGGCGACGACCCCAACGACCTCGACGCCGACAACGCGGTCGAGGCCGACTCGATCGAGACCGTCGACCCCGAGAACCCTCCGGCGTAGTCGGCGCGCAGCGTTCTGCTCTGAGCGGATCGGGCTGTCGGCGAGCGGATGCCGCGGCTAGCCTCTCGGCATGGGCAAGGTCGTCGAGTTCACACGGGTCGCTGCTTCGCAGACGTCGAAGCCGGGTGCCGAGCGAGGTCCTGCGAAGCCGCTCTGGCGACATGCACTCGGCGAGGTGCTGCGCGGTGAACGGCTCGGGCAGGAACGGATCCTGACCGAGGTCGCGGCGACGGCGGGCGTCTCGCCCCAGTACCTCTCGGAGATCGAGCGCGGTCGCAAGGAGCCCTCGTCGGAGGTGCTCGGTTCCGTCGCCGAGGCGCTCGGGCTCGACCTCGTCGATGTCGTGCAGCGGGTCGGCGGGCTGCTCGGCGAACGACGAGATGTCGAGCGACGCGAGACCGAGCTCCGCGAGTTGCTGAGGATCGAGACGTCGTTCGCCTTCCGTGCCGACGCGAACGCTCCCCTCGACGTCGGCCCGGAGCATCCGCTCGACGCAGCGCCCGTCGCACCCGCAGTCTCGAACGCGTACCTGCTCGCCGCCTGATGACCGACGACCGCTTCCTGCAGATCCACGATCCGGAGCTGCTGGCGAGAGGCGAGCGCGTGTTCGGCGACGAGTTCTCCGCGATGAGCGAGCGCGTGCTGGCGGTCACCGCATTGACGTCTCGACTGAACGCGCTGCCCTTCGACGATGAGGCGGGCAGGGCTGAGGCGCTCGAGCAGATCCTGGGCCGCCCGCTGCCGCCGAAACTGACGATCTACCCGCCCTTCTACACCGATCACGGCCTGCGGCTGGAGCTCGGGGAGCGGGTCTTCGTCAACCAGGGCTGCACGTTCCTCGACTACGCGGGCATCAGGTTGGGCGATGGCGTCATGGTGGGCCCGAAGGCCACGTTCATCACGATGGGGCACCCGGTCGACCCCGAGGAGCGCCGCCGGTTCCTCAGCGGCGCCCCCATCGACGTGGCCGAGAACGTGTGGATCGGCGCGGGCGCGATGATCCTGCCCGGTGTGAGCATCGGTCGCGACGCCGTGATCGCCGCCGGCGCGGTCGTGGCCGACGACGTGCCGGCGGCGAGCCTCGTCGCCGGGCCGAAGGGCACCGTGCGGCGGAGCTGGTAGCGACCGGCCGCGGCGGCCTCAGCCGGGCCCGGAGCCGGCGGCCTCAGCCGGGCTCGGAGCCGGCCCCGACCAGGGCCTGCGCCGTCAGCACGTGATCGGCGAGACCGTACTCGACGGCCGCCGCCGCGGGCAGGATGAGGTCGCGATCGCTGTCGCGGCGCAGCGTCGTCGCGTCGCGACCCGTGTCGACGGCGAGGGCCGCCTCGAGTTCGGCGCGCACCCGAACGACCTCGTCGGCGTGCAGGATCAGGTCGGGGATCGTGCCGCGACCCTGCGTCGACGGCTGGTGCAGCACGACGCGGCCGTGCGGCAGGATCGCCCGCATGCCCTTCGCGCCGCCGGCGAGGAGCACTGCGGCAGGCCCGCCCGCCTGACCGACGCACGTGGTCGCGACATCCGGCCGGATGTGCTGCATCGTGTCGTAGACCGCGAGGGCCGCACCGGGCGAGCCGCCGGGGGAGTTCAGGTAGAGGCTGATCGGCGTCTCGCTCGACTCCGACGCGAGGTGCAGGAACTGCGCGATCAGCACGTTCGCGACCCCGTCGTCGATCTCGGTGCCGAGGTAGACGATGCGCTCCGAGAGCAGTCGGCTGTAGACGTCGAGCGAGCGCTCGCTGTTGCCGCGCTTCTCCGTGACGTAGGGGATCGTGTAGCTCGTCATGACGGGGCTCCTGTTCCGGTGCGGGCCTGCAGTCCCACCCGGGGCCGGTCGCCCCCAGGGAACATCTCGCCGAATCCGTCGGCGATGCGGTCGATGAAGCCGTAGTCGACGGCCTCGGTCGCGGAGTACCAGCGGTCGCGCAGCGAGTCCTCGGCGATGCGCTCGATCGGCTGCCCCGTGTTCTCCGCGGTGATGCCGAGCACCGTGTCGCGCGTGTACCGCAGGTCGTCGGCCTGCAGTTCGATGTCGACCGCGGTGCCGCCGATGCCGGCGGACCCCTGGTGCATGAGGATCCGGGAGTGCGGCAGTGCGAATCGCTTGCCCCTCGTGCCCGCCGAGAGCAGGAACTGGCCCGCGCTCGCCGCGATGCCGACCGCGATCGTCGACACGTCGTTCGGGATCGATCGCATGACGTCGGCGATCGCGAGCATCGCCGACACCGAGCCGCCGGGTGAATTGATCCAGAATCGGATGTCGCGGCGAGGGTCGTCGGCCGCGAGGGTGACGAGCTGTGCGCAGAGCCGGTTGCCGCCCTGCTGGTCGAGTTCGTCGCCGAGCACGATGATGCGCTCGTGGAAGAGCCGCTTCGTGAGGTCGGCGTCGATCGGATGGATCGGTGGGGAATCGTGTTCGCTCATGCCCCCAGCGTGCGCGCGGCCGATGCGACGCGGGCCGGATGCCGCTGACAGCAGTGCTGCTGCGAGCAGATGCCGCCGAGCGGCGAGGGCAGCGGCATCCGTGACACTGCGGGTCGCCGAGCCTGCGATCACTCGGGCGGTCATGCCAAAATACTCCGGTGACCCGCCTCACCGACCAGCCCGCGCATCACGCGCTGCGTCGACGCACCGGGTGGCTCCCGGTCGCGCTCGCCGTCGTTGCCGGCGTCGCGCTGCTCGGCGGGGTCGTGCTCGTGGCGATCTGGTTGCGCGCCCAGCCCGCGGTGCAGGAGTTCATCGCCCGGTACCCCGGCACGACGCCGTTGCCCGAAGGGGCACCCGTCGGCATTCCGGCCTGGCTCGGCTGGCAGCACTTCCTCAATGGGTTCTTCCTCGTGCTGCTCGTGCGCTCGGGGTTGCTGCTCCGCAAGGGCGGTCGTCCGCCTGCGCGTTGGGTGCGAGGCAACGAGGGGCTCATCCGCACGAAGAACCCGCCGTGGAAGGTGAGCATCCACCTCTGGCTGCACTACACGGTCGACGTGCTCTGGGTGGCCAACGGCATCGTCTTCATCGTGCTGCTCGTCGTCACCGGTCAGTGGATGCGCATCGTGCCGACCAGCGCCGACGTCTGGCCGAACGCCGTCTCGGCGGGCCTGCAGTATGCCTCGCTCGACTGGCCGGTCGAGCACGCCTGGGTCAACTACAACAGCCTGCAATTGCTCACCTACTTCGCGATCGTGTTCGTCGTCGCACCGCTCGCCGTGCTCACGGGCCTGCGTCTCTCCTCGGTGTGGCCGCAGGGCGCCGACCGGGTGAATCGGGTGTACACGCGCTCGCTCGCGAAGGCCGTGCACTATCCGGTGATGCTCGCATTCGTGGCGTTCGTCATCGTGCACGTGACGCTCGTCTTCGCGACCGGAGCGTTGCGCAATCTCGACGCGATGTACGCGAGCCGCGACGATGCATCCTGGCTCGGCTTCGCGATCTTCGCGGTGTCGCTCGCGGCCATGATCGGAGCGTGGTTCGCCGTGCGGCCCGCGGTGCTGAAGCCCATCGCGAGTCTCACAGGCACCGTCTCTCGGTGAGCAGAGCGCCGTCGGGCGCTCGCACAGGTAAGGCTCACCTCAGAAGAAAGTAGCGTTGATCTGCGGAAAATCGTCCCGCCGATGCTGCATGATCGTGGTTCGCGGGCGTACGATCACGGGCAACGAAGGTCAGTCACCGCACTGGGAGGTCACCATGAGCATGACGCTCGACGAACTGCCCGCCGTCGCCGAATGCTCGGTGGCCGGATGCTCCTACAACGATCATTCCCATTGCCACGCCGCCGCGGTCACGATCGGCGGCTCGGTCGGCGATGCGGAGTGCGCGACCTTCATTCCGCTCGGCACGAAAGGCGGGCTCGACAAGGTGCTCACGCACGTCGGCGCGTGCCAGCGGGCGGAGTGCGTGCACAACGAGTCGCTCGAGTGCACGGCGCCCTCGGTGCGCATCGGCGCAGGAGCCGACGACGCCGACTGCCTCACCTACGACCCGCGCTGAGGCGCGAGCAGGCGCCTCGGGCGCAGGCGGCCCTCGCAGGGCGCGGCGTCGTCAGGCCACGACATGATCGACGGGGCCCTCGCTGAACTGGCATGACGTGGCCGAGAGGCGCGCGTCGGGGTCGAGTCGCGCGAGCACCGCGCCCGCGATCGCGTAGAGCTGTTCGAGCTGCTCGGGAGAGAGGGCGTCGAGCACGTTCGCGCGCACCGTCTCGACGTGGCCGGGAGCCGCTTCGGAGATCAGGGCCAGGCCGGCGGCGGTGATCGTCGCGTTCGTGGCGCGGCGGTCTTCAGGGCACGGGAAGCGCTCGATGAGCCCGCGCTCCTCGAGGCGTTTGGCGACGTGCGAGAGTCGGGGAAGCGTCGCGTTCGTGCGAGAGGCCAGCTCGGTCATGCGCAGCGTGCGCGAGGGCGCGGCGCCGAGCGCCATGAGGGCGCCGTACTCGAAGTGCGTGAGACCGGCATCCCGCAACAACTGCGCGTCGAGAGCGCCGGGCAGCAGTTCGGCGAGCGCCACGAGGCGCACCCATGCGGCCGACTCCTCGGGGGCCAGCCACCTCGTGTCATCCGTCATGGCTGAGAGTCTACCGTATTGGTTGACGCAACAACTGAATAGGCGATACGGTGTTAGTTGTCAGAACAAGTAAACGCGTCGAACGACGCGGGGAGGAATTGACATGACGACCGTCAGCATCATCGGGAACGGCAGCATGGGCACCGCCATCGGCGGCATCGTCGCCGCGGGCGGCAACACCGCCGAGTTCATCGGGCGCGACTCCGCGCAGCAGATCACGGGCGACATCGTCGTGCTCGCCGTGCCGCACCCGGCGCTCGCCGACATCGTCGCCCAGCGTGGTGCTGAGCTCTCGGGCAAGGTCGTGGTCGACATCACGAACCCGCTCGACTTCACGACCTTCGACAGCCTCGTCGTGCCCGCCGACGGATCTGCCGCGAGCGAGCTCGCCGCAGCCCTGCCCGACTCGAAGGTGCTCAAGGCCTTCAACACGAACTTCGCCGCGACCCTCGCCGCCAAGACCGTGGGCCAGAACCCGACCACCGTGCTCATCGCCGGCGACGACGACGATGCGAAGCTCGCCCTCGCCGAGGTGGTGCGCGCGGGCGGCGTGCTCGCGGTCGACGCCGGGCGCCTCTCCCGGGCCCGCGAGCTCGAGTCGGTGGGCTTCCTGCAGCTCACCCTCGCCGTGCAGGAGAAGGTCGGCTGGAACGCCGGCGTCGCGCTCGTCGCCTGACCACGCTGCGCCGCGCTGCGCCACGCTGCGCCGCGCTGCGCCGCGTTGCGCCGCGTGCGTCGAAGGACGACCGTCTGGTCGGAGGCAACGGATTCGTCACCTCCGACCAGACAGCCTCACTCCGGTGAGTTCCGCGCGTGGCGCAGGTAGGCCAATTGCGCTCGAACGGATGCCTCGGCCGCACTTCGCACCGAGGCATCCGTGTCGGCGTAGACGAGGTCGGTGACCGCGTCGGGCGTCGCACCTTCGCCGAGTTCACGGAGCGCCGCCCGCACCTGATCCAGCCGCTCGGCGCGATGTGCGAGGTAGGCCCGGCAGATCACGGCGAGATCGGGCAGCACGGGGCCGTGCCCGGGCAGTACGCCGACCGGCGCGGGCGTGCCGAGCGCCAGAAGCCGCTCGAGCGAGTCGAGGTAGGGGCCGAGGGCGCCGTCGGGGTCGGCGATGATCGTGGTGCCGCGCCCGAGGATCGTGTCGCCCGTGAGCATCGTGCCGCCGACGCTGGCGGCGCGTCCAACGCCGCCGAGGTCGTCGCCGGGCAGCGCGAAGCACACCGAATCCGCCGTATGCCCGGGCGTCGCGACCACCTCGATCTCGAGCCCTGCGGCGAGGATGCGTTCGCCGTCGGCCAGCGGCGCCCCGGCCAGGCACAGCGCCGGGTCGATCGCGCGCACCGGGGCATCCGTCATCGCATGGAAGGTCTCGAGCGACTCGGTGTGGTCGGCATGACGGTGGGTGACGAGCACGAGCTCGACCCTGCCGCTGCCGGCGAGCGTCGTGAGATGCGTCGCGTCTGCCGGGCCCGGGTCGACCACGACGACGCCGTCGGCGCCCGGTGCGCGGAGCACATACGAGTTCGTGCCGTCGAGCGTCATCGGCCCCGCGTTCGGAGCGAGCACGAGACGTGCGAGGGTCGACACGGGGCGGCCGGGGGCGACAGGCTCATCCATGCCGGAAGTGTACCGGCGTCCGGTGCATGAGGGCCTGCCCCGTCATAGTCTGAAGTGCATGGACAGCACGCGCGAGTCATCGACGAATCCCGCACGGCCGAGTGCGGCCGCGACGGTCGTGCTCCTGCGCGACGGCGAGCGGGGTGTGGAGATGCTGCTGGCCGAACGCCCCAGCGGCCGCGGGTCGTTCCCAGGAGCGTGGGTCTTCCCCGGCGGTGCGGTCGACGAAGCGGATGCCGCGGGCGATCCCATCGGGGGCATCGAAGCCGCTCGCCGCGCCGCAGTGCGCGAGACCTTCGAGGAGGTCGGGCTCGTGCTCGACGCCGACGAGCTCGTGCCGTTCTCGCATTGGACGCCCCCGAAGGGCTCGCCGAAGTCGCTCACCACGACGTTCTTCGCCGTGCGCGTGCCCGACGGCGAGCTGCGGCTCGCGCCCGACGAGGTCACCGAGGCGGCGTGGCTGCGCCCGGTGGATGCCCTCGACCGGCATACGGCAGGGAGCCTGACACTCTGGCCCCCGACCTGGGTGACGCTGCACGGACTGTCGCACGCGGCATCCGTCGATGAGGCGCTCGCCGAACTCCGCACCGCAGAGGTGAAGTCGTTCGTCACGAAGATCGTCGCCGAGCGACGGATGGTCCTCTGGCAGGGTGACGACGAGTACGCTGCCGAGCACCCGCCCGAGGCGCGTGACGTTTCGATGCCCGATGACGGCCCCGCCGTCGGCAGTCGCCACCGACTCATGATGGACCGGCTGCCGTGGACCTACATCAACACCGTCGACACGGGGTTCTGAGCGAATGACCGACGTCACGGTCGTCGGCAGCGGGCCCAACGGGCTCGTGGCCGCAGTGGTCGCGGCCCGCGCGGGGCTCTCGGTGCGCGTGCTCGAAGCGGCGCCGACGATCGGCGGCGGCCTTCGCACGGCCGAACTCACGCTGCCCGGATTCCGGCACGACGTCTGCTCGACGGTGCATCCTGCGGGCCTCGCCTCACCGGTGTTCAAGAAGCTCGGACTGCTCGATCGGGTCGACTGGGTGGTGCCCGAGGTGTCGTACGCGCACCCGCTCGACGGCGGCCGGGCGGGCGTCGCCTGGCGTGACCTCGATCGCACGGTCGACAGTCTGGAAGCTGACGGTGCGGCCTGGCGCAGCCTTCTCGCGCCGCTCCTCGCTCGCAGCCGCGGCGTGGTCGACTTCACCGGCTCGCAGTTGCTGCGCGTGCCGCGCGACCCGATCGCCGCGCTGCGGTTCGGGCTGCGCGCGCTCGAGCAGGGCACGGCGGCGTGGAACGCGCGGTTCGTCGGCGAGGTCGCTCCCGCGCTCTTCACCGGAGCCGTGGCACATGCCGCGGGCGGCATGCCCTCGCTCGCCGCTGCCGGAGCCGGCCTGCTCATCGCGATGCACGGGCACGGCGTCGGGTGGGGGCTGCCGGTCGGCGGCTCGCAGACGATCGCCGACGCGCTTGCCGACGAGCTTCGCGCGCGCGGCGGCGAGATCGTGACGGATGCCCCGGTGGGCTCGCTCGCCGAGGTCTCGGGCTCGCGGGCGGTGTTGCTCGACACCTCGCCCGAGCTGCTCTTCACCGCGGAGTTGCCCGCCCGCTACGCGCGGGCCCTGCGCCGCTACCGGTACGGCTCCGGCGTGGCGAAGGTCGACTTCGCGCTCAGCGGGCCGGTGCCGTGGCGAAACCCCGAGGTGCGGCTCGCCCCCACCGTGCACCTCGGCGGCAGCCGCGCCGAGATCGCGGCGGCCGAGAACGCCGTCGCCCGTGGAGTGCAACCCGGGGTTGCCGGTGGCCCGCGGCATCCGTACGTGCTCGTGACCCAGCCGACCGTCGTCGACCCGAGCCGGGCGCCTGCGGGCAAGCACGTGCTGTGGGCGTACACGCATGTTCCCGCCGGGTCGACGCTCGACGCGACCGAACTCGTCACCGCCGAGGTCGAGCGCTTCGCGCCGGGATTCCGCGACGTCGTGCTCGCCTCGGCCGCGAGTTCGGCGGCCGAGATCGGCCGGTACAACGCGAACTACATCGGCGGCGACATCTACTCGGGCGCGCTCACGATGGCGCAGTTGCTGAAGCGCCCGGTCGTCTCGCCGACACCCTGGCGCACACCGGTCGAGGGCGTCTACCTCTGCTCGAGCGCGACGCCGCCGGGCCCCGCCGTGCACGGCATGAACGGATGGTTCGCCGCGAAACTCGCCCTGCGCGAGCGCTTCGGCCACCACTGACCCCTCCCCACCCTGTTTTTCTCCCTTCTCAGGAACCACCCCGTGATTCGGGGCGCTTCTCAGGAGATTTCCGGCCTCCAGCGCCCCCCGCGAGGAAAAACTCCTGAGAAGAGTGAGTCGGATGCTGCGGGCGTAGCGTGAGGGGGTGGACGCAGTCGCTTGGTTCGACGCGCACGACTACGAGGTCGCACGGCAGATCCTGCAGCGCGGGGTGGGCGCGTTCGCCTTCGTGGCCTTCCTCTCGACGCTGAACCAGTTCCGGCCGCTCCTCGGCGAGCACGGCCTGCTGCCCGTGCCCGAGCTGCTGCGCCGCGCTTCGCGGCTGCGCGGGCCGACGCTCTTCCGCTGGGGCTACACCGACCGGCGTCTCGTCGCCGTCTCCGCGGCAGGCCTCGTGCTCGCGGCATCCGTCGTGGCGGGTCTGCCGCAGCTCGGGCCGCCGTGGCTGCCGCTCTGCGTCTTCCTCGCGCTCTGGGGCCTCTACCTCTCGATCGTGAATGTCGGCCAGACGTTCTACGGCTTCGGCTGGGAGATGCTCCTCTGCGAGGCGCTCTTCACGGTCGCGTTCCTCGGCTCCGACCAGACGCCCCCGCCACTGACGATCGTCATCGCCGTATGGTGGCTCGTGTTCCGCCTCGAGTTCGGCGCGGGCATGATCAAGATCCGCGGCGGGCGGGAGTGGCGAGACCTCACGGCCCTCATGTACCACCACGAGACGCAGCCGATGCCGGGGCCGCTCAGCAGGCAGGCGCACCTGCTGCCGAAGTGGTTCCACCGCGGCGAGGTGCTCGGCAACCACTTCGCCCAGCTCCTCGTACCGTTCCTGCTCTTCGTGCCGGGGCCGGTGGGGTCGTCGGCCGCGGCGATCGTGATCCTCACCCAGCTCTGGCTCATCGTGACCGGCAACTTCGCATGGCTCAACTGGATCACCGTGGTTCTCGCGGCATCCGCCATCACCGATTCGGTCTGGCACTGGCTGATTCCGGCGATTCCACCCGACCTGGGCACGGATGCCGCGGCGACGCCGATCTGGTGGGCGGTCGTGGTGCTCGCGGCATCCGCACTGCTCGTCGTGCTGAGCTTCTGGCCGATCAGGAACCTCGTGTCGCGTCGCCAGCTCATGAACGCGTCATTCAATCGTTGGATGCTCGTGAACGCCTACGGTGCCTTCGGTACCGTCACGAAGCGGCGCATCGAGATCGTCGTCGAAGGCACGCTCGCCGACGCGCCGGGCGGCGACGATGGCGGCGACGATGCGGGCACCGACGCGCCGGGCGGCGACGGCGGATGGCGCGAGTACGCGTTCAAGGGCAAGCCGGGCGCGCTCCGCGCCATCCCGCGGCAGTGGGCGCCGTACCACCTGCGCCTCGACTGGCTCATGTGGTTCCTGCCGCTCGGGCGTATGTGGGAACCGTGGTTCGAGGTCTTCCTGCTGCGACTGCTCGAAGCGGATGCCCCGACCCTCGCGCTGCTCGAGACCGACCCGTTCGACCGCGCCGCCCCGCGGTGGATTCGCGCCCGCGCGTACCACTACCGGTTCGCGACACGGGCGGAGTTCCGCGAGAGCGGCGACCGTTGGGTGCGAACGCTGGTGGGTGAGGTCGTGCCGCCGTCGGGGCTCGAGTGAGCGCGGTTCCGGCGGCGCCGTCGTTACTCGCGCCGTCGCCGGAAGACGTCGAACAGCACCCGCAGCACGAACAGCGCCGACACCACCACGAGCAGGTAGCCGAAGATCTGGAAGAGGCTGAGCGTCTCGGTGACCTGCGGGCCGGCATCGCTGATGAGGAGCATCGCGGCCATCACGCCGAGCACGCCGGCGAGGAACGCGAGCACGACCTGGTTCACGAGTGAGCGGAGCAGCGAGCGATCGCGGCGGTCGGCGAAGAGCCGCACGTTGACACTGAGGCGTCCGTTCGCGAGAGAACCCGAGATCTGGTCGAAGCGGTGGGGGATGCGGCGAAGGATCGGCAGCATCGTGCCGACCTCGTCGACGACCGCCTCCTTCAGAGAACCGGGCCGGATCGCAGCGAAGACGCGCTCCTCCGCGAGTCCGCTCGCCGCCGCCAAGAGATCGAACTCGGGGTCGAGCACTCGCAGGGTGCCCTCGGCGACCGCGACCGCGCGGAATGCGGAGGCGAGCTCGGGCGGGATCGCCAGCCGATTCTCCGAGAGCAGCCGTGTCATATCGGCCACGATCGTCGAGTCGAGCGCCGAGCCCGGTCCGAGCCTGGATGCCACGAACCCGCCGATCTCGCGCCGCAGCACGAACTCGTCGACGTCGTCGGGCAACTCGACGAGGGCGAGCAGTGCATCGCTCATGGCGCGCGCGTCACCGCGGTAGAAGGCCATCAGGATCTCACCGATGCTCTCGCGCATCTCGGAGTCGAGCCGCCCGACCGAGCCGAAATCGACGAGGCCGAGGCCGCCGCTCTCGAGCAGCATCACGTTGCCGGGGTGCAGGTCGGCGTGGAAGACGCCGTCGTCGATCACCTGGGTGATGAGCGACTCGAAGAGCAGCGACGCCTGGGCCTTCTTCACCGAATCGGGGCGAGTGCCGTCGTCGTCGCTGAGGGCGCGGCCGGGCATGAATTCCATGACGAGCACGCGTGCCGTCGACAGGCCACGGAAGCAATGCGGGATCGTGAGACGCTCGCGCTCCGGATGCCTGGCCTGGGTCGCCTCGATCGCAGCGAGATTGCCCGCCTCCGAGCGGTAGTCGAGCTCGGCGCGGAGCGATTCGACGAACGCCGCGGCCACCGAGCGGAGCCCGAGAGACCGGCCCCATTCCGTCTCGTTCTCGAGCTTGCGAGCGATGCGCTGCACGATGTCGAGGTCGCGCTCGACGCCGGGGATGATGCCCGGCCGCTGCACCTTGACCGCCACTTGCTGCCCAGACGCGAGCCGGGCATGGTGCACCTGCCCGATCGATGCTGCGGCGAACGGTTCGGGATCGAACTCGGCGAACGCCTCGTCGGCGCTCGCCCCGAGCTCGTGGTGGATCAGCGCATCGATCTCCGTCCACGCGGCAGGCGGAACGTTCTGCTGCAGGCGTTCGAGCTCGGCGAGGTACTCGCGGGGCAGCAGTTCGGTGCGGGTCGAGAGCATCTGACCGAGCTTCACGAACACCGGTCCCGCCTCCTCGAGCGAGATCCGGAGCGCCTTCGCATGTGTGCGGCGAGCCTCATCGGCGGCCGGGCTGCGTGCACGGTCGGGCTTGAACGGCACGAGGCCGTTGCGCACTGCGATGCGCGTCACCTCGGAGTAGCGGCGACCGCGGTCGATGCTGCGCCGGAGATCGGGGATCCAGCGATCGGGTCGCGGAATCGTGCCGCTCGGAACGACGAGTTCGGCGATGACGAGGAAGCCGATCGCCACGAGCACGATGATGCCGAGCTGGATCGGCACGAGCGCCAGGTTGGCCTCACCCGCACGCCAGACGAACTGCGACTCGAACCCGAGCTCAGCGCCGAGCGCGATGAGTCCGGCGAGGATGATGCGCCCGGTGCCGACCTGCACACCGAGAAATCGCCGTGAGATCGCCGCGAGGAGCACCATGAAGATGATCGTCACCACGGTCACGGCGAGCACGCCGAGAATGATGGAACTCGCCGACATCGCTGCTCCCCCCGGGTCGGAGTCGATCGACCCATCCTCAGCGTACGGCCGGGACCGCGCCCCGGCGGATCGAACTCGCCGTGCCGACCGCGCGCGGCGGTCGGCTGCGCACACTACCGTCAGACGCATGAGGATCCGTACGAAACGAGTGCAGCCCACGCCACCACCCGCTGCAGCAGAGATCACCGGCGCCGGGGACTCCCGCGCGCCCGAGGTTCGGATCAACGCGTTCCGCATCGGCTTCGTCGGCGCGCTCGGCGTGCTGCTCGCGGTCCTCATCGGCGGCATCGTCGCCGAGCTCGGCACCGTCATCCTCTACGTCGCGCTCGCACTCTTCCTCGCGCTCGGTCTCGACCCGGTCGTGAGCTGGCTGCAGCGGCGCGGGATGGCCCGCTGGATCGCGATCGTCATCGTGTTCGCTGCGGTGATCGGCATCTTCGTCGGGCTCATCGCCACGATCGTGCCGATCGTCGTCGAACAGACCACCAACATCGTCGAGAACTGGGACGTCATCGTCGAGAACGTGCAGAACAGCGACTTCAGGGTGTGGCTCGACAATCTCACCGGCACCGGGCACGCGATCAAGGACGCGATCGAGTCGGCCGGCCTGTGGCTCGCCGATCCGGCGAACCTCGGTTCGCTCGGCGGCGGCATCCTCGCGGTCGGTGCCGGCATCGCAGGCGGGTTCACGGGCGCGACGATCGTGCTCATCCTCACCCTCTACTTCCTCGCCTCGCTCGACTCCATGAAGCGCTACGCGGCCCGGTTCGTGCCGGCGACTTCGCGCCCCGGGTATCGAGACGTTTCGGAGGAGATCACGGGATCCGTCGGCCGCTACGTCATCGGGCAGTTCGGGCTCGGGGCGATCAACGGTGTGCTGAGCCTCATCTACCTGTCGATCATCGGGGCACCCGCGCCGATCCTCCTGGCGTTCATCGCCTTCCTCTTCTCGCTCGTGCCGCTCGTCGGCACACTGACGGGCGCGGTCATCATCTCGCTCGTCTCGTTCGCGGCGTCGCCGACGACGGCGCTCGCCGCCGCCGTCTACTACCTGATCTACATGCAGGTCGAGGCCTACGTGCTGAGCCCGCGCATCATGAGCCGAGCGGTCGCGGTGCCGGGTGCGCTCGTCGTGATCGCGGCCGTCGCGGGCGGCACGCTCGGCGGGGTCCTCGGCGCCCTCGTCGCGATCCCCGTCGCGGCGTCGCTCATCATCATCGTGGAGAAGGTCATCTTCCCGAGGCAGGACACGATCTGACGGCGCCGCCGGGCCGGGCGGCCGGGCCGAGTCGCCGGGCCAGGCGCCCGGGCATCCGGCCTCAGAACCAGATGCTGAGGTGCGGCGTGCGCTGCGCGGCGAACATGGCGTCGGCCGCTGCGATCGACCCGCGTGAGCGCTCGGTGATGCGCCCCGCACGCGCGAGCACAGACGGATGCACCCCGCCGAGGTAGATCGCCCCGAGTTCGCGCACCCCGAGGCCGATGCGGCGAACACCCCTCGCGGATGCCGAAGCATCCGACTGCTCGAGGGCAGTGACCTCTGCACGTCCGCTGTCGTCGACGACGAGTTCGAACCGGCCGCCCGCGATGCCCATGGGGTCGTCGACCTCGATGACGAGTCGCCCCGGCGCGCCGTAGCGTCGTGCGGCGAGCGCGGCGATCGGGTCGATCATGCGGAGCCACAGGTGGTCGACGACCTCGGAGAAGGTGACGGCCCGCGGATCTTCGAGGAGCCAGGGGAGCGGCTCGTCGATCGATCGGAGCAACCCGCGCGTGCCCGACACGAAGTCCTGCTCGATGAGGAACCGCCAGAGTGCGCGCTCGGCGTCGTCGGTCGCCGCCGCGAGGAAGTCGAACTCGGCGACGCCCGGTTCGTTGGGCGGGCGAGTCACGTGGAAGACGGCGAAGCCCTGGGCCTGGCCCCGTTCGTCGTCGTAGCGCACGACGCGGCGCGCCCTCGAGCGCTCGCTGTCGGGGTCGAAGAGGCCGAGCACGCGATCGAGGAGCGCCGGCCAGCGGTCGATCTCGCCTGGAGTGCGCGCCACGGCACGCCGCGCGATGCCCGGAGCGATCTCGCGGATGGCGGCCCCGTCGACGAACTGCACGCGGCCCGGGGCATCCGGCCCGACCCAGTGCACGCGCCGCCGATCGACGAACACGGTCGCGGCGCGCGCTGCCGGAGCGTACCCGTACCTGCCGTAGATCGTGGCTTCGGTGGCGGTCAGCATCGCGAGCGCGGCGCCCGCCGCACGCGCGTTCTGCAATTCGGCGAGCATGAGCGCCCTGGCGATGCCGCGGCGCCGATGCGTCGGTGAAACCGTGACCGAACTCACGGCCCAGGCGTCGACACTGCGCCCGCCGGGCACGCTCAGCCCCGTCGGCCAACTCGAGACGGTGGCGACGGGAATCGCCGGTTCGAGGATGGCCCGGTCGTAGACACCGTGCACCCGTCGCTCGGCGAGCAAGCCGCGATCGTAGTCGAGGTCGATCTGCCTCGGGCGGGCGTGGTGGAACCCGCGGAAGTCGGCTTCGACCCACGCCGACGTCGCCGCCGCGTCTGCGGTGTCGACCAGACGGTAGTCGAGTCCTCTCGCGGCGAGCGAGGCGAGCGCTTCGGAATCAGCGGGGAACCCCTGCAGGTCGAACGACATCATCCCATCGTAGCCGCGGGCGGCGGCGCTACGATGGGCGCCGAGAGAGCCGAGGAGGCGCCATGCATGTCGTCATCGCCCCCGACTCGTTCAAGGGCACGGCGAGTGCAGCGGATGCCGCGGCCGCGATCGCGCGCGGATGGCGCTCCGTCCGCGCCGATGACGAGGTCGTCGAGCGCCCCATGGCCGACGGCGGCGAGGGAACCCTCGACGCGTTCGAAGCCGCCGTGCCCGATGCCCGGCGCATGCCGATCACGGTGCGCGGGCCGGTCGCGGTGCAGGGGCGGGTCGCGGTGCAGGGGCGGGCGACCGACTCGGCACCGATCGCGACGCACTGGCTGCTGCTGCCCGGCGGCACAGGGGTCGTCGAACTCGCGGCGACGTCGGCCCTCTCGCTGGTCGACCCGCTCGCGCCGTTCGATGCGCACACCGCCGGCTTCGGCGACGCGATCGCCGCCGCCCTCGACGCGGGCGTGAAGCGACTCCTGCTCGCGGTCGGCGGCAGCGCATCGACGGATGGCGGCGTGGGCGCTCTGTCGGCGCTCGGCGCTCGATTCCTCGGCGTCGACGGACGCCCGGTCGGCCTCGGCAATCGGGCGCTCGGTCGACTCGATCGGGTCGAACTCTCCGGCCTCCGCCCGCTCCCCGATGGCGGGGCGGTGGTTCTCGGCGACGTCACGAACCCGCTCCTCGGCGAGGGCGGCGCCGCTGCCGTCTTCGGTCCGCAGAAGGGGGCGGATGCTGCCGACATCATCGTGCTCGAGGCCAATCTCGCCCGGTTCGCACGTCTCGTGCCCGGGGTCTCAGCGGAGGCGCCGGGCGCGGGTGCCGCGGGCGGAGCCGGCTTCGGCCTGCTCGCCTGGGGCGCGGAGATGGGCGGAGGGGCGGCACTCGTGGCGAGCGCCGCCGGGCTTGCTCACGATCTCGTCGGCGCCGACCTGGTGGTCACCGGCGAGGGCCGCTTCGACGGGCAGTCCGAGGCGGGCAAGGCGCCGAGCCACGTCGCCCGGTTGGCTGCCGAGGCAGGTGCGCCGGTGGCGCTCATTGCCGGGTCGATCACCGCCGAGCCGCGCGGGTTCGCGGCATCCGTCGCTCTGGCCGGTCTCGCCGGAGACCGGGCGGCCGCGATGGCGGACCCGGTGCGGTGGCTCGAGGCCGCAGGCGCCCGACTCGCCCGCGGGCATTCGAGTCGGACCCCGGGTGGGACCTGAGCGAACGCCGGTCAGGCGTGGTGCAGGCCGGGGTGCGGCTTCGGCGGTTCCGTCCGGACGAACTTGCCGTGACGCTCGGCCGGCTCATGGGAATCGGGGTGGCCCTCGCTCGAGGTGTAGTCGCTGACACTGGTTTCGTCGTCATCGGCGCCGTCGGTGCGGATGTACGCGCCCGCGACGGTGCGCTCGTGGGGCCCGTCACCGTCGACTTCGGTGTAGCTGCCCTCGAGATCGTCGGTGGAGTCGCCTGCGGCGGCGGCGGCCGCCTCGTCGGGGGGCTCAGCGGGTCGGTTCGATTCAGACATCATCGCTCCCTCACTTGTTGGTCGGGGCGCCGTCCTCGGGGCGACGTCTCGTTCTCCATGCTAGGCGTCTGCGGCGCGAAAGGAAGGGATGTGCGGTGCCACGCGGAAAACGTTCAGCGCAGGAACAACCGCGCATTCGCCTGCTCAGCGTCGGAGTACTGCATTGCGGCGACCCCGAGCGCGCGGTTGAGGCCGGCGAGGCTCTCTTCGACCTGCAGCTGCGTCGCGCGCCAATCGACGACCGCGCCTTGGAATGCATCGGAGGCCTGACCCGACCACGACGACTGCAGGCCTGTGAGCTGGCCGAGCAATGATGCGACCTCGGACTGGATGCGGCCGATCGTGCCCTGCACGGTCTGAGTCGCGGCGGACACCTGTTCGGCATCGACCTGGTAGACGGCCATCTCGGCCCCTTTCGTTCGGTGTGCGCGCCACGCTACGCGCCGCCGAGATGCGGCAGACGGCCGCTCGGCCGAACGGCGGGCTCCAGCCGCCGGCCGTCGCCTGTGGAGGACGAGTGGTGCGGCGAGAGCCGCTCGGAACGACGCGCGAGGAACGTCCGATCAGCTCACTCGCACCCCGGTCAGTCGCCGGAGACCCGCTGCGGGGCCGCGGCGGAACCCGCGAGCGGCAGTTGCACGCGGAAGGTCGCACCGCCGCCGGGCGTCTCGACCGCGTCGACCGTGCCGTTGTGGGCCGCGACGATCGACGACACGATGGCGAGGCCGAGACCGGATCCTCCGGTCTCCCGCGTGCGCGACGTGTCGGCGCGCCAGAAGCGCTGGAAGATCTTCTCGCGGATCTGCGGCGGAATGCCGTCACCGTGGTCGACGACCTCGATCATCGCGCGTTCGGTGGCATCGTCGACCGAGATGCGGATCTCGATCGGGCAACCGGACGAGGTGAAGCGAATCGCGTTGCCCATGAGGTTCGTGATCACCTGGCGGATCTTGTTCTCCTCGGCGAGCACGACGGTGCGCCGCACCGGCTTCTGCTGCCCGGGAGCACCGGGAGCACCGGGAGCACCGGAAGCACCGGGAGCACCGGGAGCACCGGGAGCACCGGGAGCCGCGGCCGCCGAAGCAGCCGCCGACGCCGCGGCCGAGGCACGTGCCGCACGCTTCGCCGACGCCGACGAGCCACCGGCCTTCGCCGGTGCCCGGCGCGTATTCGCCCCGGTCGCTCCGGTCGCCGCGTCGCCGCGCGGACGACGGCCGCGCAGGCGTGCAAGCGTCGCCTCGGCGAAGGAGATCGCTCCGGTGGGGGCCCGGTCGGCCGTGGGGTCGAGCTCGACCTCGAGGTCGGGAGCGGGGTCGCCAGGAGCATCCGTGGCGCTCACGTCTTCGGGGGCGATCACCGTGATCGTCCGAGTCGGGTGCGCCGCCATGGTGTCGAGCGCGGCGTCGCGCGCCAGCGGCACGAGATCGACCTCCGCGAGATCGAGCGGCTTCGCCTCATCGAGTCGTGCGAGAGCGAGCAGGTCCTCGACGAGGAGGCCCATGCGGATGGCCTCCTTCTCGATGCGCTCCATCGCCTGGCCGACTTCGTCGGGCGACTGCAACGCACCCATGCGGTAGAGCTCGGCGTACCCGCGCACCGACACGAGCGGCGTGCGCAGCTCGTGCGAGGCGTCACCGACGAAGCGGCGCATCTGGTCGATCGTGCGGGCGCGATCGCGGAACGCCCGGTCGATGCGGTTCAGCATCGTGTTGAGCGAGCGATTGAGGCGACCGACCTCGGTGTTCGGCGTGGCGCCCGCGAGGCGCTGACTGAAGTCGCCGTCGGCGATGGCCGATGCGGTGCGTTCGACCTCGCGGAGCGGCATGAACGTGGTGGTGACGAGCATTCGGGTGAGCAGGGCGCCGACGAGCACGACGCCGAGCCCGAACCCGAAGAAGATCGTGAGGTACATCGTGAGCAGCTGCTCGGTGTCCTTCGAGGAGACCGCGATGATGATCGGCGCGAGGGTGCCATGGTTGTCGGTCGTCATGAGCGCCGCGACCCCACGGAACGTGGAGTTGCCGGCGGCGTCGCGAAGGGCGAGCACCTCGTACCCGCCGGCGTTGGTCGAGTTGACCTGTGCCGTGGTCAGCGTCTCGGGGAGCTGCGGCCAGACGGCAGGGTCGCGTTCGCGCCAGTTGTGCTTCTTGAGCTCGCCCGTCTGCACGTCGTACACCGCGATGAACACGTCGGGATCGGGGCGGAACACGAGGTCGTCGAGGTCGGACCCCTTGCTCGCCTGCTCGCCGTCGTCGGCGAAGTACTTGCCGAGGTCGCCCGAGGCGATGGTCTCGAGCTTGCCCTTCGTCTGAGAATCGACGTACGAGCGCAGCATCGCCGCCGTGCCGATTCCGGAGACCAGGAGTCCGAGCGTCAACATGAGCACGGTGACACCCGTGATCTTGGTGCGCAGTGAGATGCGGTTCCACCGCTCGGAGATCTGATTCATGGCGGGCCGAGTCTAGGTGCGCCTTCCTGAGTCAGGGCTTGGAGGAGGACTTCAGCATGTAGCCGAATCCGCGCTTGGTCTGGATCAGCGGCTCCGCGGAGTGCAGGTCGAGCTTGCGACGGAGGTAGGAGATGTAGCTCTCCACGATGCCGGCATCGCCGTTGAAGTCGTACTCCCACACGTGATCGAGGATCTGCGCCTTCGACAGCACCCGGTTGGGGTTCAGCATGAGGTAGCGCAGCAGCTTGAACTCGGTGGGGGAGAGCTCGACGGGCACGTCGCCCACGAGCACCTCATGCGTGTCCTGGTCCATCGTGAGCTCACCCGTGCGGATCACCGCGTCTTCTTCGGCATGCATCGTGCGGCGCAGGATCGCCTTGATGCGTGCGACGATCTCGTCGAGACTGAAGGGCTTCGTGACGTAGTCGTCGCCGCCCACGGTGAGGCCCGTGATCTTGTCTTCGGTGTCGTCTTTCGCCGTGAGGAAGAGGATCGGCGCGGTGTATCCGGCCGATCGCAGACGCTTGGTGACGCCGAAGCCGTTCATGTCGGGCAGCATCACGTCGAGGATGATGAGGTCGGGCTCCTCCTCGAGCACCGCCGAGATGGTCTGCGCGCCGTTGCCGACGGCGCGCACCGCGAAGCCGGCGAAACGCAGGCTCGTCGTGAGGAGGTCGCGGATGTTGGGCTCGTCGTCGACGATGAGAATGCGTGGTCCGTCGCTCATGTGACGATTATCTGCGCATCAGCTGGAACTTTCCTGAGCGTTCTTCGAGGGTCGCCGATCCGCTCGGCCGGATGCCACGGGGCCCGGTGCACGGATGCCGCGTGCGTTGGCGCCTCGCGTTGCGCGTGGAAGACTCGGCAGCATGGTGAATCGAACCCCGGTGATCCGGCGCATCGGCCCCCGCGAGTTCGATTTCTCGCATGAGGTCGCAGTCATGGCGATCGTGAATCGCACCCCGGATTCCTTCTATGATCGCGGGCGCACCGCGGCGCTCGACGCCGCCGTGGCCGCGGCGACGGCCGCGATCGAGGAGGGCGCCGACTGGATCGACGTCGGCGGCGCGAAGTTCGCCCCGGGTCCGGCGGTCCCCGTCGCCGAGGAGATCGACCGGGTCGTGCCCGTCGTCGCCGCGCTCGCCGGCTCGGGGTCCGTCATCTCGGTCGACACCTTCCACCCTGAGGTGGCCCGTGCGGCGATCGCCGCCGGCGCGCACGTCGTCAACGACACGACGGGCCTCCACGACCCCGTCATGGCCGATGTCATCGCAGAGACCGGGGCGACGATCGTCGTGACGCACAGCCTTGCTGAACCCCGTACGCCGTATCCTTCGCCGCAGTACGGCGACGTCGTCGCCGAGGTGTCGGCCTTCCTCACGGAGCGCGTCGCCCTCGCGGAGTCGCGAGGCGTGGCATCCGATCGAATCGTCATCGACCCCGGCCACGACCTCAACAAGCACACACTGCACTCGCTCGAGCTGACCCGCCGCCTCGGTGAGGTCACGAGCCTCGGCTACCCGACCCTCGTCGCGCTCTCGAACAAGGACTTCGTCGGCGAGAGCCTCGGCCGGCCGCGCGAGCAGCGCATCGAGGGTTCGATCGCCGCCGCCGTGTACTGCGTCATGCGGGGCGCCCGCATCGTGCGTGTGCACAACGTGCGCGAGACCGTCGACGCCATGCGCATGATCGAGGCGATCGAGGGTTGGCGGCATCCGGCGTTCCTGGAGCACAACCGATGACCGCGACGCCCGACCGCGAGGCGCTCTTCGCCGCATATGCCCTGCCGGATCGCGAGAAGCGGTGCGTGCGCATGAACTTCGTCGCGAGCCTCGACGGAGCGGCAACGCTCGACGGCCGGAGCGGCGGGCTCGGCGACGAGAGCGATCGGCTCGCGATGCAGGTGCTGCGCGCCCTCGCCGACGTCGTGCTGGTCGGAGCAGGCACGGTTCGGGTCGAGGGCTACGGCGGGCTCGCCGTGAGCGAAGCGGATGCCGCGTGGCGCACCGCCCGCGGTCTGCCCGAGCAGCCCCGGCTCGCGGTCGTCTCCTCGTCGCTCGACCTCGACCCCGCATCGGCGTTCTTCACGGCCGCCGCGACGCGCCCGATCGTCGTGACGCACGCAGCGGCGCCCGAGGCACGCGGCGCCGAGCTCGCCCGGGTCGCCGATGTCGTCGTGGCGGGCGAACGGGCGGTCGAGCTGCACGGCATGCTCGACGCGCTCGCCGATCGCGGGCTCCGGCAGGTGCTCTGCGAAGGCGGGCCGCATCTCTTCGGCGCGCTGCTCGAGGAAGACCTCGTCGACGAGCTCTGCCTCTCGCTCAGCCCGACGCTCGTCGGCGGGGCCGCGGGCCGCATCGTGCGCGGAACGCCCGAACTCGCGCGTCGCATGCACCTCGTGCACGCCAGGCCCGCGGGCGACCTGCTCCTGCTCCGCTACCGCCGACACTGACCCATCGCCCGCCCCGCCGCCTCCCCACTCGCCCGCCCCGCCGCATCCCCACTCTTTTCAGGAACCCGGCCGGGATTCGACACCCTTTTCAGGAAGTAATCATCGTTTTCGACCGATCCGAACGAAGAACTCCTGAAAAGAGTGGGGATGCGGCAAGGGTGGGGATGCGGCAAGAGTGGGGATGCGGCGGGGTGGGTCAGGCGGCCTCGAGGGAGTGGGCGTCGAGGATCGTGTAGCTGTAGCCCTGCTCGGCGAGGAACCGCTGGCGGTTCTGCGCGAAGTCCTGGTCGACGGTGTCGCGTGAGACGAGGGTGTAGAAGTTCGCGCTGAGCCCCGACTCCTTGGGCCGCAGGAGCCGGCCGAGTCGCTGCGCCTCCTCCTGGCGCGAGCCGAACGAGCCGGACACCTGGATCGCCACGGTCGCCTCGGGCAGGTCGACCGAGAAGTTCGCGACCTTCGAGACGACGAGCACCGGCGTGCGCCCGTCGCGGAACTCCTGGTAGAGCCGCTCGCGCTCGTCGACGGGCGTCGAACCGGTCAGCTTCGGGGCATCGAGCACCTCGGCGAGCTCGTCGATCTGGTCGAGGTACTGGCCGATCACGAGGATCCGCTCGCCCGCATGCTTGGCGACGAGCTCCTGCACGACGTCGAGTTTCGCGGGCGCGGTCGCGGCGAGGCGATAGCGCTCGTCATCAGCGGATGCCGCGTACGTCAGCCGCTCGGACTGCGGGAGGTCGATGCGCACCTCGTAACAGGCGGCGGGGGAGATGAAGCCCTGCGCTTCGATCTCCTTCCACGGCGCGTCGAAGCGCTTCGGGCCGATGAGGCTGAAGACATCGCCCTCACGGCCGTCTTCGCGCACGAGCGTCGCGGTGAGGCCGAGGCGCCGTCGCGCCTGCAGCTCGGCGGTGAGCTTGAACACCGGTGCGGGCAGCAGGTGGACCTCGTCGTAGACGACGAGACCCCAATCGAGGGCGTCGAGGAGTGCGAGGTGCGCGTACTCGCCCTTCCGCTTCGCGGTGAGGATCTGGTACGTCGCGATCGTGACGGGCTTGACTTCTTTCACCTGCCCCGAGTACTCGCCGATCTCATCTGCGGTCAGCGTCGTGCGGCGCAGCAGCTCGTCGCGCCACTGGCGGGCCGAGACGGTGTTCGTCACGAGAATCAGCGTGGTGGTCTTCGCCGTCGCCATCGCCCCGGCGCCGACGAGGGTCTTGCCTGCGCCGCAGGGCAGCACGACGACGCCCGAGCCGCCGTCGAAGAAGTTGTCGATGGCCTGCTGCTGGTACCCGCGCAGGTGCCAGTCGGCCTGTTCGAGCGCCATCGGATGCGGCGTTCCCGGGGTGTACCCGGCGTGGTCTTCGGCGGGCCAACCGAGTTTCACGAGCTCTTGTTTGAGAGTGCCGCGCGCCCACGCTGCGACGAGGAAGCTCCGGTCGTCGAGGCGCTCGACGAGCAGCGGGGCGATGCGCTTGGCCGAGGCCACCTCGGTGAGCACTGCGATGTCGTCGCTGTGCAGCCGAAGCGCTCCGTCGCCGGTGCGGTCGACGACGAGCCGCCCGTAGCGCCCGACCGTCTCGCGCATGTCGACTGCCACGGTCTGCGGCACGGGGAACTTCGCGTATCGTTCGAGCGTCGCGAGCATGTCGTCGGCGCCGTGACCGGCGGCCCGCGCGTTCCAGAGCCCCAGCCGCGTGATGCGGTACGTGTGCATGTGCTCGGGCGCCCGTTCGAGCTCGGCGAACACGGCGAGGTCGTGGCGCGCGTCTTCGGCGAGCGGATGGGCGACCTCGAGGAGGACGGTTCGGTCGCTCTGCACGATGAGTGGGCCGTCTGACATAGCGGTCGAGTCTACGCCCGGTTCATGGGAGGTCGGCCGCGCGGGCGGGAATCGCTCGTCAGGTGCCGGCCGGCGCGGGGGTCACCGCCGCGATCGCAGACAGGGGCAGCGTGCGCTCGATGTCGGCCTTGCGGTCGCGAGCGCGGAGCCGTCCGTTGGCGACGCTCGCTGGGGCGAGCAGGTAATCGGCGGTGTCGCCACCGGGCATGCGCACGGTGACGGTGAGCGTCTCCTTCGACCGCGCAGCGGCCTCGAGCTGCCGAGCCAGCCATGCCTGCTCGGTCGCGCCGTCTTCACCCTCGGCGAACACGAGGTCGAGCAACGCCTCGATCGGGTCGGACTTCGGCGTCGGCGCCGGCGCGGTCGCGAGGTGGTGCCGGCTCAGACGGATGATGTTGCCCTCAGCGTCTTCGGCCGCGACGGGATAGCGGGCGTCGGAGAGCGCCCAGAAGACGACCTCGGGCGCGAAGCGCGAGAGCAGGCGATCGGGCCCGGCCTGGCGCAGCCCGATCGAGGAGAGTGTCTGGTCGACGGTCAGTGTTCGCACGAGCTGCTCGTCGTCGGAGTGCACGACCGCCCGCGCCGGGGCATCCGCTTCGCCGGCGAGCGCGACCCGCAGCGACCCGAACTTCGCGGCCGCCTCGGCCACGAGGTAGGCGAGCGGCTGCGGGATTCCGGTGAGCGAGATGTCGTCGAGGAAGGCGAGGATCGACTCGGCCGTCTCACCCACGGCGAGTCCGCGATTGACGGATGCCGCGCTGACGCGATACGTCGAGGCGAGGTCGCGACCCTCGACGTCGGCGAAGCCGCGCAATCGTGCGTCGAGCGCCGGTTCGAGCGGGCCCGGCGAGACGATCGAGAGGTCGTGCTGCAGGTAGATCTGCTCGACCTGGGCCGGGAAGTGCGCCGCCAGTCGGGCCGACGCCTGCTCGAGTTCGCCGTCGAGCACGAGCAGCGTGGTCGGCGCGGGCTCGCCCGTGACCGCGAGACCGAGTGCTTCGGCCTCGCCGATGAGCCGCTCGAGGCCCTCGTCGAGCCAGCGTCCGCCCGCCGGGTAGAACCAACGCACGTCGTCGCGGAGGGTGCTCGCGGTGAGGGACTCGCTCCTGCGGGCCACGAGTTCGCGCAGCAGTTCGGGGATGCGGTCGCGCCAGCACGCGGCCAGATGCCGCCAGCGCCCTTCGGAGGACTCGAGCGACCAGGCCGCGCCCTGCTCGGACTCGAGCCAGTAGGCGCCCTCGCGCACGACGAGACCGGCCTCCTCGGCACGGTGGAAGAGCCGGGGCAGGGCCTCGAGCGTCACGCCGCTCGCCTCGGCGAGCCGCTTGGAATCGGGGAGCGCGAGACCGCCCTTCGCGAGTTCGCGAGCAGGCTGCACGCCGAGCGCGGCGAGCACCTCGGCCGTCGCCGCGACCGTCGCGTACGCGGTCTCGGCGGCGCGCCGGTCGATGAGCGAGCGGTCGACGTCGTCGCCGGAGACGAGCACCGGCGGCGCCGGAGTCGCGAGCTCGGCCGCGGACGGCAGATCTGCCCCGAGGCGCGGTGCCACCCGGGCCGTGACCGCTGCGGGCACGTGGATGCCGTGGTCGACCGGCACCACGAGCATCAGCTCGGTCAGCGCGTCGAGCAGTTCGCCTGCGGCATCCGACAGCTCAGCGGATGCCGCGTGCCGCATCAGTTCGCCGTGGACTGCCGAGACCGTGGTGCCGCCGCTTGCGGCGAGTTCGACGGCGGCGGCGAGCACTGCGAGACGCCGCCGATCGAGGCGGCCGACCGCGTGGTCGACCGAATCGGGGGTGAGCACCGCTTCGGCGAGATCGAAGAGGTCGCGCACGCCCGCCGGCTCGAACTCGCGCGAGTGCAGGGCTGTTGCGAGGGAGTCTCGCGACATCCCGCGGAGTCGTGCGGCGAGTTCGAGCATCGTCTCCGATCAGCTCGATCCGGCTCGCGCCGCGCGGCCCCGCCGCACGCCGTTGACGATGAGCAGTGCAATGAGGAGGAGGAAGGCGACGGGGAGGCCGAACCAGGGCAGCATCAACACGACGGGCCAGATGCCGGCACCCATCTCTTCACGGCTCACGCCGGAGAAGGTGCCGATCATCACGGCGAAGAAGCAGATGATGCAGAGCGCGACGATGGCGGCGAACATGTATGCGAGGACGCGTTCGGCGCGATTGTCGATGATGGGGCCGGAGTCGCTCACTCCTTCAGAATAGGGCAGGCGACGCGCTCGCGGGGGCGCCGCGCAATAGACTGGAACGAGGACGGCGCTGTGATTCAGCGCGCCTGCAGACATGAGCGAGGTTCACACGATGCCAACCGGCAAGGTCAAGTTCTACGACGAGGAGAAGGGCTTCGGCTTCATCAGCTCCGACGACGGCGAGGAGGTCTTCCTCCATGCATCCGCACTTCCCGCCGGCGCGGTCGTGCGAGCGGGCAGTCGACTCGAGTTCGGCGTCGCCGCCGGCAAGCGCGGCGCCCAGGCGCTGTCGGTGCGCGTGCTCGACACCCCGGTGAGCCTCACCAAGATCAACCGCAAGCCCGCCGACGACATGGCGATCATCGTCGAAGACGTCGTGAAGGTGCTCGACGGCATCGGCGCCGACCTCCGGCGTGGTCGCTACCCCGAGAAATCGAAGGCACGCACCGTCGCCGCAGTGCTGCGCAAGGTGGCTGACGATCTCGATGCCTGAACCGACGGAAGCCGATCGGGCCGAACAGGAACAGATCGAACACCCCGAACGGTCAGGCACCGAACCGGCGCAGGCCCAGCTCGCGGCGACCGAACCCGCGGTGGCCGTCGTGGCCGACGAGGTGCTGCTGTCGTCGGTGGATCTCGCCCGGCAGGCGTTGCTCGAGGTCACCGCACCCGAGACGGTCGGTTCGGTCGCCGGACACCTGGTCGAGGGTGAGCATGTGCTGACGCTGCTCTTCGCGTCCGACCTCAGCGGGTACCCCGGATGGCACTGGAGCGTCACGCTCTCACGGTTCGACGACACCGCCGAGCCCACGGTGCTGAGCACCGAACTCATGCCGGGCGAGGCTGCGCTGCTCGCGCCCGACTGGGTGCCGTGGTCGGAGCGGCTGGCCGACTACCGCGCCGCACAGGAGGCGGTCGCCGCTGCTGCAGCTGAATCCGAGGACGCCGACGCCGATGCTGACGACGCCGATGCTGACGACGACGAGGATGACGTCGACGACGATGAGGAGTTCGACGGCATCGACATCGATGCGTTCGACGAATCGGGCGACGACGAGCCCGAGGGCGACGACGAGCCCGAAGATCAGTCCGTCGAGGGCTCCGACGCCTGACCCGATCGCCGCCTGATCACCTGCACGACCACGAGGCCGATGAGGCCGATCGCCGCGCCGGTGATCGCGGCGCCGGTGAGCCACGCGAGGCCCGCCGACTCGAGTTGCGCCCGGAAGACGAGGCACGCGACGAGCGCGACGATCCAGCCGATCGTGCCCGCGACCACGGCCTTGCGGCCGTCGGCACGCGCGGGCGCCGGATCGGGGCGTCGTTCCCCGTCGCTGAGCCAGAGCCGCATGTGATCAGCCGATCTGCGCGAGCACGTGGTCGATCGAGGCGGTCAGCGCGCGAACATCGTCGGGTTCGATCGCGGTGAAGGTCGCGACCCGCAGCTGGTTGCGGCCGAGCTTGCGGTAGGGCTCCGTGTCGACGATTCCGTTCTCGCGGAGCACCGCGGCGAGCGCCGCGGCATCCGTCGACTCGTCGAAGTCGATCGTGACGACCACCTGCGAGCGGTGCGCGGCGTCGCTGACGAACGGCGTCGCGACCGAGGTGCGCTCGGCCCAGTCGTAGAGCACCGATGAGGACTCGCGGGTGCGGGCGTCGGCCCAGGCGAGGCCGCCGGAGGCGTTCATCCACTCGAGCTGGTTCTCGAGCAGCAGCAGGGTCGCGAGCGCCGGCGTGTTCAGCGTCTGGTTCAGCCGTGAATTGTCGACGGCGTTCTTCAGCGACAGGAACTCGGGAATGTACCGCCCGCTCGCCGCGACGCGCTCGACGCGCTCGATCGCCGCCGGCGAGAGGAGCGCGAACCAGATGCCGCCGTCGGAGGCGAAGTTCTTCTGCGGGGCGAAGTAGTAGACGTCGAACTGCGTCGGGTCGACGAGGATGCCGCCCGCTGCACTCGTGGCATCGATGACGGTCAGCGCGCCGTCGTCGCCGGCCACCCGGGCGACGGGCGCCATCACTCCGGTGGAGGTCTCGTTCTGCGGCCAGGCGTAGACGTCGATGCCCGCGATCACGTCGGGTTCGGCCCGGGATCCGGGGGCCGCCTTGCGCACGTCGGGCGCCTGGAGCCATGGGGCCGCGGCCGCGGCGGCGAACTTCGCGCCGAACTCGCCGAACGAGGCGAGCTGTGCACGTTCCTCGATCAGGCCGAAGGCCGCTGCATCCCAGAACGCGGTCGAACCGCCGTTGCCGAGTACGACCTCGTAGCCGTCGGGCAGTGAGAAGAGGTCGGTGAGCCCGCTGCGCACCCGGCCGACGAGGTTCTTCACCGGAGCCTGGCGGTGCGAGGTGCCGAGGATCGAGGGGCCGAGCGCTGCGAGGTGGGCGAGCTGCTCGGGCCGGACCTTGGACGGACCGCAGCCGAAGCGTCCGTCGGCTGGCAGCAGGTCACGGGGAATCACGATGCTCGGCATGCCGTCGAGTCTAGCGAGCCGGCGCCGCCCGCTAGGCTGGACGACGGGCTGTGACAACGGGAGGCTGGCGCGTGACCGACCTGATCGACACCACGGAGATGTATCTCCGCACCATCCTCGATCTCGAGGAGGAGAACATCGTGCCCTTGCGCGCACGAATCTCCGAACGCCTCGGTCACTCCGGCCCGACCGTCTCGCAGACGGTCGCCCGCATGGAGCGCGACGGACTCGTCGTCGTCTCCGGCGACCGCCACCTCGAGCTCACGCCCGACGGCCGCTCGAAGGCGGTGCACGTCATGCGCAAGCACCGTCTCGCCGAACGACTGCTCTCCGACGTCATCGGGCTCGAGTGGGAGTTCGTGCACGACGAGGCCTGCCGCTGGGAACACGTCATGAGCGAACAGGTCGAGCGTCGTCTCATCGAGATCCTCGGCAGCCCGCGCGAGTCGCCCTACGGCAACCCCATCCCCGGGCTCGAAGAACTCGGCCTGCTGCCGTCCGACCCCTTCATGTCGGGTGTCGTGAACCTCGTCGAGGCGGTCGATGCGAGCGAGGAGCCGATCCGCGGCGTGGTGCGTCGCCTCGGCGAACCGATGCAGTTCGACCCCGAACTCCTCGCCCAGATGCGGCAGGCCGGCGTCATGCCGGGCGCCGCGGCGACGTTCCGCCGTGTCGGCGGCTACGTGCTCGTCGAGGTCGACGGCGTCGACGGCGGTCTCGAGCTGCCGAGCGAGGTCGCGGGGCACCTCTTCATCGCAGCGTGACCTCTGCGCACAACCACTGCTGCCCCTGAAACCCCTGATCAGCGGCACGCCGTAATCAGAATGTGACATTCTGGCTCCCGTCGCGTAGTCTCTTTCGAGTCCGCCGGCAAGAAGCCAGTCGGAGGACCAGGGTCGAGACGCTTCCCAAGCCCACCGCTCGATCAAGTACCCGTAAGCGCCGCGCGCGCATCCGGTGGGGTGACATCTGATGTCGTGGAGCGACGGAGGTACACATCTTGGCTCGAATCTCACGGCGGCGTCTCACCAGAAACCCCGCCCGCGGTGCCGCGACGAAGGCGATCATCGCCGCGAAAGCGCCCGTTTCCCCCGGTTCTCCACAGCCTGACGCGGCCGCACGCGTCGCCGCGTCCACACTGCCGTCGACGCGTCGTCTCCGGCGCGGGCCCCTCGCCAACGTGCTCGTCATGTCGGTCGCGGCCGGCATCATCGGCACGCTCGCCATCCCCGCGTACGCCTTCGCTCCGGGATCCGGCGGCCCGCAATTCGCCCAGACCGACGTCACGAAGCTCACGAAGGCCGAGGCGCAGTCGGTCGAGGTGACCGACGACGTCATCGCCGCACCGGTCACGAAAGACGGCTACGACACGGTCACGGGAGCCGAGATCCAGGCTGCGGCCGACGCTGCGGCTGCGGCCGAAGCGGCGCGCGTCGCCGCCGAGACGGCCATGACGTCGTACGCGGCGTCGTACTCGGGTCCGTCGGTCGGCGACTTCCTCGCGAACCCCCCGTACCCCAGCTTCGACCTCGCGAGCGTCTACAACGTCGCCACGCAGTACATCGGCACGCCCTACGTCTACGGCGGCGCGACCCCGGCCGGCTTCGACTGCTCGGGCTTCGTGATGTACGTCTACGCGCAGTTCGGCATCAGCATGCCCCACTCCTCCGCAGGGCAGGGCGCCATGGGCACCCGCATCGCCGAGGCCGACGCGCAACCCGGCGACCTCGTCATCATGCCGGGCCACGACGGGTTCTACGCCGGAAACGGCATGATCCTGCACGCGCCCTACGAGGGGGCATCCGTTCGAGTGCAGCCCATCTGGACGAGCGACTACTACATCGTTCGCATCGGCATCTGATGATGAACATCGCGTGACACCGCACGTGAATGGCGCGCCGGAAGTTTCCGGCGCGCCATTCGTGTTCTACGCTGAGACCCTGACGATCCGAGAGACCGGGCAGGGGAAGCCGATGGTGAAGTCGTGCAGCATCCATTCCACGGATGCGCGCGCGCTCTTCGACCAACGGCGCAGTAGTCGCACGAGCACGAACCGGGCCGAGACCTCGACGGGTACTGTCATCACGACAGTGCCCGTTCGCTGTTCTGCGGCTCATTCGGCCCCCCGCATCTGGGCAACGCCCGCTGTCGCCCGACGCTCTCACGGAACGCCGAACCGTTCACGCGGCTGGAAGCCATCCAGCACCGATCGAAAGGCACCTCATGCGCACCCTCGTGCTCAACGCGGGCTATGAGCCGCTCGCCGTCATCTCATTCAAGCGCGCGCTGCTGCTCGTCATGAATCACAAGGCCACGGTCATCGAGCATGAGGCAGGCAATCCGGTATGCGCCGCGAGCGGTTCGTGGCAACGACCGAGCGTCATCCTGCTCACCCGTTACGTTCGCCCGCCCCGGTTCAGCCAGGCGCCGGTGAGCCGGCGCGGAGTGCTGCGCCGCGACGACCACCGCTGCGCGTACTGCGGCCGCACGGCAGCCACGATCGACCACGTACTCCCGCGCTCGCGCGGCGGGCGTGACACCTGGGAGAACCTCGTCGCATGCTGCCTGCGCTGCAACAACACGAAGAGCGACCGCACCCCGGCCGAGATGGGCTGGCAGCTGCGGTTCAGCCCGGGCCGCCCGAACGGGCGCAACTGGGTCGTGCGCGGGTTCGAACGGCCGCTGCCGCAGTGGAACGAGTACCTCGTCGCGGCCTGATCGTTCGGCGACACGCGATCATGTCGTGACAAGCGGTGAGCCGTGCCCTAGTGTGAGACGAGCCCGGCGCCACAGAGGCTGCCGGCACCCGAGAACCCACCCCGCTTCCCGGCTGCGCTGCGGCTTCGAGGCGGTGCCCGGAGGTCCCGCAGTTGAACGTTGACGACACCCACGACGCAACGGAGCGCCCGCGCTCCTCGCGTCGATCGGCCGATCGAGCACGGAGCCGTCGAAGCAGCGCACCACGCGCCACGCGCCCGGCCGTCGGCCGCAGTCGTCCGATGCGCGTCTTCGCGACCGTGCTGGTCGTGCCGGCGATCGTCGGCACGATGG
Source organism: Agromyces laixinhei (assembly GCF_006337065.1). Lineage (NCBI taxonomy): Bacteria > Bacillati > Actinomycetota > Actinomycetes > Micrococcales > Microbacteriaceae > Agromyces > Agromyces laixinhei. Next base: position 2,971,814 of record NZ_CP040872.1, on the reverse strand, counting down.
CGTTGCCGGCATACGCGCTCATGCCGGGCGGCGAGACATTCGCGGCATCCGGAAGCTTCAGTCTCGCCAAGGCCGAGGCTCAAGACATCGAGGTCTCGTCGCTCGTGAGCGGCGCCGCGAAGTCGAGCGATCAGTACACCGTGGAGACGAAGGCCGACATCGAGGCGGCCCAGCTCGCGCAGGAGGCGGCAGACAAGGCGGCTTGGGAGGCGAACCTCGCATCGCGCAGCGGTTCGGGCAGTTACGCGGTGCACACCGTCAAGGCCGAGGGCGACGACTACCCCTGGTGGGACCAGACGCCCGACGACTTCGGCGGCGGGCTCTCACCGCTCCGCTACTACTTCCGCGAGTGCGTCGACTTCGTCGCGTGGCGCATGAATCGTGACGCCGGTGTCACGAGTGCCCCGTGGAAGTGGGACTGGTCGAACCTCGCCTCGGGCAGTGCGCACGCGTGGGCCGACGAGTGGGCGAGCAAGGGCTGGCCGACGTCGAGCGAGCCCGTCGTCGGTGCGGTCGCGTGGTTCCCCTACAACCACGTGGCGTACGTGCAGTCGATCAACGCCGACGGCAGCGTGAACATCGAGGAGTACAACCAGAACTCCGACCATTCCTACCACCGCCGCACGATTCCGGCGGGCGGGGCGCTCTACCTCTACCCGCCGGGCTGAGGCTCTACACGCGCGCCAGGCACGCCGGCGCCGGCGTCTCGATCACGTCGACCACCTCGGTCGGAACGCCTCCCGCGTCGAGCGCGACGACGGCGATCGAGTCGGACGCCTGATCCGCGACGAGTGCGAACCGCTCGTCGTGCGTCAGTTCGAGATCGCGCGGATGCCGCCCGCCCGTCACGACCGTCGCCACGAGTTCGAGCGTGCGCGCTTCGGCGTCGAGTCGCAGCCCGCGCAGGGCATCGGCGTCGCGGTCGCCGATGAGCACGATGCCGCCGCTGCTGAGACGGATCGCCGAGCATCCCAAGCCGCGGGGTTCGACGTCATCGCCGATCGTGCACCATGCGACCTCGCGCCCCTCGACGAGATCGATGATGCTCGCCGAGCGGTCGAGCTCGTTGGCGGTGATGGCCAGGTCGCCGGTGATCACGAGGTGCCGGGGGCCCGCGCCGGCGTGCATGACGATGTCACGTCTCTCGTCGTGCTGCAGCGCTTCGGGGAGGGTGTCGAGAGCCAGAACCCGCACACGGTCGGAGCCGAGGTCGGGCACGAGCAGCTGGTTGCGAGCGGTGTCGACGACCGCCTGATGGGGATGCGACGATGCCTGCCGCTCGCGGTTCGGGCCGGAGCCGGTGAAGTCGGCCGCGAGCACGACGTCGGCCGCGACATCCGGCGCTGCACGATGCACCGAGAGCCGCGCACCCGCGTAGTTGGCGGCGAAGATGAGCGAGCCGGCCTCGTCGAAGGCGAGGTGACAGGGGCTGCCGGCTCCGGTCGTTCCGGGCAGACCGAACGGCGTGATGGTGTCGCCCTCGATCGTCCACGTCGAGACGAGGCCGTCGTCGAGCTCGTGCACGATCCCGAGCAGGCCGGTGCCCTGCGCGACCGCCAGGAACATGGGGTTCCGTCCGACGTCGATGGGTTCGCCGAGCGTCGAGCGGCCGTCTGGTGCGATGTCGAGCGAGCGGATGCCGCGGGCCGCGGTTCCCAGCGCACCCGTCGTCGACGCGCCGACCCAGAATCTCGTGCCAATCGACTCGCTCATACCATCCCGTTCTCTCGGCCTGTCGGTGGTCGCTGCAGCACACGCACGCTGCACAACACGGTACCGCGGGCGAGCGTCACGGCGGCCGGGCGAACCTCGATGCCGCCCGCGAGCGGCGATCGCAGCAAGTAGACTCTTACGGCCGCCCCCGTAACTCAGGGGATAGAGTGCCGACCTCCTAAGTCGGAAGCGCAGGTTCGAATCCTGCCCGGGGGCACCGGTGTTCCAGTGTGGGTGGGTGCTGCTTGTAAGGGTCACGTCAAGCTACGTCGTCGGCGAGACCCTCAGCGTCACCGGCGGCAAGCCCAACCCCTGACTCCCGCACGAGTACGGCTCACCCGCCGATCAGCCCCCTGATGTCGTCTGCCGTGAGCGTTTCGCTGAAGAGCTCGCCGTCGTCCATGAGCGACGAGACGAGCTTCGCCTTGCGGGCCTTCAGCGCCATGACCTTCTCCTCGATCGTGCCCTCGGCGACCATGCGGTAGACGTTCACGGGCTTCGACTGGCCGATGCGGTGCGCCCGGTCGACGGCCTGGGCTTCGCTCGCGGGGTTCCACCACGGGTCGAGGAGGAAGACGTAGTCGGCTTCGGTGAGGTTCAGACCGAACCCGCCCGCCTTGAGGCTGATCAGGAACACGGGGGCGTCGCCCTCGCGGAACTTCGCGATGACGTCGCCGCGCCGCGTGGTCGAGCCGTCGAGGTAGGCGTACGGCACGCCCGTCGCTTCGAGCCGCGCGGCTGCCAACTGCAGGAACGAGGTGAACTGGCTGAACACGAGCGCACGGTGCCCCTCGGCGACGACCTCGTCGAGCTGCTCGAAGAGGGCGTCGAGCTTCGCCGACGGCACCTCGGCGTATTGTTCCGGGTCGATGAGCGCGGCGTGCAGACTCAGCATGCGCAGCAGCGTCAGCGAACGGAAGACCGTGAACCGGTTGCGATCCAGGTCGTCGATGAGGCCCAGCAGCTTCTGTCGTTCGAGCTGCAGGAACGCGTCGTACACGCGTTGGTGTTCCGGGTCGAGCTGCACCGTCAGCACCTGCTCCTGCTTCGGGGGCAGTTCCGGCGCGACGACCTCCTTGGTGCGGCGCAGCATGAACGGGCGGATGCGGCGGCGCAGCGCCGCGAGTCGGTCGGCGTTGTGGTCGTTCTCGATCGGGCGGGCGAATCGCTCCGCGAACCCTCGACCCGAAGGGAAGAGCCCGGGTGCGACGATCTTCAGGAGCGCCCACAGCTCCATCAGGTTGTTCTCGACGGGCGTGCCGGTGACGGCCAGCCGGAACGGCGCACGGATGTCGCGTGCCGCGGCATTCGCCTTCGATGACGCGTTCTTCACGAACTGCGCCTCGTCGAGCACGAGCCCGGCCCATTCGAGCCCGGCGAACTCGGGAGCGTCGAGGCGCAGGATCGCGTAGCTCGTCACGACGATGTCGGCGCGCGCCGCGACATCCGCGAGCCGCGTGCGGCTGGCCGCCTGCGTGGCGGCCACCGTTTCGACCCGGAGACCCGGCACGAAGCGCGCCGCCTCGGCCGCCCAGTTCGAGACGACCGAGGTCGGGGCCACGACGAGGAAGGGGAACCGCCGACCCTCCGGCGCGCTCTCGCCGGCGTGGGCGATGAGCGCAAGGGTCTGCGCGGTCTTGCCGAGGCCCATGTCGTCGGCGAGGATTCCGCCGAGCCCGTGCCGGTACAGGAAGGCGAGCCATCGGAACCCGGCGAGCTGGTACGGGCGCAGCTCGAGGGCGAGCCCGACGGGCGGCGCGATCTCCTCCACCTGGTCGGCTTCGCGGAGTCCGGCGACGGTCTCGCGCCAGGCCACTGCCGTCTCCGACTGGTCGGCGAGATCCTCGAACTCCGCCCAGAGGCTCGTCTGGTAGCGGCTGATGCGGATTCCCGCCTCCCACTCGCGCAGCGAACCGGCCTCGTCGATGAGCTCCCGCAGTGGATCGAACACGGGCTGCTTGAGCGACAGATAGCTTCCATCGACGAGCAGCAGTTTCGGCCGACCCTTCGCGAGGGCGCTGAACAGCGGCCCGAACGGCACCTTCTTGCCCTCGACGGTGACGATGACGCCGAGGTCGAACCAGTCGGTGCGTTCGCTCTCGACCGTCGTGACGGTCAGCTGCGGCGCCGCGACGAGTTCGCGATAGGCGGGCGGATCGCCGATCACGACGAGCCGCAGCCGTTCGAGTTCCTGCAGCCGGGGCACGAGCCGTGCGGCGAATTCGGCGCTCGCGAGCCCGCGCAGCGTCGCTTCGGGGCGGAGTCGCGGTTCGGAACCCGGGGTCACCGTCGGCAGCCCGGCGGGGTCGTCGGCGAGCAGCAGGGCGGCGGATGTCGCGACGAGCCGCTCCCGGTCGGGGTCGTGGAACTCTTCGTCGGGTGCGTCGAGCGCGAACCTGCGACCTCCGTCGGTCTCCCATTCCCACTCGAGTCGCACGACATGGTTCGGCTCGTGGTGCATCGTGGCGACGAGGGTCGCCGGTGGCAGTTCGGGCAGCGCGAAGCTGCCGTCTCCGCTCGCGAGCCGAAGCGACCGAGCGAGTGTCGAGTACTGCTCCTCGACGAAGGCTTCGACCTCATCGGCGGGCACGACGATCGGAGCGCGTCGCCGCACGGCGGCACGGCCGGCGGCGGTGAGGGGAGCCGCGAGGGATGCGAGGGTGATCCGGCCCTCCGCGAAGTCGTAGGCGTACACCCCGTGGGCACCGATCAGGCGCACCTGCTCGCTCGGGTGCACGACGCCGTCGACCGTGACCGACGGCGTGAGCACGAGGTCGGCAGTGCTGTTGGAGTTGTGAGCGGCTGCGTCGTCGTCGCCATCCTGCTCGGACGGCGCGCCTGCCGCTCGCCGCGCGTCGAGTCCGATGACCGCGGGTCCGGCGACCTCGATCTCGGTGCGCGCCGTCGAGCCGACGAGTGCGATGCCGAGGCGCGGTGCCGCCTCGAGCAGCGCCCACAGCGTGCGGCTCTCGTACTCGTCGAGCGAGATCCAGGCCGAGCCGTACTCCGCGAAGGCGGAGTGCCGAGTGCCCTTCAGCAGCGAGAACTCGGCGAACCATCGCGCCTGCACCGGATCGAATCCGCCCGCTCGACCCTGGAATCCGACGTTCTGCCACGTGAGGTTGCCCTTGATCCAGCCGCCGCGGGCGCCGCGCGTCACCGGGCGAACGGCGAGACGGTCGACGGATGCCGCGGACGACGCGGGTTCGTCTCGAGCCGCCTGGCGGGCGCTCCTCCGCCGCGCGACGCGCTCGCGCAGTTCGAACTGGAGCGCGAGCGGTTGGCGCGTCGCCGCGGCATCCGCTCGCTCGTCGGAACCGTCCCGCGTGCCGGCGAGCGCCGCCAGCTCGCCGCGCCACCCGGCCGCTGTCGCGGTCGTCGCATCATGACCGTCGGCTTCGGCGAGCTCTGCCTGTTCGCGTCGGTTGCGTTCGGCAGCCGCGAGCAGGGTCGCGGCGACATGCTTGCAGTTGCGGCCGACGGGGCAGGTGCAGGCGCCCGTGAGGATCGTCGTGCGGCCGGGGATGCCGAGGTCGAGTCTCACGTCGGAGCGATACGGCCGGGCCGCCGTGCCCTGCACGTCGGCGCTCAGTTGGAAGTGCGCCGGATCCCAGCTGAGCGACACGACGGCGCCGGCGCGCTCGACCGTGCGGCCGCGGCTCAGGTTCAGCGGTCCGACGAACCTCGCGATCGCGAGCTCTTCCACGAACGGGTACGTGTCGACGGGCATCCTTCAATCGTCGCACTTCGCGCAGGCCGGAATGCACACGCGCGCTCCGCGCGGTGCTCAGGTCGCAACGTCGCGGTCAGCGGGATGCCCCGCCGCCGATGCCGTGATCAGGGCGACGCGCCGCTTCGCCCATGCCCCGCTGATCGGGCCGACGACGAGCAGGAGGAGCCAGGTGTACCGCCCCCAATCGGCGCCGAGAAGGTAGGCGACCGGAATCGAGGCGAGGAAGATGACCGGCGTCGTGAGGGTGTCGATGAGATTCACCGCGTCGGCGCGACGCGGGAGGGGATCGCGCAGCAATCCGTCGCGCCGGGCGACGATGTAGACCGTTGCCTGTGCGAGCACGGCGAGGCTGATGTTCAGTGCGTAGACGGCCACGGTGAGCGGCTCGTCGGTGAGCGCGACATCGCTGATCCCCTGGGTCGAGAAGGGAATGAGCACGATGAAGGCGATGGCCACGAGGTTCACCGTGATCGTCGCCGGACTGATCGCGCTGAAGCCCGAGACGATGCGGTGGTTGACACGCCAGAACACGGCGATCACTGCGAAGCTGATGGCGAATCCGAGCAGCTGCCAGCCGAGCCCGCTCGAGAGCAGTGCGCTCACGCTCGTCCACGCGGATGCCTCGGGCGGATCGATGTTGATCACGAGCAGCGTGAGGGCGATCGCGTAGACCGCGTCGAGGAACGCGAAGGTGCGCGCGAACTCGACGCTCTCACGTTCGTATCTGAGTGTCGCCGCGGCCCCGGTGCTCACGAGTCGACGCCGCCCGTGCCGAGCACCTCGTCGAGGTCGTACGCGACCGGGCGCTCGATCTGCTCGAAGGTGCACGAGCGGGGTTCACGGTCGGGCCGCCAGCGTTCGAACTGCGCGGTGTGGCGGAACCGGTCGCCCTCGAGCTGGTCGTAGCGCACTTCGGCGACGAGTTCGGGCCGCAGCTGTACGAACGAGACGTCGCGGCCCGACGAGAACCGGCCGCGTTCCGTCTCGCCCGTGACCGCACCGCCGTCGTCGGCGCGCTCGACGTACGGTGCGAGCTCGTCGAGAAGCTCGAGCCGGCGGGCGTTCGAGAACGCCGACATGCCGCCGACGTTGCGGAGCCGCCCCTCGTGGTCGTAGAGGCCGAGCAGGATCGAGCCCACGCCGCTCCCCGAGGCGTGGATGCGATACCCGAGTGCCACGACGTCGGCGGTGCGGTGGTGCTTCGCCTTCAGCATGACCCGTTTGCCGGGAGAGTACGGCGCAGCGAGCGGCTTGGCGACGACGCCGTCGAGCCCCGCACCTTCGAACTCCTCGAGCCAGCGGCGGGCGAGCTCGACATCCCTCGTGATGCGGGTCAGGCGAATCGGGTCGCCGAGCTCGCCGACGAGACGTTCGAGTGCGGCTCGGCGCTCGGAGAACGGCTGATCGAGCAGCGACACGCCATCGGCTTCGATCAGGTCGAATGCCACGAACATCGCGGGCGTCTCACGAGAGAGCATCTCGACGCGGCTCGCGGCGGGATGGATGCGCTGCGAGAGCGCCTCCCAGTCGAGGTGCGCCTGCCCGCTGCGTGCCGCCCGGATCACGATCTCCCCGTCGAGCACGCACGGGACCGGCAGCAGTCGCGCGAATGCGTCGACGAGTTCGGGGAAGTAGCGCGTGAGCGGCTTCGCGCCACGACTGCCGATCTCGACGTCGTCGCCGTCGAACGACACGATGCCGCGAAAGCCGTCCCACTTCGGTTCGTAGGCGAGGCCGCCGGCGACCGAATCCGGATCGGGCACGCCGGGCACGGCCTTCGCGAGCATGGGGGCGACGATCTCGTTGGGCGCCATGCCGTCAACGATATTGCCGGATGCCACAGCTGGCGAGAGCGGGCGTGCCTCAGATCACGGCACGGAGTCCCGCCGACAGGGCGGTGTGGTGCTCGAACACGAGGTTCGTCTCGGTCAGCGCGACCGCGGGATTCGCCGAGAGGTTCTTCAACACGAACTGGCGCACGTGATCGCTGTCGCGCACGCGAACATGGATGAGGAAGTCCTCAGAACCGCCGAGGAAGAAGAGCTGGGCGACCTCGGGCTGGGTGCGGAGTTCGTCGGAGATCTGCTCCATGAGGTGGCGGGCGCCCGGCCGTATGCGCACGCTCACGAGCGCCTGGAGGTGGTACCCGAGCGCTGCGGGATCGATCTCGGCGGTGTAGCGCACGATGACGCCGCGCTCACGGAGCGAGCGCACCCTGGCAAGGCAGGTCGACGGCGAGACACCCACCGCACGGGCGAGATCGACGTTGGGGATGCGCGCGTTCTCGTGCAGCCGGGTGATGATCTGCCGGTCGATCGCGTCGAGCACGACGGGCGAGGGCTCGGCACCGGGTGCGATGATCTGCGGTGCATCGGTCATCGAGACATCCTTGATTCGAATGAGTGCAGCGGATGCCCCAATCCTACCGAATTCTGTTCGATTGATCTGTCGGAATGACGAACAAGCGGCGAGACTTGATGTCAGTCGCCACCGCGACATTCGACACACGGCAATCGGAGCGACCCATGCACATCGGCGTGCCTGCAGAGATCAAGAACAACGAGTTTCGCGTCGCCATGACGCCCGCGGGCGTGCATGCGCTCGCCGGACGTGGCCACAACGTCGCCATTCAGGCCGGCCGCGGGCATCGGCCGGTTACCTCGACGCCGACTACGTCGAGGCCGGTGCCACGATCGTCGCGACCGCCTCCGAAGCCTGGTCGGCCGACCTCGTGCTGAAGGTCAAGGAGCCGATCGAGGCCGAGTACGGCTTCCTCCGCGCCGACCTCACGCTCTTCACCTATCTCCACCTCGCGGCCGACCTGCCCCTGACCCGGGCGATCCTCGACTCCGGCGTCACGGCGATCGCCTACGAGACGGTGCAGCTCGCCGACCGTTCGCTGCCGCTCCTCACCCCGATGAGCGAGGTCGCAGGCCGGCTCGCACCGCAGGTGGGCGCCGCAGAACTCCTCGCCTCGCGGGGCGGCCGCGGCGTGCTGCTCGCCGGCGTGCCCGGCACCTCTCCCGCGAAGGTCGTCGTCATCGGAGGCGGCGTCGCCGGCGAGCAGGCCGCCGCGACGGCGCTCGGCCTCGGCGCCGACGTCACCGTGTTCGACATCTCGCTGCCGAAGCTGCGCGAGATCGACGCTCGCTACGACCACCGCATCCACACCCTCGCCTCGTCGCCGTACGAGATCGCGCGACAGCTGAAAGACGCCGATCTCGTCGTCGGCGCCGTGCTCGTGCCCGGCGCCGCGGCGCCCAAGGTCGTCAGCGATGCGATGGTGGCGACCATGAAGCCGGGCTCCGTGCTCGTCGACATCGCCATCGACCAGGGCGGATGCTTCGAGGGCTCGCGCCCGACGACCCATGCCGAGCCGACGTTCCGCGTGCACGACGCCATCTACTACTGCGTCGCCAACATGCCCGGTGCGGTGCCCGCGACCTCGACACCTGCGCTCACCAACTCGACGCTGCCCTACACGCTGAGAATCGCCGATCTCGGCTGGGAGGCCGCGCTCGCCGCCGACCCCGCGCTCGCCAAGGGGTTGAACGCCACGGCCGGCCGGCTCACGAACGAGGGTGTCGCGAGGGCCCACGGCCTCGAGTTGCAGGCGGTGGGCTGACGCCGTGAGCCGCGTCGGAGCAGGTCACGACGCTCCGCCGTGCACGAGCGGGAGGCCCGCCCGGTACCACGCCACGAGACCGCCGTCGATGTTCACCGCGTCGATGCCCTGTGCCTCGAGGTACTGCGCTGCCTGTGCGCTGCGACCGCCGACGTGGCAGAGCACGTAGACGGTGGAGTCGCCGGGAACTTCGGCCAATCGCTCGACGAGCTCGCCGAGGGGGATATCGATCGTGCCCTCGATGCGGGCCTGCGCGTGTTCGGAGGGCTCGCGCACGTCGAGGATGACGGCGCCCGTGATCGCGTAGACGTCATCGGGGGTGGTGGATCGCATCTCGTCTCCTCGGCTCTCGGACCGCGTGCTGGGCTCTGGAGCGCGACGGTAGCACGATGCCCTGGGGGTATCGAAACCGGGCCTCGCGCGGCGATGCTCCGAGGATTCCGCGTGATTGCACGTATGGTGTCCGTGTGCGGCGGCTCGATCGGAACAGCGACGAGGAAGACATCCTCGACCCCGAGATCGATGCTGCCGCCGACGACCTCACTCCCGATCACATGCCACACGACATCACGAGCCCCCAGGCGCTGAGCCTCGGCACCCCCGACTTCGTTGCCGGCAACGTCGCCGAACCCGCCTGGCGTCGCTGGAACACCGAGCTCGCCGCCGTCGGCGGTCGATCGCCGCTCGTGCGCTTCGTCGACACCCCGCGCACCCGCATCGAACTCTCGACGACGCATCCCGGCGGCCTGCCCCAGTTCATCACCGGCAAGTCCACGCTGTTGTCGAGTCTCATCCGCGATGAGCTCGCGCTGCGCAACGCGCGCCTCGCCGCGGCCGAGATCACGCAGAAGGGCATCGAGCTGCGCTCCGTGCGCGGCATCGAGTCGGTGCATCTGGCGATCGGCCTCGCGTCGTGGCGCAACGCCGGCGAGGAGTTCCTGGCTCCCGTGCTGCTGCGCCCGCTCGCGATCCGGCGGTACGGCCGTGACTTCGAGCTGAAGCTCAAGGGCCAGCCGTTCCTGAACCCGGCGCTCGCCCGTGAGCTCCGCGAGCAGTTCCAGATCACCCTCGACGCCGAGGCCTTCGTCGCGCTCGCCATCACGAACGGCGTGTTCAAGCCGCAGCCCGTGATCGACCGGCTTCGCGGTCTCACGAGCCACCTGCCGTGGTTCCAGGTGGCGCCGCGTCTCGTCGTCTCCTCGTTCGCCGAGGTGGGCCCCGACATGGCAGCGGATGCCGCGAGGCTCGACCACCCCGTCATCGACGCGATCGCCGGCAACCCCGCCACTCGCGCGTCCGTCGTCGCCGCGACCGGTGAGCGGGTGCGCGCCGTGTCACCCGACGCGCGCCCGCCCTCGACCGACACCCTGCTGCTCGACGCCGACTCCGAACAGGAGCAGGCGGTCGCCGAGATCGAGGCGGGCAACTCGGTCGTCGTGAAGACGCTGCCGGGCACGGGCGGCACGCAGACGATCGTGAACGCGATCGGCGCGCTCGTCGCGAAGGACAAGCGCGTGCTCGTCGTCGGCGCACGCCGGGCGAGCCTCGACGGCATCGCCCATCGGCTCGGACAGGTCGGGCTCGGCGGGGCCGCCGTGACCACCGCGGGCCTGCGCCGAGAACTCATCCAGTCGATCTCGCGCAACGAGAAGGCCGAGCGTCCGCGAGTGGCGGATGTCGACGACGCGCTCGTGCGTCTCCGCAAGGTGCTGCTCGACTACCGCTCGGCGCTCACGCGCACCGATCCCGAACTGCACGTGTCGGTGCTCGACGCGCTCGGTGAGCTCTCGAGGCTCGCGCTCGTCGAAGGGGCGCCGTCGACGACCGCGCGGCTCGATCATTCCGCACTCGTGGCGCTCGCCACGGGCCGTGACGAGGTCGCCCGCGAACTCGCGAGGGCCGCCGCGCTCGGCGAGTTCCGCTACGGCCCCGGCGACTCGCCCTGGTACGGCGCATCGTTCAGGACGTCTGAAGAGGCGACCGAGGCGCACGACCTCGCCAAGCGACTCTCCAACCGCGACCTGCCGCGCCTGCTCGACCGTGGCCGCGCGCTCATCGCGCAGACCCGTCTCCGCGAGTTCGAGTCGGTCGCGGAGTTCGGCGTGTTCCTCCGTCTCCTGCTCGACGTGCGCGAGACGCTCGACCGCTTCCAGCCCTCGGTCTTCGACCGGCCGCTCGGCGAGCTCATCACGGCTACCGCCTCGCGCCGCGATTCGCCGGGGATGTCGGGTGCCAATCGTCGGCGCCTGCGCAGGCACGCACTCGAGTTCGTGCGCCCCGGGGTGAACGTCTCCGACCTGAACGCCGCGCTCCGCGGCATCCAGCAGCAGCGCACCCTGTGGCAGCGATACTCCGACGCCGGGGCGATCCCCGGCGTCCCTGTCGGCCTCGATGACGTGCACGTCGCCTACCAGCACGTGATGGGCGACCTCGCCGCCCTCGATGCGCCGCTCGGCGTCGCCGGCACGCCCAGGCAGCTCGCCGCCAGGCCGGTTCGCAATCTCATCGCGGCCCTCGCCGGCCTGGCCGCCGAGTCCGAGGTGCTGGCGAACCTGCAGGAGCGCACCGCCGTGCTCGGCCGGCTTCGAGACCTCGGCCTCGACCCGCTGCTGCTCGACCTCGCCCAGCGTCACGTGCCCGAGCGGGGCGTGGCCGCCGAACTCGAGCTCGCCTGGTGGCAGTCGGTGCTGGAGTCGGTGCTCGGCGCCGAGAAGGCACTGCTCGGAGCGAACACCTCGGTGCTCGACCGTCTCGAGAGCGACTTCCGGCTCGTCGACGAAGCGCACGCCTCGGCCGCGGGTCCGTTGCTCGCCTGGCGGCTCGCAGAGAACTGGAAGGTCGCGATCGTCGACCACGCCGACGAGGCCGGCCGGTTGAAGCGGATGCTCCGCGGAGATCGCGTGCGCCCCGAGACGCTGCAGGCCGAGACCCCGCATCTCTTCCGCGTGCTCGCACCGGTGTGGCTCGCGTCGCCGTACGACGTCGCGGCGATCGACGACTCGATCGGCTTCGACACCGTGATCCTCGTCGACGCCGGCGCCACGAGCATCGCCGAGAACCTCGGGGCCATCCGCCGTGCGAAGCAGGTCGTCGCGTTCGGCGATCCCGTCACGCAGACGCCGACGCTCTTCGAGACCGGCATCGATGACACCGAGCAGACGCAGGTGCCGTCGTCCGAGCAGGGCGTCGACGCGCTGCACGCGGATTCGGCGCTCGCGCGTCTCGGCGAACTGCTGCCGACGCTGACGCTGACGCTCAGCTACCGTGCGGGCGGCGAAGACCTCGCCGAACTCGTGAACAACCGCTTCTACGCCGGCCGCATCGCGTCGTTGCCCTGGGCGGGGAGCTTCCTCGGCCACGGCAGTCTCGCCCTGCACTACGTCACGGGCAACGGCCTGCCCGACACCGTCACCGGCACCGTCGAGTCCATCGACACCGAGGTCGCCAAGGTCGTCGAACTCGTCATGGAGCACGCCGTCAAACGCCCGCGTGAGTCCCTCATGGTCATCACCGCGAGCACGAAGCACGCCGGACGCGTGCACCAGGCCGTGCTCGCGGCGTTCGCGAAGCGCACCGATCTGTCGGACTTCATCCTGAAGGATCGCGCCGAACCGTTCACGGTGCTGACGCTCGAGCAGGCCGTCGCACAGAGTCGCGACCGCGTGATCTTCTCGGTCGGCTACGGCCGCACGCCGCACGGCCGCCTGCTCTCGAACTTCGGATCACTCGGCGAGGCGGGCGGCGACCGGCTGCTCGCCGTCGGCATGACCCGTGCGCGCCGCTCGATGGACGTGGTCTCGGCCTTCCGCCCCGACGACATCGACGAGGAGCGGCAGAGCCACGGCGTGCTCGCCCTCGCGAACGTGCTCACCCAGTCGGAAGAGCGTGCAGCGGCTCCGAGTGCGACGGGCGAGGCGCCCTCGATGCTGCACGATCTCGCCGCACGGCTCGAGCGCCGCGGCATCCGCGTGAGCGTCGGCCATCGCGGCCGGCTCGCACTCGCCGCCGCGAACGCGGGCAAGGCCGTCGTCGTCGAGACCGACGACGCGCTCGCGGGCCTCAGCCTGCGCGAGTCGCTGCGGCTGCGACCCGACGTGCTGCGCCGCCTCGGCTGGCACTACATTCGGGTGCACAGCTTCGAGCTCTTCGGCAACCCCGAGGCGGTCGCCGCACGCGTCGCGTCACTGCTCGGGCGTCCCGACGCCGAGCGACCGGCGGATGTCGCGGCCGAACGCCGATGACCGAGCAGCCACGTCAGCGCGTCGAACGCGCCGCCGGGCGCGCGCGCCGTGCCCGGCTCACCCCGGCCCCGGGCTCCGACCCGTCGCCTGAGACCGCGTCGCCGGGAGTCGACGACTCCCCGCCGCCCCGGAACGGCAAGCGGGAAGCATCCGCCGATGACGATCGGATCACTCGCGAACGGCCGCCCCACTGGGGCTGAGCCGGCTGCTCAGGACTGCTGGTGCCTGCCCCCGCCGGACTCGTTCGCGCTGACTCCGTCTCCACCGATGCGCTGCTCGACGAGCAGGTCCCGGATCTGGCTGAGAAGCACGAGTTCGGTCTCGGCTTCGGGCTCGCTCACGTCGGGGGCCGCTCCGCGCTTCAGGCGCTCTTCGGCGTGCTTCTTCATGGTGTTGATCGGCAGCACGAAGACGAAGTACACGACGGCAGCGACGATCACGAACGTGAGGAGGGCACCGATGAAGGCGCCGAACTTCACCTCGGCCACACCGCCGTCCATGGTCGGGATCGAGAGGATGAGCGCACCGTCAAGGCTCTCGGCCTTGAAGATCGCACCGATCAGCGGGTTGAAGACGTTGTTCACGAGCGAGTTCACGACCGCGGTGAACGCAGCTCCGATGACCACGGCGACGGCGAGGTCGATGACGTTGCCCCGCATGATGAACTCTTGGAAACCCTTGAGCACAGCCCCTCCTCTGTTCGCGTCGCCCATTGCGACCTAGGCCACGCTAGCCGAGGAGCCGCCGCTGCCCGAGGAGCCCGAGCCGGAGCTCGAGGAACCGGAGCCCGAGGAACCAGATCCGGAGGAACCGGCGCCCGAGGAGCCGGAGCCCGAGCCGGAGGAACCGGATCCGGAGGAACCGGAACCGCTCTCGCTGCTGCTGCTGATGCTGCTGCGGGAATCGGTGCGGTAGAAGCCCGAGCCGTTGAAGGTCACGCCGATCGTGTTGAAGAGCTTGCGCAGCCTGCCGCCGCAGAGATCGCAGACCGTCAGCGTGTCGTCGGTGAACGACTGGTGGATGTCGAAGGCGTTGTCGCACTCGGTGCAGCGGTAGGAGTAGGTGGGCATGGTGCTTTCTTCCGATTTCGAGCGACGCGGTGGGGTCAGAACGCGATGATGCGCGTGGGCGTCACGATGCCGTTCACGGGCTGGTCGTGCACTTCACGCGGCAGGTCTTCGACGAACTCGCTGTCGAAGACCACGGCGTACACCGGAGGACATTTTCCCATCGAGCCGAGGGTCTTGTCGAAATAGCCCCTGCCCCAGCCGAGTCGTGTGCCCGCCGCGTCGACCGCGGCGGCCGGCACGACGATGAGGTCGACGTCGTTGATGGCCATCGGGCCGAGCAGTTCACCGACCGCTTCGGGCGTGCCGTGCAGGCCGAGCGTCTCGGAATCCTCTTCGCCGACCGTCCAATCGAGCAGGCCGTCTTCACGGGTCACGGGGAACAACACGCGAAGGCCGTGGGCCTCGGCCCAGTTCACGAATGGCCGGGTGTTCGGCTCGGCGGGCATCGACAGATAGCAGGAGATCGACTCGGCCCCGGTCGAGCCGATGAGCTCCTCGAGTCGAGCTGTGACGCCCTCGGTGGCGAGTTCGCGTTCGTGCGCCGTCATGTTCCGGCGTCGCTCTCGCAGCTCGGCGCGAAGCACGCGCTTGTCGATCTCGGGATCGTCGGGCATGCCACACAGCCTATGTCGTATCGCCGCGTCGGGCCGCAGGAGTGCGAGGTACGCTGAACCGCATGACTCATCGCATCACGAAGGCGGTCATTCCCGCCGCCGGCCTCGGCACGCGCTTCCTGCCCGCCACGAAGGCGATGCCCAAGGAGATGCTGCCGGTCGTCGACAAGCCGGCCATCCAGTACGTCGTCGAAGAGGCCGTCGATGCGGGTCTGACCGATGTGCTCATGGTGACCGGTCGCAACAAGAACGCCCTCGAGAACCACTTCGACCGGGTCGCCGAGCTCGAGGCGACCCTCGAGGCGAAGGGCGACACCGTGAAGCTCGAGAAGGTCAACGAGTCGACCGGGCTCGCCGACATGCACTATGTGCGGCAGGGCGACCCGCTCGGGCTGGGCCACGCGGTGCTGCGCGCCCACATGCACGTCGGCAACCAGCCCTTCGCCGTGCTGCTGGGCGACGACATCATCGATGCCCGTGACCCGCTGCTGACCCGCATGCTCGACGAGCAGGGTGCGCGCGACGCCTCGATCGTGGCGCTGCTGGAGGTCGACCCGGAGTCGATCCACCTCTACGGCGCGGCCGCCGTCGAGGAGACCGACGACCCCGACGTGGTGCGCATCACGGGGCTCGTCGAGAAGCCTGCGAAAGAGGTCGCACCGTCGAACTACGCAGTCATCGGCCGGTACGTGCTGAAGCCCGAGGTGTTCGACATTCTCGAGCACACGCCGCCGGGCAAGGGCGGCGAGATCCAGCTGACCGACGCGCTCATGACGATGGCCGGCGATGTCGAGGGCACCGGCGGTGTATACGGCGTCGTCTTCCGCGGCCGCCGCTATGACACCGGCGACAAGCTCGACTACATCAAGGCGGTCATCCAGCTCGCCTCGGATCGCCCCGACATCGGGCCCGAGCTTCGTCCGTGGCTCGTCGAGTACGTGTCACGGCTCGATGCGGCGTCACCGCTCGATACAGTCTGAGCATGCCCGCAGTCGTCGTGCCCACCCTCCGAGACGGCCACCTCACGCTGCGTCCCATCCGAGTCCGCGACGCGAAGCCGCTCGAGCGGGTGCTGCTCGCCAATCGCGGGTGGCTGCGTCAATGGGAGGCCACGTATCCGGGCGGCGGCTCGGCGATCGACACGCGCTCGAGCATCCGCAACCTGTTGGCGCACGCGCGCGCCGGCAACGCGCTGCCGTTCATCATCGAGGTCGACGGCCGCCTGGTCGGGCAGCTGAACGTGTCGTCGATCACCCATGGCTCGCTCTCCTCAGCGTCCATCGGCTACTGGGTGGCCGAGGAGGTCGCCGGGCGCGGCATCACGCCGACGGCCGTCGCACTCGCGACCGACTACTGCTTCCGCACGCTGCGGCTTCACCGCATGGAGATCTGCATCCGCCCCGAGAACACTCCTTCCCTCCGAGTCGTCGAGAAGCTCGGGTTCCGCTACGAGGGATTCCGGCGCCGATTCATCCACATCAACGGCGTGTGGAGCGATCATTTCGCGTTCGCCCTCGTGACCGAGGAGGTGCCGCACGGGGTGCTCCGCCGGTGGCGCGACGGACGTGCACCCGAAGACGCGGCGCACGTGATCGCCGAGCACCGCGCGGCGTCCGCCTTCCCCATGGATCTGCCCGATCGGTGAACACGCGGGCGTCGAATGCGGCCGAGGGCATGCAGTGACCTAGCGTTGACCCATGGACGTGATCGGCGGGGGACTGCTCGTGGCGGTGGCTGCCGCGCTGTGGGTCGCGTACCTCCTGCCGAACTGGCTGCGTCGGCGCCAGTACCTGGCGACCGAGCGCAACGCCGTGCGGCTCCAGCAGACCCTCCGCATCCTCGCCGAGACGGCTGAGACCCCCGAGCCCGTTCGGGTCGAGGCGACCGCTCGAGAGGTCGCCGCGCAACAGCGCATCCTGCAGCAGCGCGAGGCGACCGCCCGGCTCGCCGTCGAGGCCGAGGAACGAGTGGCGCTCGCCGAGCGCTTGGCTGCCGAAAGTGCAGTGGATGCCGCGCGCGAACGTGTGGGCGCGGCGCTCGCCGTTGCCGCAGCCGCGACCGAGCCGATCGCCGTCGTCGCGCCTGCGGAGCCGACAACGGCTCAAGTGCGAGCGACCGGAGCGGAGGCGGCTCCTGATGCTGCGGCCACCGCTGTCGCACGAAAGCGGCTGCGTCGTCGACGTGCGCTGTGCTCGCTCGTGCTGCTCGCGTCGCTCCTGACCGTCATCGGCGGCGGCATCGCGGCGATGTTCGGCGCCTCGCTCATCATCTCCGCAGTCGGCGCGGCGGGGCTCGTGTTCGCCTTCGCGATGCTCGCGCGACTTGCGCGCGTGCGTCCGGCTGCCGCGACTCAGGCGCGGCCGGTCGCAGCCGAAGAAGCGGCACCGTTCGAGCCGATCGATCTCGCCCCGTCCGAGTCGAGGCCCGAACAATGGACGCCGCAGCCGCTGCCCAAGCCGCTGCACCTCTCACGCGGCACGATCGCGGCGACGGCGATGGCCTCGATCGAGGCCGCCGCCGAGCTGAAGCGCGCCGAGGTCGGCAGTGACATCGCTCGGCGGGTCGCTGAACTCGATCCCGAACCCCCCGCCATCACTCCCGCGGCGTCGGTCGCGGCATCCGCTGCTCGTGCGCGACCGACGACCGAAGCCGTTCGCGACGATGCGCCGGAGAGCCCGTACGCACGCATGGGCATCGTCAGCGACGCGCGGCCCGGTTTCGACGACCTCGACGCCGTGCTCCGCCGTCGCCGCCAGGCCGGCTGACGAGCCCGGCTGCCGGTACGGGCGGTCTGAACCACCGCCCGCAGGATGATAGGCTCATTCTCGCTCGGGCCCATGGCGCAGTTGGTAGCGCGTCTCGTTCGCAATGAGAAGGTCGGGGGTTCGAATCCCCCTGGGTCCACCATCCCGAGAAGTCCCCGCCCATGATCGGGCGGGGACTTCTGCGTGACCCGGTCGGGCGGGGCGCCCGGCGATTCCGTCCGCCCGGCGTAGGGTTGAGGCGATGTCAGACGCGCCAGCCACACGCTCGATCCCGGTCTCCGAAGCACACCGTTGGCGCGCGTACTGGGTGTGCGTGGCCGTCGCGGCGCTCACGATCATGGACCTCTCGAAGGTCAACGTCGGGCTGCCAGCCATCGAAGAGGCGTTCAACGCCGGCTCGACCGAGCTGCAGCTCATCGTCGCGGGATACGTGCTCACCTTCGGGCTCACGCTCGTGCCGGCCGGTCGCATCGGCGACCAGCGCTCGCGCAAGACGCTCTTCATCGTGGGGCTCAGCCTCTTCACGCTCACGAGTTGCGTCGCGGCGCTCGCGCCGAACGCGACGGTACTGCTCATCGCTCGGCTCGTACAGGGCGTTGCCGCCGGCATTCAGATGCCGCAGGTGCTCGGCCTGATCCAGGAGCTCTTCCGCGGCAAGGAGCGCGGCAAGGCGTTCGGACTGTTCGGTGCGACCATCGGCTTGGCGACCGCGTTCGGGCCGACCCTCGGCGGTCTGATGATCGCGATCGGCGGGCCCGAAGACGGCTGGCGCGGCATCTTCTGGATCAACGTGCCGCTGGCCATCATCGCGATCGTGCTCGCCGCCTGGCTGCTGCCGCTCACGCGGCATCCGTCTGGCAAGCCGTTGTCGCTCGACCCCGTCGGCATCGCGCTGTTCGGCATCAGCGTGCTGTCTCTGATGTGGCCGTTCCTGTTCACGACAGGGTCGCCCGACGATGATCCGAGCCGCTGGTGGGTGCTCGTGATCTTCGTCTTCGCGTTCACCGCTTTCCTCGCATGGGAGCGGCGATACGCGGCGAGCGGCAAGCATCCGCTCGTGCCGCTGAGCCTCTTCGGCATCAGTTCGTACCGCAACGGCACCGCGCTCGCGAGTGTCTACTTCGCGGCGCTCCCGCCGATGTTCCTGCTCACGACGCTCTACCTGCAGCACGGCCTCGGGCTCGAGGCGGTCTACGCCGGCATGGTCACGATCGGCTTCGCCCTCGTCAGCGCCGTGACCTCGTACATCGGCGGCAACCTCGTGAATCGTCTCGGGCGCCCGCTCGTCGTCTGGGGCCTCGTGCTGATCGTCGTCGGGGTCGGACTGTCGGTGCTCGCCGCGTTCACGACATCGCCCGAGATCACGCCGTGGGCGATCGCCGCTGCGATGACCATCGCCGGATCGGGCGGCGGATTCGTCATCTCGCCGAACCAGACGCTCGCACTCGCCGACATCCCGGTGAAGCAGGGCGGGCTCGCCGGGTCCGTCGGCCAGCTGGGCCAGCGGATCGGCACGGCGATCGGCACCGCGATCACCCTCTCGCTCTTCTATTCGACGATCTACTTCGAGTCGAGCGGGTCGCCCGACCTGGCGGTCTACCGCGATGCCTACGCGGTCGGCATGATCGCGGTCGCCGTGCTCGTGGCGATCGCCTTCGGCATCGGTGTGCTCGACCTCGGTGCCCGAGGGCGCCGGCGGAGCGCGCTCGGCGGTGACGCGGCACCGGAGGCCGAGCCGGGGGCCTGACCGAGCGCCGGCGCCGCGCTCTCAGCGGATCGCGAGGATGCGCGCCCGCTCCGACTTGTCGAAATGCTCGATCGCCGCCCGGAGCGCGACCCGCGGCATCGCGCCGGCGTGACGCTCGAACGCGGTGAGGCGGTCGCGATCGAGATCCCCGGCGGCCCTGAGCACCCAGCCGAGCGCCTTCTGCACGAACGGCTCGGGGTCTCCGGCGAGCAACTCTGCGAGTTCATAGGCGTCGTCGAGTTCGCCGCGCCGGAGGAAGGCGAAGGTCGCGACGAGAGCGGTGCGGCGCTCGGGCCAGAACGTGGATGCCGCGAGACCGGCGAGCGGCGCACGGTCACGTTCGAGCAGATACCTGCCGATCACGTCGCGTGCGGCGAGATCGACGAGGTCCCACTGGTCGATGCGATCGTGGCGACGCAGGTAGAGCTCGTACAGTTCGGTGCGTCGGGCGCCCGGCGTTCTCGGTTCGGCGGCCGACTTGCCCATGATGCTGCAGGCGAGCGCGCGCACCTCGTGCGTCGGCTGTTCGAGCAGCGTCTCGAGCTCGTCGGCCGGCAGATCGAGCGCGGTCTTGGCGAGACCGAACACGGCGCCCATGCGCACGCCGATGAACGGGGCATCCGGATCGATCGGAAAGTACCGTGTGTACTTCTCGCGCTCCGTCTCGTCGGCAAGCGCCTCGAGCGCCGCGATGAGCGCGGCGGCATCCGTCATCGTGCCTCCCGTCGTCGGCATCAGCGTAGCGAGCGGATGTCGCGGCTCGCGCCCACCTGGGCCCGTCTCAGGCGGCGAGGTGCACGGCGGGGGTGAGCAGCGCCGCAAGCTCGGCGGCGGAGAGTTCGCGGCCGAAGGCGGGGTGGCCGGGTTCGAGGGCGATGCCGTGGCGGAGCTCGCCGCCGTCGACCGGGTCGAAACCGAGCTCGTCGATGATCTCTGCGACGACGGCCCGGGCGCCGGCGTCGTCGCCGACGACGGCGAGGGCGCGGCGCAGGGGAGACCCCGCCGCCATGCTGTCGTCCTCCATCTCGTGGTAGCCGAGATGGTTGAGCGACTTCACGACGCGGGCGCGCGGGTTGCGCGCTGCATTGAGCTCGCTCGTGGTGCGCGGGTCGTCGTCGACCTCGGCGATGTTGCCGTCGACGGGCGGCCAGTAGTTCATGGCGTCGACCACGATGCGATCGTCGAACGCGTGCCAGGGCACGGTACCGGCCTTGCCGAACGGCACGGCGACGATGATGACGTCGGCGCCGGCCGCGAGCGTCTCGGGGGAGGTGACTTCAGCGCCGGGGGCGACCACGCCGACGAGCAGGTCGAGGGCCGTCTGGCGGGGGGAGCCGGCGATGAGCACTCGGTGGCCGGAGGCGACGAGCAGCCGGGCGAGGGCAGTGCCCACCTTGCCCGCGCCGTAGATTCCGATGACCGGCAGATCCGTCACGTTTCGATTCTCCCATCCGCGGTGCACACCGTTCGATGCATCGTCATGGAGATGAACGCGGCGCCTCCGGTGCACATTCCCGAACGCGGTGCGGCGCGAGTCTCACGGGAATAGTCTCGTTCCGACAGTGGTTTCGGATGATGCATGCAGATGCATGGAATCATGTTGGGCGGTACGAACTTGACTGAGCGGTACGAATTCGGTGTCGACACCTTCGGTGACGTGACGATCGGGCCGGATGGCGTGATGCTGCCGCACGCCCAGGTGCTGCGGAACGTCGTCGAGCAGGCGGTGCTCGCCGACCGCCTCGGACTCGACTTCTTCGGGGTCGGCGAGCATCACCGTGAGGACTTCGCCGTCTCTGCACCCGAAGTGGTGCTCGGCGCGATCGCCGGTCGCACCGAACGGATCCACCTCGGATCGGCGGTCACCGTGCTGAGTTCCGACGAGCCCGTGCGTGTCTTCGAGCGTTTCGCGACGCTCGACGCGCTCTCGGGCGGCCGCGCAGAGGTGATCCTCGGTCGCGGTTCCTTCATCGAGTCCTTCCCGCTCTTCGGCTTCGAACTCGACCAGTACCAGGAGCTCTTCGAGGAGAAGCTCAACCTCTTCTCGGCGCTCCTCCCGCAGGAACCCGTCACGTGGAGCGGCAAGCTTCGCGCGCCGCTCACCGATCAGCGCGTCTTCCCTCCCGTCGAGCGCGGCCCGCTGAAGACCTGGGTCGGCGTCGGCGGCAGCCCCGAGTCCGTCGTGCGTGCCGCTCACTACGGCCTGCCCCTCGTGCTCGCGATCATCGGCGGCAGCCCCGCCCGCTTCGCACCGCTCGCCGACCTCTACCGCCGCGCGCTCGAGCAGTTCGGAAACCCCTCGCAGCCGATTGCGATCCACTCGCCCGGCTTCATCGCCGACACTGACGCCGAAGCACTCGACACGCTCTGGCCGCACTACAAGATCAGCGTCGACCGCATCGGTCGCGAGCGCGGATGGGGCGCGGTCACTCGTGAGCACTTCGAGGGCGAGGCCGGCCCGAACGGCGCCCTGTATGCCGGGGCGCCCGAGCAGGTCGCCGTGAAGATCGCCGGTGCGATGCGAGCGATCGGGGCGAGCCGCTTCGACCTGAAGTACTCCAACGGTGCGCTGCCGCACGAGTCGATGATGCGCAGCATCGAGCTCTACGCCGCCGAGGTCGTGCCTCGCGTGCGGGAACTGCTCGCCGACTGACGCGCACTCCGCTCAGCCAGCGGGTGGCACAGGTGGCACGGGTGGCACAGGTGGCACGGGTGGCACAGGTGCCGTGCCCGATGCCGCCCGCCGCCGGCGGACCGCTGCTCGAAACCACGCGGCGTCGGGCACGCGAGCGAGGAACGTGCCGGCGACGATCGTGATGAGCACGTAGCCGGTCGCGAGCGGGGCGAACTCGGGGGTGACCACGCCGGAGCCCACGGCGAGTCCGGCGATGACGATCGAGAACTCGCCGCGCGGCCCCAGTGTGAGTCCGGCGCGCCACTGACCGAGAGTGCCGACTCCGGCGCGTCTGGCCGCGTAGGCGCCGGTGACGAGCTTGGTGAGGATCGTCACGATGGCGAGGCCCAGCGCCGCCGGCAGCACCGACAGCAGCGCCGACGAGTCCGTCGAGAGCCCGAAGAAGACGAAGAAGATCGCGGCGAACAGGTCGCGGAGCGGAGTGAGCACCTGGCTCGCGTTCGCTGCGACCCGCCCCGACAGGGCGATGCCCACGAGGAACGCGCCGACGGCGGCCGACACGCTCACCTCTGCAGCGAGTCCGGCGACGAGCATCGTGAGGCCGAGCACGCCGAGGAGCAGCGGCTCGAAGTGATCGGCGGGGAAGAGGCGGGAGATGAAGTGTCCGTGCCGCAGGGCGAAATAGAGGATGAGGGCGACGACGCTCACCGCGACCGCGACCGACACAGCGCCCTGCAGGAGGCTCATGCCCACCACGAGCGCTGAGAGCACCGGCAGGTAGAACGCCATCGCGAGATCTTCGATCACGAGCAGGGCGAGGATCGCGGGCGTCTCGCGGTTCGAGAGCCTGCCGAGGTCGCGCAGCAACTTGGCGATGACCCCCGACGACGAGACCCACGTCACGCCGGCGAGGGCGACCGCGGCGACCGGCCCCCAGCCGAGCAGCAACGCGAGAGCCGCACCCGGCAGGGCGTTCAGCGCCGCATCGATGAGGCCGGCCGTTCGTGCCGACCTGAGGCTGCCGAAGAGCTCGGATGCCGTGTACTCGAGCCCGAGCAGTGCGAGCAGCAGGATGACGCCGATCTCGGCGCCGGTCTGGAAGAACTCCTCGCTCGCGTCGAGGGCGATGACCCCGCCCTCGCCGAATGCGAGTCCGACCACGAGATAGAAGGGGATGGGCGAGATGCCGAGCGCGAGTGCGAGGCGACCGAGCAGGCTCATGCCGAGGAGCAGCGCGCCGACTTCGATGAGGAGCAGCGTGGTCTCGTGCATGCGCCCGGCCTCAGTCGGGGCCGTTGGCGAGCAGGCGGGCTACCCCGTCGAGTCCTTCACGGGTTCCGACACCGACGATGACGTCGCCGGCGCGCAGCGTCTCTGCCGGCGTGGGGGAGGGGATGACGGTTCCGTCGCGCACGATCGCCACGATCGAGGCGTGCGTGCGGGTGCGGGCCTTCGTGGCGCCGAGCGTGCGATTCAGGTACGGCGAATCCGTCGGCAGCGCGATCTGCTCGGTGTACAGCCCTGCCGTCTCGTCGCTGAGGCTCGTGAGCCTGCTGAGCATGACGGAGGCGCCCAGCACGTCGGCGAGTGCGGCGGCCTCGTCGTCGTTCAGGGGGATGGAGTCGCGGCAGGCGTCGGGGTCGTCTTCGTCGAAGAGGCCCAGGTCGCGTTCACCGTCACGATGCGACACGACGCTGATGCGCCGGCCGCTCTCGGTGATGAGGTCGTGTCGCATGCCGATTCCCGGCAGGTCGACTTTCTCGATGCGTATTCCCACGTTCGCAATCGTAACCCCGCGCGAGGGTGTCTCGGCAGCCGGGATCAGCGCGGCGATGCGGCGTGCGTGCGCATGGTCAGCACGGGAGTGCCGCAGTCGTCGCCGGCCTCGAACCCGACCTGCACCGCTCCGAGTTCGTCGAGGGAGGCGACGTGGGTTCCGCCGCAGGCGATGCGGGCAGTGGAGCCCGCCAGCTCGGCGACCCAGGAGCGCCGGTCGGTGAGCCCGTCACCGTCGCGTTCGATGCGAACGGTCGCCCCTGCCGCGGCCCAGCCGGCGATCGTGGCGGTCACGGATGCCGCGAGCTCGCCGAGCCCGTCGGCGGCGACCGAGGCCGTGTCGAACCCGGCGCGGCGCAGCGACTTGTTCAGGCGGTACACGTCGACCGAGCCCCCCGGCACGATGCGACTCGATGCGATCGCGATGCCGTCGAAGTCGGGTGCGCCGAGGGCGTCTTCGCGTGCGGGCTTCGACCAGTTGCCGGCGAGCGCCGAGTTCAGGGCGAGCGATGCCGCGTGGCAGGCGGTGTGTCCGATCGAGAGCGCGCGGCGCGCCGAGGCATCCGCTCGCACGGTCACGGCGTCGCCCTCTGCGATCGCGGCGCCGCCCTCGGGCACGAGGTGGGCGACGAGGAAGGTCCAGCCCTCGGTGCCCCTCCGCACCGGGATATCGGCGCCGAGGAGGAACGCCGAGCCGTCGGTCGCCGCGACCACCGCGTCGACGATGGGAACATCGGCGCCGTCGACGACGAGACGCCCCGAGTCAGCCGGTTGATCGGGCCAGGCGGCATCGACCGGGTGGAAACTCGTCGATTCGGTGACGACGGCGATCAGTCCGTCGAGCGCCGGCGCCACGTGCAGCACGACGCTCTCGGCGTCGAGCGCGCCGGCGGGGTACGTGACCCGGGTGTCGCGCGATGGCAGCACACCGCGCCTCAGACGCCGTCGCTGCGGCCGAGCACGTGGAACGGGATCGCGACCGCGAGGGAGACGCTGAGGATGCCGCCGAAGAAGAGCCCCGCCTGGAACGCGGTCGCGTCGGGCGCAGAGCCCATCAGCCAGAGGCCGAACACGAAGAGCCCCATCGAGATGAGGAAAGAGACGACGTTCACAACGACCTCCTGGTTCCGGTGGCAGCGATCCGCGCCGCCCGCCAAGTCTATCGGGCCGGCCGACCCGCGATCGGGCTCACGAGTCGATCGGGCCGAGCCAGGCGTTGGCGACCGTCGAATGGGCCGATTCGTCGTCGGACGGGTGGAAGATGCCCGCCAGCACGTCGCGGTAGAGGCGACCGAGTTCGGAGCCGGCGAAGTACGCCGAGCCGCCGGCCACGCGCACCGCCTGATCGACGACGTGCTTGGCGGTCTCGGTCGCGCGGACCTTGACGCCGACGAGCCGTGCGAACCAGAACGAGCCGTGGTCGACGAGTTCGTCGAGATCGCGCGCGATTGCGAGGAGCTGCGGGGCGATGGCCTCCTGCGCGAGTACGGCATCGGCGATGCGCCAGCGGATGTCGGGATCCTGCGAGAGCGGTCTGCCGTCGTTCTTCATCGACGTGCGTCGGTGCGCTGCCGCGACGGCGAGGTCGAGTGCCC
The DNA here is from genome assembly GCF_006337065.1 of Agromyces laixinhei. Taxonomy (NCBI): domain Bacteria; kingdom Bacillati; phylum Actinomycetota; class Actinomycetes; order Micrococcales; family Microbacteriaceae; genus Agromyces; species Agromyces laixinhei. The sequence goes on along the minus strand of NZ_CP040872.1, from coordinate 2,946,300 downwards.
GATCGCCGATGCCCGCGTAGACCGAGGCCAGCAGCAGCTCGAAGTTCGCGAAGATGCCGAAGATCAGGGGATCGGCATTCGGCCCGGGGTCGAGCCGGCGAACGATGCGGTCGGATGCCGCGAAGGCTCCGTCGAGCACGGTCGTGCGACTCTGACTCGCACGCATGCCCATCGTGTCCCAGTCGTCGAGAATGCGCACGTCGGGGTCGTCCCGGTCGATGAAGCCGTAGACGAGCTTCGGCCCGTCGCCCGAGGCGGTGTCGAGGCCCATCGTTCCGAGCCGGGTCCACGCCGGCGACAGGGAGGTGAAGATCTTGCGACCGGTGTAGCGATAGCCGCCGCCGGATTGGGGCTCGGCGACCGTTCGGGAGCCGAAGAGCATGAGGTCGTTGCCCGCCTCGCTGATGCCGAAGCCGAAGATCTCGCCTTCGCCCGCTTCGCGGAGCACGAACTCGAGCGAGTCGTCGCCGCGCTCGCGCAGCACCTTGGCGACTCCCGTCCAGACGAGGTGCATGTTGACCGAGAGCGCCGTGGCCGGCGCGGCGCCCGCGAGCCGCATCTGGCCGCGTACGGCGTCGGCGAAGCTCCAGCCGAGACCGCCGAGTTCGACGGGAACGAGTGCCTTCAGGTAACCGGCCTCGCGGAGCTCCACGAGGTCGTCGTCGAAGAAGGCGTTGTCGCGGTCGTAGCCGGCGGCGCGCTCGCGGATGCGGTCGAGCAGTTCGTCGGTCAGGAGGGTCTCAGGCGTCGTCACGCCGCCAGACTACGCCTCGGGCGCGTCGTGCGACGGGGTCGATGCGGGTGGGGTCGGTACCGGCGCCGGCGACGCAGGCGGTGCGACGGATGCCGCGGCATCCGCTCGGGCGGCACGTCGGCGTCTCGACGACACCATGACGATCGCGACGACGATCGCGGCGATGACGGCCGCCGCGAGGAGCCACGGCAGCAGCACGCCGATCGCGACGCCGAGCCACGCTCCGAAGACGAGGAGCGCACCCCAACCGGCGGCGAGGCCGCTCCAGAAGTCCCCGGGTACTGCGGCGGGTGACTGGGCCGCCGTGACCAGGTCGACGCTGAGGGTCGAGTAATCGACCTGGTCGACGAGGAAGTCGCGCTGCTGGGTCAGACTGTCGAGCTCGGCCTGCCGGGTCGTGAGCTCGGACTCGATCGCGATGAGGTCGGTGATCGACGTCGCCGTGGCGAGGAGTTCCCGGAGCCGGTCGACGGAGGCGGTCAGCGCCTCGATGCGGGCGTCAAGGTCCTGGCGCTGCGCCGTCACGTCGGAGGCCTCCATCGACACCGAGTTGACGTCGCCGAGCTCACGAAGGTCGGCGACGACGGCGTCGAGCTCATCGGCCGGCACACGCAGCACGAGCTGAGCGCTCGGCGTCTGCGTGTCGGTGCCGGGCGTCTCGCTGCGGCTGTCGACGCGCCCGCCCGACTGCTCGGCGATGTCGGCCGCCTCTTCAGCGGATGCGATCGGGTCGTCGACGGTGACGGAGATCCGGCCCGTCGTGATGACGCTGCGTTCGGACTTCACAGCGTCGCCCGCGGCTTCTCCGCCGTCGAGCGACTGCGACGAGTCCGGCGCGCCCTCCCGGGGCATGGAGCCGGGCTCGATCGATGCGGAGTCCTGCCCGGCCGAGCACCCGGCGAGGAGGAGTGCGGTGAGTGCGGCCGCCGCGGCCGCCGTCGGTGCGAGTCGTCGTCTCATGGCCACACGGTATTGCACGGCCGGAACCCGATGTCTGGAACCCGGCTGGGAGTCAGATCACGATCCGGTTTCGCTCGCGCGACCACGGGTTCAAAAGCACGGCAGGCGTGTCGACGTCAGTCGTCGTCGGGATCGCGGCCGGTGCGCTCGCCGGTCTCGAGCGAGGCGATCGCCGCGAGGTCGTCTGCGTCGAGCTCGAAACCGAAGACGTCGAGGTTCTCGCGGATGCGCGAGGGTGAGGAGGCCTTCGGAATCACGACGTTGCCGAGCTGCACGTGCCAGCGCAGCACGATCTGCGCCGGGGTGCGGCCGTGTTTCGCGGCGAGTTCGTCGAGGAGGGGCGTGCCGAGCACGCGGCCCCGGGCGAGCGGCGACCACGCCTCGGTGCGGATGCCGCGGGCAGCGTGGAACGCGCGCAGCGCCGTCTGCGGGAGCCGGGGATGCAGCTCGATCTGGTTGATCACCGGGGCTTCGCCGGTCTCGTCGACGAGGCGCTCGATGTGGTGAGCGTGGAAGTTTGAGACGCCGATCGAACGCACGCGACCCTCGTCGCGCAGTCTGATGAGCGCGCGCCACGTGTCGACGTATCGGTCGGTGGAAGGCACCGGCCAGTGGATGAGGAAGAGATCGAGCACGTCGAGGCCGAAGCGCGCCATCGAGTCGTCGAAGGCCCGGAGCGCCTGGTCGTAGCCGTTGTCGTCCTTCCACACCTTGCTCGTCACGAAGAGCTCGTCGCGTGGCAGGCCCGAGGCGCGAACCGCCTCGCCGACCTCGCGTTCGTTGTCGTAGAAGGCGGCGGTGTCGAGGTGCCGGTAACCCGCGTCGATCGCGTCGAGGCAGAGGCCGGTGGCATCCGTCGCCGGCACCTTGTAGAGGCCGTAACCGAGCTGGGGCATGGCCGAGCCGTCGGCAAGCGTCACCTGCGGTGCGGGTGGGATCGGTCGTGGCATCTCTCTGTCGCTCTCCGTCTCTCTGTCAGCTCGGCTGCATGGGCACGGGCTCGGTGTCGGGGATCGGGCTCGCGTCGCGTCCCCGCAGATCAGGATGCCAGCGTCGCCCGATCACCGGCACGATCAAGCCGAGGAAGGCGAGCGCGGTCGCCGCCCAGAAGGCGCCCTGCGGACCGCTGGAGTCGATGAGGAATCCCGCGAGCGCGGAACCGAGGGCTGCGCCGATGAGCTGGCCGGTTCCGACCCATCCGTAGGCCTCTGCGGTGTCCGAGAACTTCACGCTCGCGGAGACGATCGCGAAGAGCACTGCGAGCGCAGGAGCGATGCCGAGGCCCGCGATGAAGAGCGTGATCGAGAGCCACCAGAAGTCCATGAGCCCTGCAGCGAGCGCGGTGCCGGCGAACACGATGAACATGCGACGGGCCGTCGACCACGGGCCGATCGGAACATGGCCGAGGAAGAGGCCGCCCGCGAGGGAGCCGCCCGCGAAGATCGCGAGCACGATGCCCGCTTCGGCGCCGCCGTGGCCGAACACGGCGACGACCCCCGCCTCGATCGCCGCGGTGGCACCGATCAGCAGGAAGCCGACGATCGTCGCGAGCAGCACGGCCGGTCGAGCGAGCACGACGCCGAAGCGTCGCTTGGAGCGGGGGATCCTCACCCGGCCGAGCTCGGGTGAGGAGATGAACCAGACACCGCCCGCGACCATGAGCGCGGCTGCGAGGAGGATCGCCCAGACGGTGCCGATCTGCGTTGCGACGAATGTCGTGACCACGGGCCCGACGACCCAGATGATCTCCTGCGCCGAAGCATCGAGCGAGAAGAGGGGAGTGAGCTGGCGGGAGTTGACCATCTTCGGATAGATCGTGCGCACCGCCGGCTGCACGGGCGGGTTCGCGAGACCGGCGACCAGCCCGACCGTCATGTAGAGCGGCACCGTGAGCGGCAGCAGGGCGATCGCCACGACCGCCGTCACGCAGACCGCCAGGGTCGCGATGAGCACGGGACGCATGCCGAGCCGGCCCATCAACCGGCTCGTGAGCGGCCCGGCGACGGCCTGACCGATCGAGGTGGACGCCAGCACGAGCCCGGCGGCACCGTACGAGCCCGTCTGCTGCTCGACGTGCAGAAGGAATGCGAGTGAGAGCATGCCCGACGGGAACCGCGCGGTCAGCTGGGCGGCGATGATGCGTGCGACGCCCGAGGTTCTGAGCAGATCGGTGTAGCTTCCCACGGTCGTTCACTCTATCGAGGGCCGAATCGTGATATCGCCGCCGGATGCCGCCTGCCGGAGTGGAATATGCTCGGTCTGTAGCGGCGACGTGGCCGAATCCTCTTCGTCGTCGATCATCACCGCAACGACAGAGGTCATCACATGCACACCCGACGCCTGCTCATCCCCGCCGTGGCCGCCGCCGCGGTCCTCCTCTTCACCGGCTGTGTCGACAACACGACCGGCGGCGACGAACCGCCGGCCGATGACTCGGCCTCCGCCATCGAGGTCGACGAGGCCGCTGCCGCCCTGCTGCCGGCCGAGATCGCCGATGCCGGCGTGCTCCGCGTCGGCACCGATGCCGCGTATCCGCCGAACGAGTACAAAGACGACGCCGGCAACCCGATCGGGTGGGACGTCGACCTCGTCGAGGCGCTCGGCGACAAGCTCGGCCTCGAGATCGAGTACGAGATCGCGAGCTTCGACAAGATCATCCCGTCGATCACCGGCGGCACCATGGACATGGGCATGTCGAGCTTCACCGACAACGCCGAGCGCCAGAAGCAGGTCGACTTCGTCGACTACTACAGCGCCGGCATCCTGTGGGCAGCTCCGGCGGGCGCAACCGTCGACCCCGACGACGCCTGCGGTCTGAAGGTCGCCGTGCAGGCCACGACCTACGAGCACACCGATGAACTCCCCGCGAAGAGCCAGGCGTGCACCGACGCCGGAAAGCCGGCGATCGAGATCACGCCGTTCGACACGCAGGATGCAGCGGCGAATGCCGTGGTGCTCGGCCAGGCCGACGCCATGAGCGCCGACTCGCCGGTCACCGGCTACGCGATCGCGCAGACCGACGGAAAGCTCGAGGCGGCCGGTGAGGTGTTCGACTCTGCACCGTACGGCTTCCCGGTCGCGAAGGGCTCCGAGCTCTCCGCAGCGATCCAGGCCGCGATGCAGTCGCTCATCGACGACGGCACCTACGGTGACATCCTCGCCGAGTGGGGTGTCGAGTCGGGCGCCGTCGACACGATCGAGATCAACGCGGGCACCTGATGAACGACTCGTCGTCCGGCCGGGCAGCGTCGCCCGCGCCGGCGAGCGCCGCCGCCGGCCAGGTTCCCACGAAGATCGTGCGGGTGAAGCATCCGTGGCGCGTCGCATTCGCCGTCGTACTGCTCGCCATCGTCGCCGTCGTCGTCATCGACGCTGCCCAGCGCGCGGCGTTCGACTGGCCGACCGTCGGCAAGTACGTCTTCGACCAGCGCGTCTCGCAAGCGGCCGGGTACACGCTGCTGCTCACGGTGCTCGCCATGGTCATCGGCGTCGTGCTGGGTGTCATCCTCGCGGTGATGCGCCAATCGGAGAACCCCGTGCTGAAGGCGATCGCATGGGTCTGGCTGTGGGTCTTCCGCGGCACCCCGGTCTACGTGCAGCTCGTGTTCTGGGGCCTGCTCTCGACGATCTACACCTCGATCGACCTCGGTGTGCCGTTCATGGAGCCGTGGATCTCGTTCCCGACGACGGCGCTGCTGAACACCTTCTGGCTGGCCGTCATCGGCCTCGCGCTCAACGAGTCGGCCTATATGGCCGAGATCGTGCGTGCCGGCCTCCTGTCGGTCGATCACGGCCAGAGCGAAGCGGCGACCGCGCTCGGCATGGGCTGGGGCAAGTCGATGCGCCGCATCGTGCTGCCGCAGGCGATGCGCGTGATCATCCCGCCGACCGGCAACGAGGTCATCTCGATGCTGAAGACGACCTCGCTCGTCACCGCGGTACCGTTCACGCTCGAGCTGTACACGCGCACACGCGACATCTCGGCCGCGATCTTCGCACCCGTGCCGCTCCTGATCGTCGCGTCGATCTGGTATCTCGCGATCACCTCGATCCTGATGGTCGGGCAGTACTTCCTCGAGAAGCGCTTCGCGCGCGGGGTCGGTGCACGCCCAGACAACGGACCGGGTCCGGTCACCGGCGCGATGAATGCGGTCGACGCAGAGATCGCCGAAGCGGCGATCGCCGCCAAGCACGGAGGAGACGCTCGATGAGCGAACAGACTGCGGCATCGACGGCCGCGGGCGAGCCCGAAACGGCGTCCCATCCGCCGATGGTGCTCGCCGAACACGTCTCGAAGAGCTTCGGTTCCAACGAGGTGCTGAAAGACATCTCCCTCGAAGTGCGGCGCGGCCAGGTGCTCTGCCTTGTGGGCCCTTCGGGCTCGGGCAAGTCGACGTTCCTGCGCTGCATCAACCACCTCGAGCGGGTCTCCAGCGGGCGCCTCTCGGTCGACGGTTCCCTCGTCGGCTACCGCGAAGTCGGTGATCGACTGCACGAGTTGCATCAGAAGGATGCCGCGAAGCAGCGTCGCGACATCGGCATGGTGTTCCAGCGCTTCAACCTGTTCCCGCACATGACCGCACTCGAGAACGTCATGGAGGCACCCGTCCAGGTCAAGGGTGTGTCGAAGTCGAAGGCCAGGGATCGCGCCCATGAGCTGCTCGCCCGAGTCGGCCTCGCCGAGCGCGCCGACTACTACCCCGCACATCTCTCGGGCGGGCAGCAGCAGCGCGTGGCCATCGCGCGGGCACTCGCGATGGATCCGAAGCTCATGCTCTTCGACGAGCCCACCTCGGCGCTCGACCCAGAACTCGTCGGCGAGGTGCTCGACGTCATGAAGGAACTCGCGAAGACCGGCATGACCATGATCGTCGTCACGCACGAGATGGGCTTCGCCCGTGAAGTCGCCGACACGCTCGTGTTCATGGACGGCGGTGTCGTCGTCGAGACCGGCGACCCGCGGGAGGTGCTCGCGAACCCGCAGCACGCGCGCACGCAGGCGTTCCTCTCGAAGGTGCTGTAAGCCGCGAGGACGACGGCGCGGACGGCCCGGCCCGGCCCGCTCAGGCGAGGAGCTTCGTGATGCGCTGGAGCGACACGCTCTCGGCCGCTCGCAGCTCCTGCGCGAAGAGGCTGATGCGCAGCTCCTCGATGAGCCAGCGCGCGCGCACGACGTTCGCCGGTGCATCCGGCGCCGGCGGAATCGTGCCGCCCGCGTCGGCGAACCGTGCGAGCGCGGTCTGCACCTCGTTCATCCACACCCGGTCGCGACCCGGGTTGCCCGCGAGCTTGCCGACGCGCATGGTGACGCCTTCGAGGTAGCGCGGCACGTGCCGCAGCCGCTCGAGCCCCGTCCGCGAGACGAAACCGGGAAAGACGAGCCCTGCGAGCTGCTCCTTGGCATCGCTCAGGGCCGGCAGCAGCGCCATGCTCGTCGCCGACTTCACGGTCTTCTCGGCGGTGCGGAGCGCGGTGAGGGTGCTGGCGACGAGGCCGACGGTCTCGAACATGGTGTCCATGACCACACCCGAGACGCGATCGCGCACGGTGTCGAACTCGAGCTTCGTGAAGAGCATGCCGTCATCCTTCACGCGGTACAGCACGTCGTTGATGCACGCGACGAGGCAGTCGGAGAAGAGCGCGGTCGTCGCCGGGTACGGGCTCGTCGCGAGGATGAGCTTCTCGTTGCCCGTGAGGTGCTGCTGCACGTAGTTGACGGGTGACGGCGTCGCGAGCATGAGCAGACGACGGATGCCGCCGGGCATGGCCCGCGCCTGCTCCTCGGGGGTCGCGAGCAGCCTGATGCTCACCGAGGGCCCGTCGTCGATGAGCGCCGGGTAGGCGCGCACCCGGTTGCCGCCGACGGTCGTGTCGACGAAGCGGGGCAGTTCGGCGAAGTCCCAGCTCGTGAGGCCGCTGCGCTCGATGCCGGAGCGCGCCGATTCGCCGGCGGCCGCGACCGAGCCGGGGGTGATCGCGCCGGCACTGTCGACGGGCCGCGGGCCGCGTCGCCCGCGCTCGCCTCGCGCCGGCCCCGCGAAGGTGTCGGCCACGGCATCTCGGGCCCGGTCGGCGAGCTGCGCCTGGAGCCCCCGGAGGTCCTTGCCGACGGCGAGCTGCTTCCCCCGCCCATCGACGACGCGGAACGACATCACCAGATGGGCCGGCACGCGGTCCATCGCGAAGTCGGCGCCCGTCACGGGCGTGTGCGTGAGACGTGTGATCACGGCGGCGACCTCGCCTGCGAACGACAGCCCCGCCGGGGCATCCGCTTCGCCGAGTTCGGCGACGATCTTCGCGGCCCAGTCGGCCGCGGGCACGACGTTGCGGCGGATCACCTTCGGCAGCGCCTTGATCATGGCAGTGACCAGTTCGGTGCGGAGACCCGGCACCTGCCGGTCGAAGCCCTCTCGGCGGAGCCGCGCGAGCAGCACGAGCGGCAGCTGCACGGTGACGCCGTCGTCGGATGCCCCGGGCTCGAAGCGGTAGTGCAGCGCGAACGTCTGGTCGTCCTGTCGCCAACTCGGCGGGAACGCGTCTTCGTCGATCGCGGGCGCGGCTTCGGGGGCGAGCGCTTCGGCCGTCATCGTCAGCAGCTCGGGCGAGTCCTGTTTCGCTTGGCGCCACCAGGTCTCGAAGAGCCGGGTCGAGGTGACGTCGGCGGGGATGCGCGCGTCGTAGAACTCCAAGACGGCCTCGTCGTCGAAGAGGATGTCGCGTCGGCGGCTGCGCTCCTCGACGGCCTCGAGCTCGGCGCGGAGCTTGCGATTCTGCCGATCGAAATCGAAGAGCCGGTCGCGGCGGATGTCGCTCGGCCAGTCGCCCTCGACGAGCGCGTGCCGGAGGAAGAGTTCGCGGGCGTACGGCTGATCGATACGGGCGAGCTGGATGCGCCGGCGTGCGACGATCGGCACACCGTAGAGCGTCACCTTCTCGTACGCGACGGCGGCTCCCTGGCGTTTCTCCCAGTGCGGCTCGCTGTGGCTGCGCTTGACGAGCGAGCCCGCGAGCGGCTCGGCCCAGGCCGGATCGATCGCCGCGTTCATGCGCGCGAAGAGCCGGCTCGTCTCGACGAGCTCGGCACTCATGATCGCGTCGGGCTGCTTCTTCGCAAGCGCAGAGCCGGGGAAGATCAGGAAGCGCGACTGCCGGGCACCGAGGTACTCGCCCTTGGGCTTTCGACCGCCGGATGCCGCGGGCCCGCGGGTGCCCGACCGGGTCGAGCTCGCAGGGGAGTCCTTCAGGCCGATGTGGCTGAGCAGGCCCGCCAGCAGCGACTTGTGGATGAGGTCGACACCCTTCCCCGGGCCCGCCGAAGGGCTGTCGTCGATCACGAGCCCGAGCGGCCGACTCATCTGTCGCAACTGCCGGTAGACGTCGTTCCACTCGCGCACGCGCAGGTAGTTCAGGAACTCGTTCTTGCACATGCGCCGGAACGCGCTCGAACCGAGCTCGCGCTGCTGCGTCTCGAGATGGTTCCAGAGGTTCAGGAGGGTGATGAAGTCGCTCGTCGGATCGGCGAAGCGGGCGTGCTGCTCGTCGGCCTGCTGGCGTCGCTCGAGCGGACGCTCCCGCGGATCCTGGATCGTGAGGCCGGCGACGATCGCGAGCACCTCGCGGCTCACCCCGTGCTGCTTCGACTCCACGACCATTCGGCCGAATCGGGGCTCGATCGGCAGTTTCGCGAGCGCCCGCCCGACCTTCGTCAGTCGCGGCCCGTTGCCGGAACCTGCCGCGTCGACGGCCCCGAGCTCGCGCAGGAGCTCGACGCCGTCTTTCACACCGCGGGCGTCGGGCGGCGTCAGGAACGGGAAGGCCTCGATATCGCCGAGGCCGAGCGAGATCATCTGCAGGATGACCGCCGCGAGATTCGTGCGAAGCACTTCGGGCTCGGTGAACTCCGCGCGATTCGCGAAGTCCTCTTCGGAGTACAGGCGGATCGCGATGCCGTCGCTCGTGCGGCCCGACCGGCCAGAGCGCTGGTTCGCCGAGGCCTGCGAGATCGCCTCGATCGGCAACCGCTGCACCTTCGAGCGCACGGAGTAGCGGCTGATTCGCGCGGTTCCCGCATCGATCACGTACTTGATGCCCGGCACCGTGAGGCTCGTCTCGGCGACGTTCGTCGCGAGTACCACCCGGCGCCTGACCCCGGCGACGGTCGAGGGCTGGAACACGCGGTGCTGGTCGGCCGCCGAGAGACGGCCGTAGAGCGGCAGCACCTCGGTGACGGATGCCCCGCGTCCCGAGTAGTGCCCGCGCACGGCCTCTTCGGCGTCGCGGATCTCGTTCTCGCCGGAGAGGAAGACCAGTACGTCGCCGCGAGACTCCCGGTCGAGCTCGTCGAGCGCCTCGATGATGCCCTGCAGGTAGTCCTTGTCGTCGGCCGCGGTCCGGCCGCCGTGTGCGGGGCCGGCGGCCTCGTCGGGGTCGTCGCTCGCCGCGTCCTCGGCCACGAGCGGGCGATAGCGGATCTCGACGGGGAACGTGCGGCCCGACACCTCGATGATCGGGGCCGGTTCGCCGGATGCATCCGCGAAGTGCCTGGCGAAGCTCTCGGGGTCGATCGTCGCGCTCGTGACGATGACTTTCAGGTCGGGGCGCTTCGGCAGCAACTGCTTGAGGTAGCCGAGCAGGAAGTCGATGTTGAGGCTGCGCTCGTGCGCCTCGTCGATGATGATCGTGTCGTACCGGCGCAGCATCCGGTCGTGGTGCATCTCGTTCAGCAGGATGCCGTCGGTCATCAGCTTGATGCGGGTCGATGCGGTCGCCTTGTCGGTGAACCGCACCTGGTAGCCGACGGCCCCGCCGACCTCTTCGCCGAGTTCCTCGGCGATGCGCTCGGCGATCGTGCGGGCGGCGAGCCGCCGCGGCTGCGTGTGGCCGATCGACTCGCGGCCGAGTTCGAGGCAGATCTTCGGCAGCTGCGTGGTCTTGCCGGAGCCGGTCGCGCCGGCGACGATGACGACCTGGTTCTCACGGATGGCGCGCGCGATCTCTTCGCGCTGCCGGGAGACCGGCAGCTCGGCGGGGTAGGTGATCGCAGCAAGCACAGCCCTCCATCGTATGCGGCGTGAACGGTGTCGTGGGAGAACTGCCTCATGTCGACCGAGGTCGAGACGCCGGTGGGCCCGTCACGTCGCGCTCCGCCTGATTCGCGGGCAGCGAACCGCCATGTCGACCGCGTGCACTCGTGGTGGGATGGAACATGGCTTCCGTTCCCCGCATCCAGCTCAACGACGGGCACTCGATTCCGCAACTCGGTTTCGGCGTCTTCAAGGTCGATCCCGACGAAACGACGCGCATCGTCAGCGACGCGCTCGAGGTCGGCTATCGCCACATCGACACCGCCCGCATCTACGGCAACGAGGCGGGCGTCGGCGCCGCGATCGCCGAATCAGGTCTCCAGCGTGAAGAGCTCTTCATCACGACGAAGCTCTGGAACGACGACCACGGCAGGGCGCTCGATGCATTCGATGCGAGCCTCGAACGGTTGGGTCTCGACTACGCCGACCTCTACCTGATCCACTGGCCGTCGCCGAAGGACGACCGGTACGTCGAGGCCTGGCGGTCGCTCGAACAACTGCGCGAGAGCGGTCGCGCGCGCTCGATCGGCGTCTCGAACTTCCTCGTGGGCCATCTCGAGCGGCTGCTCACCGAGACCGACGTCGTGCCGGCCGTCGACCAGATCGAGCTGCACCCTGCTCACCAGCAGCCGGCCACCACGGCGTTCGCCGAGGAGCACGGCATCGCGATCGAGGCGTGGGGCCCGCTGGGTCAGGGCAAGTACCCGCTCTTCGAGCTGCCCGAGGTCGCCGGCGCCGCCGCGACGCACGGCAAGAGCCCCGCCCAGGTCGTGATCCGTTGGCACCTGCAGCGCGGCCACATCATCTTTCCGAAGTCGAACCGTCGCGCGCGCATGGCCGAGAACTTCGATGTCTTCGACTTCGAGTTGAGCGAGGCCGAGATGGGCGCGATCACGGCACTCGAGCGTGAGGGCCGGGTGGGTTCGCACCCCGACGACTGACCGCGATGAGTCGCCTGGCCGCACTGGATCCGGCGCTGGCACCGGCCGTCGTCTCAGCGCTGACGGAGGCCGCAGGTCTGCGCGTTTCGGCGCGACACGCCCGGGATGCGAGCTGGATTTGGCAGGGGTGCCGGGGCCGCGTAGATTCTTACTCATCGCCACGGCGGTGCGGGAAGAAACCGAGAGATCGGGCTTCTGCGCCGAGACGGCGAGATTCTTAGCCAAATAGCCTCGAAGTCGCATTGCGACTCGGTGATTTCAAGCCTAAGATGAAAACCCCACTTCGGAACGAAGATGATCTTCGGATCAGGTTCGTGTTGTGTGAATCAACTGCGGTTCAAGCCAAGTGATCTTCAGATCACTGTGCTGGAACGCGGTTCACCGTGCCGAACGACATCGAGTGATCGAGTCCGGCAGGCGAAGTGGTACAGTAGACAGGTTGCCCTGAGGGCAGGTCGTGAGGCCGAAACTCGGGTGCGTCCGTTTCTTGAGAACTCAACAGCGTGCACTATGTTCAATGCCAATTTTTGAACCCTGTCCCTGCCGTTTTGGTGGGGTGGGATTCCTTTGATTGATGGACAATTTGATTTTGGATAGTCAGTTGTTTCTCTGTCAGTGAACGAACTCCCTGATGCCTTTGGGTGTTGGGAACCATTTTTTTTGGAGAGTTTGATCCTGGCTCAGGACGAACGCTGGCGGCGTGCTTAACACATGCAAGTCGAACGATGATCTCCAGCTTGCTGGGGGGATTAGTGGCGAACGGGTGAGTAACACGTGAGTAACCTGCCCTGGACTCTGGGATAAGCGTTGGAAACGACGTCTAATACCGGATAGGACCTTGCACCGCATGGTGTGGGGTGGAAAGTTTTTCGGTTTGGGATGGACTCGCGGCCTATCAGCTTGTTGGTGAGGTAATGGCTCACCAAGGCGTCGACGGGTAGCCGGCCTGAGAGGGTGACCGGCCACACTGGGACTGAGACACGGCCCAGACTCCTACGGGAGGCAGCAGTGGGGAATATTGCACAATGGGCGCAAGCCTGATGCAGCAACGCCGCGTGCGGGATGACGGCCTTCGGGTTGTAAACCGCTTTTAGTAAGGAAGAAGGGCCTTCGGGCTTGACGGTACTTGCAGAAAAAGGACCGGCTAACTACGTGCCAGCAGCCGCGGTAATACGTAGGGTCCGAGCGTTGTCCGGAATTATTGGGCGTAAAGAGCTCGTAGGCGGTTTGTCGCGTCTGCTGTGAAATCCCGAGGCTCAACCTCGGGCCTGCAGTGGGTACGGGCAGACTGGAGTGCGGTAGGGGAGAATGGAATTCCTGGTGTAGCGGTGGAATGCGCAGATATCAGGAGGAACACCGATGGCGAAGGCAGTTCTCTGGGCCGTAACTGACGCTGAGGAGCGAAAGCATGGGGAGCGAACAGGATTAGATACCCTGGTAGTCCATGCCGTAAACGTTGGGCGCTAGATGTGGGGACCTTTCCACGGTTTCCGTGTCGTAGCTAACGCATTAAGCGCCCCGCCTGGGGAGTACGGCCGCAAGGCTAAAACTCAAAGGAATTGACGGGGGCCCGCACAAGCGGCGGAGCATGCGGATTAATTGATGCAACGCGAAGAACCTTACCAAGGCTTGACATGACCGAGAACGCCGCAGAAATGTGGAACTCTTTGGACACTCGGTTACAGGTGGTGCATGGTTGTCGTCAGCTCGTGTCGTGAGATGTTGGGTTAAGTCCCGCAACGAGCGCAACCCTCGTCGTATGTTGCCAGCACGTCATGGTGGGAACTCATATGAGACTGCCGGGGTCAACTCGGAGGAAGGTGGGGATGACGTCAAATCATCATGCCCCTTATGTCTTGGGCTTCACGCATGCTACAATGGCCGGTACAAAGGGCTGCGATGTCGTAAGGCGGAGCGAATCCCAAAAAGCCGGTCTCAGTTCGGATTGAGGTCTGCAACTCGACCTCATGAAGTCGGAGTCGCTAGTAATCGCAGATCAGCAACGCTGCGGTGAATACGTTCCCGGGCCTTGTACACACCGCCCGTCAAGTCATGAAAGTCGGTAACACCCGAAGCCGGTGGCCTAACCCTTGTGGAGGGAGCCGTCGAAGGTGGGATCGGTGATTAGGACTAAGTCGTAACAAGGTAGCCGTACCGGAAGGTGCGGCTGGATCACCTCCTTTCTAAGGAGCACTGGCCACTTTTGGTGGTCCAGGCATGCCAGATCAGGCCGGCTCTGCTCATTCGGAGTATGAGATTGGGTCTGCTGGCAGCTCATGGGTGGAACATTGGACATGGGTGCTCGTCTGTCTGGTTCAGACTTAGTACGCCGCTTCCTTCGGGGGGTGGTTGGAAGGGTTGGGGCCGGCCGGTCGGGTACGTTGCACGCTGTTGGGTCCTGAGGGACCGGACGATTCCTGGACTTCGGTTCGGGGTGATGGTTTCTTACAGGCCTTCGCTGATGCCAGCTGTGTTGTTGGTGGGTGTGGGGGTTCTGGCCGTCTGTTGAGAACTACATAGTGGACGCGAGCATCTTAGAAGCAGCCCGTTTGGGCTGTTTCACAATAGGTGAGACGCCGATGGCATGCTTTCGGGTGTGTTGGTCGGCGTGTTCACTGGTCAATTTTTGCAGCATCGCCCTGTGGGTGGTGTTGCACGATTCGATCTCATGTGATTTCAAGTTTCTAAGAGCAAACGGTGGATGCCTTGGCATCTGGAGCCGAAGAAGGACGTCGTAATCTGCGATAAGCCTCGGGGAGCTGATAAACGAGCTGTGATCCGAGGATTTCCGAATGGGGAAACCCCGCCAGGCCCTTTGGGTGACCTGGTGACTCCCGCCTGAATATATAGGGCGGGTAGAGGGAACGTGGGGAAGTGAAACATCTCAGTACCCACAGGAAGAGAAAACAATAGTGATTCCGTCAGTAGTGGCGAGCGAACGCGGATCAGGCTAAACCGAGCCATGTGTGATACCCGGCAGGGGTTGCATGGTCGGGGTTGTGGGACCTTTCGGATTGTACTGCCGTGCAGTCACGGTGACGCGTCGGGTATAGACGAACCGCATTGAAAGGCGGACCGGAGTGGGTGTGAGTCCCGTAGTCGAAATGCCTGGCGGCCCGGAGAGGTATCCCAAGTAGCGCGGGGCCCGAGAAATCCCGCGTGAATCTGTCAGGACCACCTGATAAGCCTAAATACTCCCAGATGACCGATAGCGGACAAGTACCGTGAGGGAAAGGTGAAAAGTACCCCGGGAGGGGAGTGAAATAGTACCTGAAACCGTTTGCTTACAAACCGTTGGAGCCTCCTTGTTGGGGTGACAGCGTGCCTTTTGAAGAATGAGCCTGCGAGTTAGTGATCTGTGGCGAGGTTAACCCGTGTGGGGTAGCCGTAGCGAAAGCGAGTCTGAATAGGGCGATTCAGTCGCAGGTCCTAGACCCGAAGCGAAGTGATCTATCCATGGCCAGGTTGAAGCGCGTGTAAGAGCGCGTGGAGGACCGAACCCACTTCAGTTGAAAATGGAGGGGATGAGCTGTGGATAGGGGTGAAAGGCCAATCAAACTTCGTGATAGCTGGTTCTCTCCGAAATGCATTTAGGTGCAGCGTTGCGTGTTTCTTGCCGGAGGTAGAGCTACTGGATGGCCGATGGGCCTCAACAGGTTACTGACGTCAGCCAAACTCCGAATGCCGGTAAGTGAGAGCGCAGCAGTGAGACGGTGGGGGATAAGCTTCATCGTCGAGAGGGAAACAACCCAGACCACCAACTAAGGTCCCTAAGCGCGTGCTAAGTGGGAAAGGATGTGGAGTTGCACAGACAACCAGGAGGTTGGCTTAGAAGCAGCCACCCTTGAAAGAGTGCGTAATAGCTCACTGGTCAAGTGATTCCGCGCCGACAATGTAACGGGGCTCAAGCACGCCACCGAAGTTGTGGCATTGACATTTGTGGTAGGCCTTCGTGGTCCAGCCGTGTTGATGGGTAGGAGAGCGTCGTGTGGGCAGTGAAGCGGCGGAGTGATCCAGCCGTGGAGGCCACACGAGTGAGAATGCAGGCATGAGTAGCGAAAGACGGGTGAGAAACCCGTCCTCCGGAAGACCAAGGGTTCCAGGGTCAAGCTAATCTGCCCTGGGTAAGTCGGGACCTAAGGCGAGGCCGACAGGCGTAGTCGATGGACAACGGGTTGATATTCCCGTACCGGCGAAGAACCGCCCACATGAAATCAGGAGTGCTAAGCATCCCAAGACGCGTGGATCCCTTCGGGGACGATCGTGTGGCGGCATGCGACCCCATCTGGTGGAGTGAGCGTATTAACAGGTGTGACGCAGGAAGGTAGCCCAACCCGGGCGATGGTTGACCCGGGGCAAGCGTGTAGACCGGACCGTAGGCAAATCCGCGGTCCAGATGGTTGAGACGCGATGCGGATGAAAAGTGGGTGATCCTATGCTGCCGAGAAAAGCATCGACGCGAGGTTCCAGCCGCCCGTACCCCAAACCGACTCAGGTGGTCAGGTAGAGAATACCAAGGAGATCGAGAGAATCGTGGTTAAGGAACTCGGCAAAATGCCCCCGTAACTTCGGGAGAAGGGGGGCCTGAGGCGTGAACCAACTTGCTTGGGGAAGCGCTGCAGGGCCGCAGAGACCAGTGGGAAGCGACTGTTTACTAAAAACACAGGTCCGTGCGAAGTCGCAAGACGATGTATACGGACTGACGCCTGCCCGGTGCTGGAAGGTTAAGAGGACCGGTTAGCTCTTCGGAGCGAAGCTGAGAATTTAAGCCCCAGTAAACGGCGGTGGTAACTATAACCATCCTAAGGTAGCGAAATTCCTTGTCGGGTAAGTTCCGACCTGCACGAATGGCGTAACGACTTCCCAGCTGTCTCAACCGCGAACTCGGCGAAATTGCATTACGAGTAAAGATGCTCGTTACGCGCAGCAGGACGGAAAGACCCCGTGACCTTTACTACAGCTTGGTATTGGTGTTCGGTGTGGCTTGTGTAGGATAGGTGGGAGACTATGAAGCTGGCACGCTAGTGTCGGTGGAGTCATTGTTGAAATACCACTCTGGTCACTCTGGATATCTAACTTCGAACCGTGATCCGGTTCAGGGACAGTGCCTGGTGGGTAGTTTAACTGGGGCGGTTGCCTCCCAAAAAGTAACGGAGGCGCCCAAAGGTTCCCTCAACCTGGTTGGCAATCAGGTGGCGAGTGTAAGTGCACAAGGGAGCTTGACTGTGAGACTGACAGGTCGAGCAGGGACGAAAGTCGGGACTAGTGATCCGGCAGTGGCTTGTGGAAGCGCTGTCGCTCAACGGATAAAAGGTACCTCGGGGATAACAGGCTGATCTTGCCCAAGAGTCCATATCGACGGCATGGTTTGGCACCTCGATGTCGGCTCGTCGCATCCTGGGGCTGGAGTAGGTCCCAAGGGTTGGGCTGTTCGCCCATTAAAGCGGTACGCGAGCTGGGTTTAGAACGTCGTGAGACAGTTCGGTCCCTATCCGCTGCGCGCGTAGGAAATTTGAGAGGATCTGACCCTAGTACGAGAGGACCGGGTTGGACGAACCTCTGGTGTGCCAGTTGTTCCGCCAGGAGCACCGCTGGTTAGCTACGTTCGGGATGGATAACCGCTGAAAGCATCTAAGCGGGAAGCCGGCCTCGAGATGAGATTTCCATACCCTTCGGGGTGAGAGGCTCCCAGCCAGACGACTGGGTTGATAGGCCGGATGTGGAAGACAGGACTAACGACTGTCGCAGCTGACCGGTACTAATAAGCCGATAACTTGATAATCACTACACACACATGTTTGAACACATTTCATGTAAAGGCCGTGTGTGTGGCCAACGATCGCTCGCGTCCACTCTGTGGTTCCCTTCAGACGGAAACCCAACAACTCAACACTGAAACAACACCCGCACCACCCAACCCCCCACACACCCGGGGACGGCACGGTGCGGTCACCGAGACCACCAACCACCCCAACAACACCGGGGCCCGTTGGTTCTAGAGTTTCGGCGGCCATAGCGCGAGGGAAACGCCCGGACACATTCCGAACCCGGAAGCTAAGACTCGCAGCGCCGATGGTACTGCAGGGGGGACCCTGTGGGAGAGTAGGACACCGCCGGACATTATTTCGAAGAGAGCCGCCCAAGGTTGGGCGGCTCTCTTCGCTTCAGAGATGCCTCTCCGCCGTGAGTGCAGCATCTCAGCAGGCCGCCCCGTTCGGGCGGCCTTTTCGCGTTCCCGGCGCCGAGCAGACGGCGGTCACTAGTCTGAGGTACATGGGCAGTCGTCTCGCCGAAGCCATGAGCCCCTACCTGCGTGCGCACGCGTCGAACCCGGTCGGCTGGTACCCGTGGGGTGAGGAGGCGTTCGCCGCCGCACGCGACCGCGACGTGCCGATGCTCATCTCGATCGGCTACGCCACGTGCCACTGGTGCCACCTGATGGCGCGGGAGAGCTTCAGCGACCCGGCGGTCGCGGCGCTGCTCAACGACGGCTTCGTCGCGATCAAGGTCGACCGCGAGGAGCATCCTGACGTCGATGCGAGCTATCTCGCGGCGGCATCGGCGTTCACGCGCGAGCTGGGCTGGCCGCTCACGGTCTTCGCGACGCCAGACGGGCGGGCGTTCTACGCGGGCACGTACTTCCCTCCCCGGGCCCTGCGCGGCGGGCCGTCGTTCAGTGAGGTGCTCGCGGCCGTCGCCGAAGCGTGGCGTGAGCGCCGCCCTCAGCTCGACGAGACGGCGTCGGCGGTCGGTGAGGCACTGGCCGCGGCATCCGCTGCACCGACCGGCGGTGCGTTGCCGGGTGCCGATCTGCTGCAGGCCGCGGTTGGCGCGCTCAGCGCGCAGGAGGACCGAAGCCACGGCGGATTCGGCGGTGCGCCGAAGTTCCCGGTGGCTCCGGTGCTCGAGTTCCTCGTCGCGGCGGGGGAGCCCGGTCGATCGCTCGCCGCACGCACCATGCGGCTCATGGGCGCCTCGCCGCTCCGCGACCCGATCGACGGCGGCTTCTTCCGCTATGCCACGAAGGCGGACTGGACGGAGCCGCACTACGAGCGAATGCTGACCGACAACTCCCTCCTCCTGCGGGTCGCGACGGAGCTCAGCCGGACCGCCGACGAACACGCGACGGCGATCGCCGACGGGGTGGCGCGCTTCCTCGCCGGGCGGATGCAGCTGCCGGGAGGCGGCTTCGCGAGCGCCCAGGACTCCGAGAGTACGATCGACGGCGTGCGAAGCGAGGGCGGGTACTACCGTCAGCACGCCGAGGGGCGGGCGAGGCTGGCCCCGCCGTCGCTCGATGAGAAGGTCCTCACCGGCTGGAACGGTCTCGCGATCAGCGCGCTCGCACGGCACGGTTTCGTGCGCGATGCCGAGACGTCGCTCGCCGGCGCTCGCCGCGCCGCCGAGCTGCTGTTGGCCTCTCATGTGCGGCCGGACGGCGGTCTCGTGCGGGCATCGCTCGACGGCCGCGCATCGGGCGCCGTCGCGACTCTCGAAGACACCGGCATGTTCGCAGGCGGGTTGCTCGATCTCGCCGCGGCGACTGGTGAGCCGCGTTACGCGGTCGCCGCCAGGGCGCTCGTCGATGCTGCGATGGCGGCCGCGAACGAAGCCATCGACGAGGTCGCCGACGGCGACGGGCGGCTCCCGTTCGCAGCGCCCGGAGGAGGGGATCCCGTGCTGCGAGCCCGTGGTCTGGAACTGCCGGATGACCCGGCGGAGGGTGCGACCCCGTCAGGGCTCACGGCGTGTGCGGATGCCGCGTGGCGGCTGTACCTGCTGGGCGCGGGCGATGCCTACCTCGCCGCGGCGGTCGCCGCCATGGCCTCGGTGTCCGGCATCGCGTTGACGCGGCCGATCGCCTTCGGCGGCGCACTCGCACTCATGGCGAGGCTCGCGGCCCCGGTGGTGCAACTCGTGACCGTCGTTCCCGATCGTGACGCCGATGGTGACGCGGAAGTTCTCGTCGGCGACGCCGAGCGAGAGCTGATCTCGGCGACACGGGGGCACGAGGCATCCGTCGCCCTGATCGTCGACGAGCGGCAGGCGCGCGAGTTCGCCGAGGCGGGGTTCGCGTTGTTCGAGGGCCGCACGGCGCGCAGGGGCGAGGCCGTCGCCTACCGCTGCGAGGCGTTCGTCTGCGCGCTGCCGGTGGGCGAAGCGTCGATGCTCGGCGCGCTCGGGCCGCACGGCGCACCCCCTGGATCCGTACGATGAGAGCATGACGCAGTCCGCGAACGCCCGTGCCGGAACGATCGTGACAGCACTGCTGCTCGATGCGGTGCTCGTCATCGTCTTCGTGTCGATCGGTCGGCGAACCCATGCTGAGGGGATCGACTTCGCCGGCATCGCAGGCACGGCCTGGCCGTTCCTCGCAGCGCTGGTGTCAGGCTGGCTCGTCGCGCGAGCTTGGAGGCATCCGCTCGCCGTATGGCCGACCGGTGTCACGGTCTGGGCGGTGACGGTGCTCGGGGGCATGCTGCTGCGTGTCGTGAGCGGTCAGGGCACGCAGTTCGCCTTCATCATCGTCGCGACGTTGACGCTCGCCGCCTTCCTGCTGGGATGGCGACTCATCGCGCTGCTCGTGACCCGCCGTTCGCGTGCGCGAGCAGCGGTCGATGAAGCCCGAACCGATTCGTCATGAGCCCCATCGAGTGGCTCTTCGACGCACAGCTCGTGATCGGCGACCAGGTGGTTCTCTGGCGTGAGATCGTCGGCAACGTGTTCGGGCTCGCGAGCGCACTCGGCGGCCTCCGGCGCAAGGTCTGGGCGTGGCCGGTCGGCATCGTGGGCAACGCACTGCTCTTCACGGTGTTCATGGGCGCCCTCTTCGAGACGCCGAACCCGGTGAACCTTCTCGGCCAGGCCGGGCGGCAGCTCATGTTCATCGCCGTGTCGACCTACGGCTGGGTGCGCTGGTCGCAGCACCGGCAGGTGAGCGCCACGGCGGTCGAGCCGAGGTGGGCGAGCATGCGGGCGCGCATCCTGCTCGGCGCAGCACTCGTCGGCGGCACGCTCGTGCTGACGCCGGTCTTCCGCGCCCTCGGCTCGTTCGAACCGGTCTGGGCCGATGCCTGGATCTTCATGGGGTCACTGCTCGCCACCTGGGGCATGGCCAAGGGGTGGACCGAGTTCTGGCTGATCTGGGTCGCGGTCGACATCGTCGGCGTGCCGCTGCTCGTGAGTGCCGGGTACTACGCTTCGGCGCTGCTCTACGTGTTCTACGGCCTGTTCACGATCTTCGGATTCATCACCTGGATGCGCGTGCAACGCGTCACCAGCGCGACGGCACCCGGTCGAGCACCGACCACACCGCAGAGCTGAGCTCTGGGTGCTCGAGGGCGATCTCGCGCAGCAACTCGAACTCGAACTTCGCGATGTCGCCGCCGCGAGCGGCCGGGTGATAGGCGCGCGCACGAATCGTGCGCCAGCGTTCGGAGTGGAGGCGATCTTCACGGAGTGTGGCGACGACCTGCTCGTCGACGGAGGGCAGGTCGGGCAGGAACACCCACGGGTCCTCGCCGAGACGGCAGCGGAGCTCGATGAGCGCGGCGAGTTCGTCGCGTGCATCTTGCCGCAGTCGCTCGAGTGTCGTCTCTGTCATTCGCGCCTCCCCTCGCCTGTTCCGATCGTAATCAACGCTAAACGCACCGTGTGACCAACGGGTTACAGAGCGCAACCCGACGTGGACGCCAGATGACGAATCGATGACGTGCGAGTGCGCCCGGTCTCAGACGGTGCCGGCCGGCGGCCACACGCCGATGATGAGCGCCATCACGACCACGGTCACGAACTCGTGTGCGATGTTCAGGATGGTCAGGCCGGCCGGACGCCCCTCGAACACGTCGTGGGTGATGAAGCGCGCGGCGGTGAATCCGGCCCACAGCATGATGCCCGTCGTGACGGCAATCAGCAGGTAGCTGCCGCCGAGCGCCGTCCACGCGACCTGAGCCGCGATCGCGAGCACCCAGGCCGAGATGAAACTCACGATGAGCGTGGTGAGGATCGGGCCGACGGCCCCGCGCTCGCCGGAGTCGTCGACTTTCGCCACACGCATCCAGTAGTTGCCGAACACCTTCGGCGTGTACCAGATCGAGCCGACCGCCATGGTTGACAACGTGGCGACGGCGACCGCCCAATAGTTGATATCCACGAGCAACCCGGCCCTCCCGTAGCCCGTTCGGGCCCCGATGGTCGGCAGTCTAGACCCGTGCACAGGCGACCCGCGGTATTGTCGTGGTCGCACATCGAAAGCGAGCCCATGCCCGAAAGTCCGCTCTCCGCCTCCCCGTACGAGGTGCTCGGCGTCCCCTCTGATGCAGACGACGCGGCACTTCGCCTCGCCTACCGCCGGGCGCTCCGCAGCGCTCACCCCGACACCGGCGGCGACGTCGTGCGATTCCACGCCGTGCAGCTCGCCTGGGAACTCGTCGGCACCCCCGATGCACGGGCGCTCTTCGACCGTGGCGCCCGTGGCGGCGCTGCACCCGCGCCGAGCCACGAGGCGTGGGCCCCGGCAGCGCCGAGGCCGCGGCGCGACTCGCGTCCGCTCGCCCGCACCTATGGACACCCCGGCGGGTTGTCGCGCGAGCGGTACCTCGGGCTGATCCGTGAGTGGGCCGGTCGCGGGGTGAACCTCGAGGACCCGTACGACCCCGCCTTCGTGCGAAGTGCGCCCCGTGACATCCGTCACGTGCTCGCCAACGCGCTCGCCGAGGAGGCGAGCGCCCGTACGCTCTCGACGCTCGGCATCGCCTACACGGTCTGGCACGACGTGGCCACGGATGCCGCGGGTCGCGATCTGCCGCCGAAGCTCGACCACCTCGTGCTCGGCCCGACGGGGCTCTTCGCGATCCAGTCGGAAGACTGGGGCGGCATCGTCTCGATGAAGCGCGGCGAACTCGTCGGCGAATCGCTCAGCGGCGAGCGGCCGGTGCGTGCGCTCGCGGCCCGGGCCAAGGCCATCGGGCGTGCCGCCAAGGTCAAGGCGACCGCGCTCGTCATCGTCGTCCCCGACGAGCAGGCCGACGAACCCCTCGAACTCGGCGGCACCAATCGGGGTGCCGTCGTCGCACTCGTGCGGCGCTCACGTCTCGCGAGCGCCGTGCGCGACGGGCTTCCGGGGTCGCCGCATCTCGGCGGCACCGAGGTCATGGAGGTGCGATCGCGACTGCAGGCGGTCGTGCGGTTCGCGTAGCGACGACCGCGGGTGTTGGATAGGGGGATGCCCGTTACGCCCACCGACGCCTACATCGCCGACTTCGCCGACTTCGTCCGCGCCTCCCCGTCGTCGTACCACGCCGCCGCCGAGGTCGCCCGGCGCCTCCAGTCCGCCGGCTTCGAGCGGCTCGATGAACGTGACGAGTGGCCGGTCGGTGGCCGCCACGTGGTCGTGCGCGACGGTGCCGTCGTCGCCTGGGTCGCCCCGGCGACCGCCGATGCTGCGACACCGTTCCGGGTGCTCGGCGCCCACACCGACTCGCCGTCGTTCAAGCTGAAGCCGCGCCCGACCACGAGTTCAGAGGGGTTGCTGCAGGTGGGCGTCGAGGTCTACGGCGGGCCGCTCCTGAACTCGTGGCTCGATCGCGAACTCGAACTCGCCGGCCGCATCGTCACCGACGACGGTGCAACGCATCTCGTGCGCACCGGGCCCATGCTGCGCATTCCGCAGCTCGCGATCCACCTCGACCGCGAGGTCAACAAGGGTCTCACCCTCGACAAGCAGCGTCATGTGCAGCCGATCTGGGGTGCGGGCGGCTCAGGGGAGATCCTCGACGTGCTCGCGGCCTCGGCCGGGGTCGACGCCGAGCGCATCGTCGGACATGACGTGCTCGCCGCCGACACGCAGGCGCCGGCGCGGTTCGGACTCGGCGATGCCCTGTTCGCGTCGGGCCGCATGGACAACCTGAGCTCGGTCTACGCCGGACTCGTCGCCCTGCTCGAGGCGCCAAGCGACGCCGGCCACGTGAGCGTGCTCGCGGCATTCGATCACGAGGAGCTCGGCTCGGAGTCGCGATCGGGTGCGAGCGGCCCGTTCCTCGACGACGTGCTCGTGCGCATCGGCGCCGGGCTCGGTGCCGGCGACATCGAGCGTCGGCGTGCGTACGCGGCATCCTGGATCGTCTCCTCGGACGCAGGCCATGCGGTGCACCCGAACTATCCCGATCGACACGACCCGGTGAACCGTCCCGTGCTGGGCGGCGGCCCGCTCCTCAAGCTCAACGCCAACCAGCGTTATGCGAGCGACGCAGAAGGGGCGGCCTTGTGGGCCGCGGTGTGCCGACAGGCCGGGGTCGCCACGCAGCCGTTCGTCTCGAACAACTCGATCCCGTGCGGTTCGACGATCGGCCCGCTCTCGGCGACCCGACTCGGCATCCGCACGGTCGACGTCGGCGTGCCCCTGCTCTCGATGCACTCGGCGCGCGAGCTCGCACACGTCGACGACCTCGTCGCGCTCGGCGCCGCAGTCACCGCCTTCTTCGCGGGCTGAGCCCGAGCGTCATCCCGAGCGACGCCCATCGTCTCGCGGGACGACGTGTCGTCCGCCTGCGCCGACGGTGACCAGTGGCGGGATGTCGCGCCACGACGGCGTGATTTCTCCTGCCCTCGACCGCTGCCGGGTGACAGGGTGAAGAGCATGACCGAGACGACCACGACCCCGCCGCCGGCCGCAGCAACTGCACCCTCACCGGCACCCGCGCTCTTTGCGCACATCGCAGGCCGTGACGCGGCGATCGCGCACTTCCGGGGCCGACTCGGCTTCGAGTCCGACGTCTCGGACGTTGCCGCCGCGCTCGCCGGCTCGGAACCGCGGTCCGACCCCGGTTTCGTGCTCGTCGACACCCGTAGTGATGCCTCGTGGGCCCAGGGGCACGTGCCCGGCGCCCTGCACCTGCCGGGTCGGCGAATCGCGACCGAGGCCGCGTCGCGGATTGCTGCCGGCACGCCGGTCGTCGTCTACTGCTGGGGGCCCGGATGCAACGGGGCCACCCGTGCCGCGCTCGAGTTCGCATTGCTCGGCCACCCGGTCAAGGAGATGCTCGGCGGATTCGAGTACTGGGTACGCGAGGGGTTCGCCTACGACGCCGCCGGCGGGCCGGCGCAGCTTGCGGCAGACCCGCTCACCAACGTCGCCGAGTCGGGGCTCGGCGGGCGCGCGGTCGCCCACGGTGCCGTCAGCTGCGCCTGCTGACGAGGCGGGTGCCCGAATCGCGTCCGTGCGAAGACGTTCGGGCGGCTCTGGCGGCTCGGGCACGACTCACGTGACCGGTTCGATTGCGTTGTACCCCGGGTGCACGTCTGGCGCGAGACCGGCACTGTCGATCGCACGTTGGAGCAAGGTCGCCAACTTCTCGCGGTCTCGTTGGTCGAGCGCGCCGAGGAGGTCCTGATCGCACGCGTCCAGGACGGTTTCGACCCGGGGTAGGAGCTCGCGGGCCTCGGCGGTCAGATGGACTGCGTGCGCGCGTCGATCGTCGGGATGCCGTCTGCGCTCGACGAGCCCGCGGCGTTCGAGTTCGTCGATCATGCCCACCATGACGTTGCGATGGATCCGCAGCGTCGCGGACAGTTGCCGCTGTGACTGCCCATCGGTCGCTGCCAGCGCGCGCAGCACCCCGAACTGCCGGGCGCTGATGCCGATCGGTTCGAGACGTTTCGCGAACCGCTCGTCGGACCGGAAGCCCAACTGGGAGAGCAGGAAGGAGGGATGGTCTCGCAGGCTCTTGAGAGCAGCGGGCTTCGTCGTGGCCATACGGTGATAATACAGCGTCGGTATAGAACTCTTGAGTGATTATCACATGTGGTGCATACTTGACGAAGACACGGAAGACGACGAGACGGAAGACACTGAGCGGGCGGAGGCGAACGATCATGACGACGATCGGGCTCACGGGCGGCAGTTCAGGATTCGGTGCCATCTCTCTCGAGCGGTTCGCCAGCTCGGGGGCTCGGGTGTTCTCGGGTGCGCGTGCGCCGTCGGCCGATGCCATCCCCCTCGACCTGACACAACTGAGCTCGGTGCGCGCCTTCGCCGAGTGCGTGCGCGAGCGACTCGGCGAGTCGAAGCTCACCTCCCTGGTGCTGAATGCGGGGACGATCCGCGGCGACGATACGCACCGCACCGTCGACGGTTACGAGACGACCTTCGCCGCAAACCATCTCGCCCACTACCTGCTGCTGCGGCTGCTGATGCCGTCGCTCGGAGCAGGAGCCCGCATCGTGCTGACCACGAGCGGCACGCACGACCCCGAGAACCACGCCGGGTTGGTCGTGCCCCGCCATGCCTCGGCCGATCTGCTCGCCCACCCCGATCGCGACGACTTCCATGCAGCGTCGCCGCGGGAGGCGGGTGAGCACGCGTACACCGCCTCCAAACTGTGCGGCGTGCTCACGGTGCGTTCGTTGAATGCGCACCACGACATCCGGGCCCGGCATATCTCGGCGATCGCGTTCGATCCGGGACAGGTGTTCGGCACCGGGCTCGCACGAGGCCTCTCGATGCCCCGCCGCTTCGCCTGGTCTCTTCTCGGAACGCCGCTCGGAACCCCGCTGCGCACTTTCGTCCCCACGTTGAACTCGCGCGCGGCGGCCGGTGCGGCCTTGGCGAAGCTCGCGCTCGGCGCCGAACGTTGCCCGGGCGGCGCGTCCTATGCGGCGCTGCGCCGAGGCGAGATCATCTGGACCGACCCCTCGACGATGGGCCGAAACGACGATCTGGCCCGTGCGCTGTGGAACGACAGCGCACGCCTCGTCGGACTCCCGAACTGAACGGCAACCGGCTCAGCACTCGATGACGTTGACCGCGAGGCCGCCCTCGCTCGTCTCCTTGTACTTGTTCATCATGTCGATGCCCGTCTGCCGCATCGTCTCGATGACGGTGTCGAGGGAGACGACGTGGGTGCCGTCGCCGTGCAACGCGAGTCGGGCGGCGGAGACGGCAGTCGATGAGGCGATCGCGTTGCGTTCGATGCACGGCACCTGCACGAGCCCGCCGACGGGATCGCACGTGAGCCCGAGGTGGTGCTCCATCGCGATCTCGGCGGCGTTCTCGATCTGCCGCGGGGTGCCGCCGAGCACGGCGCAGAGCCCGCCGGCCGCCATCGCGCATGCAGAGCCGACCTCGGCCTGGCAGCCGCCCTCCGCGCCCGAGATCGAGGCGTTCTTCTTCACGAGCGAGGCGATCGCCGCGGCGGTCAGCAGGTAGCGGCGGATGCCGGCGGCATCCGCACCGGGTACGAACTTCAGGTAGTAGTGGCCGACGGCGGGGATGATGCCCGCTGCACCGTTCGTCGGCGCGGTGACGACCCGCCCGCCCGAGGCGTTCTCCTCGTTCACCGCGAGAGCGAAGGCGTGCAGCCACTCGGTCGAGGTGTCGCGGTGTTGAGCGGCGCTGGATTCTTCGGCGCTGTCGTCTTCGTCGCGGTCGTACTCGTCGAGGCGCTGTCGCACGAGCGGTGCGCGGCGCTTCACCCGGAGCCCGCCCGGCAGGGTGCCGCCGGTGGCGAGGCCGTTGGCGACGCACTCGGCCATCGCCGCCCAGATCGCGTCGAGCCCGTCGTCGATGCCCTGCTCGCCGTGCACGGCGACCTCGTTGTGCCGAGCGACGTCGCACAGCGAGACGCCGTGCTCTTCGCAGAGTGCGAGCAGCTCATCGGCGTTCGAATACGGCAGCGGATGCCGCAGCGCCTCGGCCTCGGACGCGGGTTCACCCTCGCGGCGGATGAAGCCCCCGCCGACCGAGTAGTACGTGTCTTCGGCGATGGGCAGCGGCCCGTCGCCCCAAGCCCGGAGCGTCAGCGCGTTGGGGTGGCCGGGCAGGCGGGTGCGGGGTTCGAGCGAGACGTCGCTGCGCAGCATCCGTATCGGGTGGGTACCGGCGATGCGCACTTCCGCCCCGTCGTCGCCGAGGCGGGACCACGCGCCGCGCACCTCGTCGGGGTCGCAGTCATGGGGTTCGAGGCCCGCGAGGCCCGCGATGACCGCATCGGGGGTGCCGTGCCCGAGGCCGGTGGCCCCGAGCGAGCCGTAGAGGGAGCACGCGATGCGGGTGACCCCATCGAGTGAGCCCTCACTCTCGAGTCGCTCGGCGAACGCACGCGCCGCCCGCATCGGGCCGACGGTGTGCGAACTCGATGGGCCGATCCCGATCGAGAACAGATCGAGGGTGGAGACGAACGCTGTCACCCGTCAAGGCTACGCCGAGCACCCGCGCACGTATCCGGCGTGTGGTCGCAGGATCTTGCGCAGAGTCGGGCCGATCGGCCTGATGCAGCCTCCTGGCCGGCTCACTCGCCGAGGCCCTCCCGATCGACTGTGCGGCAGAACCGCATTCCGGCCAAGCCGCCGAGGATCGCCCCGGCCAACGCGACGACCGCGACGATGATGCTCGAGACGACCGCCGCCATCGCGGCCTGGTCCTCCGGGAACGGCAGGGTCGGACTCGCGCCGGCCGGCACCGAGAGGTTCTGCCCCGCGATCAGCCCGACCACGGTCATGATGAGTGCGATGACCACCGCCCACGCCCAGACGGCGACGCCCTGAAGCGCCCCGTTGTAACGGGCCATCCGCCCCGCGACGTAGCCGCCGCAGTAGAACGAGACGAACCAGATCACCAACAGGATGACGACCCCCCATATGCCGGCGGCCCGCAGGTTTCCGCCGACATCCGTTGCCGCTTCGGCGACCCCGCCGGTCATGGCGGCAACCAGCGCAGTGACCGCGGCGACGAGGGCGATCAGCACCACCGTCGCGCCGGTGGCGGTGACCCACCCGAGGAACGCGGAACCGACGTTGACGCCGCCGTACCGTTCATTCTCGAGAGCGACGGCCTCTTCGCGGTCGTACCCTGCCCGCAGATCGGCACGATCATGCGGAGGTGCCGAGACGCTGCGCGCGTGTACCTTCGACGATGATGGAGGCGTTCTGCTCTTCATGTCGTTCCTCTTCCATCACGTGGTACTCCATTGAGTTCCAGCGATGCGCGCCCCGAGGGCCAGAGAGAACGATCACCTGCGATTCGCATGGTACCTCTGCAACCCCCGGTCAGAAAGGGGTTGTGTACAAGTGATCCAGGGTGTATCGGGCGGGCTACGGTGTCGACGCGGCTCTCGGCACACGCATGAGGCCGGCGACATCCACGGTGCGACCGACGACGCCTTCGGCCACGGAGCGCAGGGTGAGATTGCTTGAGCGAGCATGATCGCGAAGCATCGCGAATGCCTCCTCCATCTCAACTCCGGCGGACTCTGCAACCACACCCTTGGCCTGTTCGATCAGGATCCGGCTGTCGAGCGCGCGCTGGAGCTGCTCGGTGACGATAGCGGTCTCGCGGATGATCCGCTCCTGCAGGATGCCGATCGTGGCGACATCCGCGAGCGCCTGAGCGACGGCCGCATCCCGGTCACTCAACACACCGGTGCTTGTGCGGAAGAGGTTCATCGCCCCGATGGTCTCGCTGCGGAGTCGAAGAGGTACTGCGTGCACGCTGTGGAAGCCCTGCAGGAGGGCCGCAGCGCGAAACTCCGCCCAAGCAGCGCCCGTTTCGCTCACATCGGCGACCGAGACGGCTCTGCCTTCGCCGAAACACTGCACGCATGGCCCCGAACCCGCGTTCAACTGCATGACTTCGACGAAGTCCGCCCGCTCACTGGTCGAGGCAACGAGCTCCAGCTCGTTGTGGCCGTTCGCGAGCATCAATCCGCTGGCTTGAGCATCGACGACTTCGATGGTCTCGTTCATCAGGGTGTGCAGGAGATCGACGACATCGTACTCGTCGGTCAACGTATCGGCGAGGGTGACGAACGCGGTATTGAGTCGCGCTTCTCTCGAACTCTCGGTCATGATCGCCACCTATCCTCCTGACACGACCGCGAGGGCCATTCGTTTTCGTACTGCTCACTCACGGAATACTGATCAATTACGAAAACTCAATCGTCTCGCCACCACTTCGTGCGCTACGAATTCTACCGTCTGGCCCGTGGAATAGGCATGCGCCTGCAGCCGGGAGAACGCCTCCGTGGCCGTCACCTGGAGCTGCGCCAGGATCATTCCGGTCGCCTGGTGCACTTCGCGTCGCATCTCGGGAGTCAACGCTCCACGGGCAACTGAATCCTCGCTCGCGGATCGGGCGGCGAGGCGCAAGGCGGCGCCCGCGGTCGATGCAGCGAGAGTGCGGGCTGTGGCGATCGCCCTCGCATCCAACCCGCCGGGAGTGGAACGGTACATGTCCACCACCCCGACCGTGACCGCGCCCATGAACATGGGGAATGCGAACAGTGCACCGACGCCGAGTTCGCGCACCGCGGCCCCGAACACCGGCCACGACTGGTCGCGCTCGTCGAGGTCGGGAACGAGAACGGCCTGACCGCCGCGCAGCGCTTCCCAGTGAGGCCCTTCTCCGAGCTCGAACTGCAACTCCTCGGCTCGCGCCGCGACGGTGTCGCTCGCGCCGATCGTCGAATGCGCCGGCGCCCCGACCACGGAGATCGACACGCCCTGCACGGGGAGGAGTTCGATGAACCGTGCACAGAGTGCCGCGGCCGCCGCTGGCGCGTCACCCGGCTCTGTCCGAGCCTCCGTGCCGTCGTCGCTCATCCGTCGCTCTCATACTCGACCGAACCGGACGGAACCGCGCCGGCTGCACCTCAACTCTCGACGAGAAGGTGCGTCAGGGCAAGCCCGTCGCCAGAAGGGACAGCTCTGGCGAGCGGTCAGCGAACGGTCTTGCGGCTCGTGATCTGGCCGGTTCGGGGCGCGCGGCATCCGGTGCCGTGCTCGTGGCCGTCGCCCGTGGCGGTGACGGCGCCGCCGGCGACGGCGAGCGACTGCTCGGCACGGCGAGCGTGCTGCGCCGCGGGCGCCGTACTCGCGGGTCGCGGTCGGCGACGAGGCCGAGGTGCGGCTCGTGGCCGTCGACCCCGTCGCCCAGGGTGCCGGGATGGGCGAGGCCCTGATGCGGGCGAGCATGGAGACCGCGCTCGGCTGGGGTGCCGACGCGCTGCTGCTCGACACCGGTGAGCGCAACCTCCGTGCTCAGGCGCTCTACGCGAGGCTCGGGTTCGAACGGGTGCCCGAGCGCGACGAGCGATTCGGCGAGGTCGTGGCGTTCGCCTACAGCTTCGGGCTGCAGGAGCGGGCCGACCTCCGCGTGCGGCTCATGCGCCCCGACGAGGTCGAGGCGGTCACCGGGCTCGTCGAAGCCGCCTACGCGTGCGACTTCGAGCTGAGCGACGCCTATCGCGCCGACATCGTCGCGGTCGCCGAGCGCGCACGAGAGCACCAGGTCTGGGTGGCGACGGATGCCGCGACCGGCGCGTTGCTCGGCACCGTCTCCACTCCCGTGGCCGCCGCCGCGATCTCGCCGCTCGCTCGCGAGGGCGAGCTCGACTTCCGGTTCCTCGGCGTCGCAGCTGAGGCGCGTCGCCGTGGCGTCGGCGAGGTGCTCGTCGCGCACGTGCTCCGGCTCGCGCGCATCCGCGGCATCGAGCGCGTCGTGCTGAACACCGGGCCCGACATGCTCTCCGCGCAGCGGCTCTACGAGCGCCTCGGATTCGAGCGGTTGCACGAGCGCGAGTTCACGTTCGAACGTCCCGACGGCACGAGCTTCCTCATGATCGCTTACGGGCGTGAGGTCGAGGCATTCGCCGCTGACGAGGTCGAGCGCGAGTCGGGCGCGGCCTGAGCCGACTCGCCGTCGCGGTCACTCCGCGGCGATCGGGGCCATGCGGGCCATCCACTGCTCCGGCTGGTCGAGCGGACGGAACCCGAACCGCTCGTAGAGTCCGTGCGCGTCGGCGGTCGTGAGGCCGATGCGTCGGAGCCCGAGCGGTTCGAGCGATGCCATGATCCGCTCGATGAGCGCCACGCCGATGCCGCGACCCCTCGTGTCGGCATCGACGAACACGTCGCACAGCCAGGCGAAGGTGACCCCGTCGGTGATGACCCGGGCGTACGCGAGCTGCGCGCCGCTCGCGGCGTCGTAGATGCCGTAGTTGCGTGAAGCGGCGACTGCGGCCTCGAGCGCGGCACGCGAGCGACCCGTCGCCCAATACGACTCGTCGGCGAGCCAGGTGTGCACCCGATCGAGGTCGAGACGTGCGGGGTCGGCGGAGAACTCGAAGTCGTCGTGCATCCTTCGATGCAATCGCAGCGTCGTGCACGGAGCAACGGCCAATTCGAGGTCGGTGGCCTGCGCGAAGCGAGGGAATAAGCAACTATGGTTGACAAATCGAGATAAGCAACCTACGTTGCTTCTATGACCCCGCCCCCGCCGATTCAGCAGAGTCCCGACCCCACCGGCGCCGAAGCCGACGACCTCGCCGCAGTCGTCGCCCTGCGCGAGCTCGCCGACCGTCTCGAAGACGCGGCCGTCGAGCGCGCGATGCGCGCCGGCTGGAGCTGGACGCAGGTCGCCGAGGCGCTCGGCGTCACCCGGCAAGCCGTGCACAAGAAGCATCACCGACGGCTCGAAGTCGCCGGCGTCGAACTGAGGAGACGCAATGCCTGACCGCCTGGAAGACGAGGCACTCGACCCGACGCTGAAGAAGGTCATCACCGACGCGATCGACGAGGCGATCGACCGCGGCGCGTCCAGCGTCGAGGCCGAGCACCTGCTGCTCGCGATCTCCGCGGGCCACGACGTCGCCGGCCGCACGCTCGCCGAATTCGGTCTCGACCACGACGGCGTGGACGCCGCGCTCCGCGGTGAACGCGAACGGTCGCTGCGCGCAGCGGGCATCGAACCCGTCGCCGAGGAGCGACTCGCCGCCACGCGGAGATCGCGGCCGACCTGGGGGGCGACGGTGCGCGAAGCGCTGCGGCGTGCCGACTTCACAGCGCATCGAGGCCGGGGCAGGGCCGAGCGAGAACGACTCGCGGTCGCCGACGCGCTCATCGGCATCCTGCGCGCCGATCTCGGCACCGTCCCGCGTGCGCTCGCCTACGCGGGCGTCGATCGAGCTGCACTCATCGGCGCCCTCGAGCGGCGCTGACGGACGACTGACGGGGAAGCGGGCGGTGATGGCGATGAGCGACGACCTTGCGATCGAGGTCGATGGGCTTCGAATGCGGTACGGCACGACCGATGTACTGCACGACGTGTCGTTCCAGGTGCGACGAGGGGAGGTGTCGGCACTGCTCGGACCGAATGGCGCGGGCAAGACGTCGACGATCGAGATCCTCGAGGGCTTCCGAATGCGATCGGCGGGGCGCGTCGAGGTCCTGGGAGTCGATCCGGCTCGCGGCACCGAGCAGTGGCGTGCCGGAATGGGCATCGTGCTGCAGTCGTGGCGAGACCACCCCAAGTGGCGGGTGCGCGAACTCCTCGCGTTCCAGGGCTCGCTCTACGAGCCGTACTCGACGGCGCGGATCCGCCGACCGTGGGACGTCGACGACCTCCTCGCGGCAGTCGGGCTCACCGAGCAGGCCGAGCGGCCGATCAAGGTGCTCTCGGGCGGCCAACGACGACGGCTCGACGTCGCGATCGGTCTCGTGGGCCGCCCCGAGCTGGTCTTCCTCGACGAACCGACGACCGGACTCGATCCGAAGGCGCGACGCGACTTCCATGGTCTGGTCCAGCGGATCCGGGACGACTTCGAGACCACGGTGCTCATCACGACCCACGATCTCGACGAGGCGGAGAAGCTCGCCGATCGGATCATCATCCTCGCCCGCGGGCGCATCGTCGCCGACGGCACCTCCGAACAACTGACACGGCAGATCGCCGGTCACGACGAAGTGCGCTGGATTCACGCAGGGGAGCGCCGCGTGCGACACGTTCCCGACTCGACTGCATTCGTGCGCGAATTGTTCGCCCGAGACGGGGCGGGGGTCCGAGAACTGGAGCTCCGCCGCGCCGCCCTCGAAGACGCGTACCTGGCGCTCGTGCGGAACGCCGAGTCCGCCGCCGCCGCCGCCGACGACGCCGGGCCGGTCGAGACCGAACTCGAATCGAACGGGGCATCGCGATGACCGCCGTCACGCCCGCCCTCCGTGCAGGCGTCTGGGGCGGCCTGGTGGAACTCCGGCAGGCCTTCACCGGCATGGAACTCGTCGGCCAGTTGCTGTGGCCGGTGGCCACCCTCGTTGCGGTGTTCTTCCTCCGCGACGTCGCCATCGGAACCACCGGGTACGAAATCGGCACGATCATCCTCCCGGGGGCGCTCGGCATGTTCGTCGCGCTGGGCATGCTGCTCGTCGTGCAGCAGCTCGCAGCCGATCGCGAAGACGGCACACTCCTGCGCGCCAAGGCGACGCCGAACGGGATCCGGGCCTACCTCGTCGGCAAGCTCGTGCAGATCTCGGCGACGATCCTCGCGTACCTCGCCATCATCCTGATCCCCGGCGTCTTCCTCGTCGACGGCCTCGAGATCTCGGACCCGTCCTCGTGGATCACCTTCGCGTGGGTGCTGGTGCTCGGTCTCGTCGCGACCCAGGCCATCGGCGTGATCCTCGGATCAGCGATCGCGACTCCGCGCGGCGCGGGATACCTCTCGCTCCCGGTCCTCGGCCTGATCGCGATCTCGGGCATCTTCGCTCCGATCACCGGCCTGCCCGACTGGTTGCAGTGGATCGCCCAGGTGTTCCCGATCTACTGGCTCGGCCTCGGAATGCGCGCGGCGTTCCTTCCCGATGACGCTGTGGTCGTCGAGATCGGCGAGTCGTGGCGGCAGCTCGAGACGGCCGCGGTGCTGGGAGCATGGGCGATCGTAGGGCTCGTGCTCGCGCCCATCGTGCTGCGGCGCATGGCCCGGCGGGAGTCGGGGTCGCGCGTCGCCGAGCGCCGCGAGCAGGCCATGCGGCGGGTGGGTTAGCGCCCGACACGCTCGCGCTCAGCGAACGGTCTTGCGCGCCGTGATCTGGCCGGTGTCGAAGCCGAGCAGGTGCAGGCCGCCGTGGAAGCGTGCGTGCTCGACCTTGATGCAGCGGTCCATGACGACGGTCAGGCCCTTCGCCTCGCCGTCGTACGCGGCCTCCTGGTTCCAGATGCCGAGTTGCACCCAGATCGTCTTCGCGCCCGAGGCGACGACCTCGTCGACGACCTGGGGGATGTCGGAGCCGCGGCGGAACACCACGACGATGTCGGGCACTTCGGGCAGATCGGCGAGGCTCGCATAGGCCGGCCGGCCGAGGATCTCGGTCTCTCTGGGGTTCACGAAGTACAGCCGGTAGTCGCTCGACTGCTGCAGGTAGGTGCCGACGAAATAGCTCGAGCGCTGCGGCTTGGGAGAGGCGCCGACGATCGCGACCGACTTCGCCGCGTTCAGGATCTTGAGCCGCTGCTTCGCGTCGGGGCCGCTCCAGGTGCGTTGCGATTTCAGGAGCTTCGCGAGTGGCGAGCTCGCGGGCAGCTCGCACGAGAGGCCGTTGACGAGGCGCACGGTCTCGAGATCGCCGGTTTCGAGGGCAGTGGGTGCCGCGTCATCGGTCGCTGTGCTCATCGCGTGCCTCCCGTCGCGATCGTGAGGGCCTGGTCGAGGTCTTCGATGATGTCCTCCACATCCTCGATGCCGACTGAGAGTCGCACAACCCCCGGCAGGACACCCGCGTCGACGAGCTGCTGTTCGCTGAGCTGCGCGTGCGTCGTCGAGGCCGGGTGGATGATGAGGGTCTTCGCGTCGCCGATGTTGGCGAGGTGGCTCGCGAGGTCGACGTTCTCGATGAGCGCCTGGCCGACGGAGCGGCCGCCCTTGACCTCGAAGCTGAACACCGACCCGGGCCCCTTCGGCAGGTACTTGAGGGCGCGGTCGTGGTGCGGGTGGCTCTCGAGGCCGGCCCACCACACGTGCTCGATGCGCGGGTCCGCCTCCAGCCACTCGGCCACCGTGCGCGCGTTGTCGATGTGCGCCTGGATGCGGTACGGCAGGGTCTCGACGCCCTGCGCGAGCAGGAACGCCGAGTGCGGCGCGAGCGCGGGGCCGATGTCGCGGAGCTGCTCGGCGCGGAGCCGCGTGAGGAAGGCGTACTCGCCGAAGTTGCCCGACCATTGGAGGCCGCCGTAGCTCGGCACGGGCTGGCCGAAGAGCGGGAACTTGTCGGAGTGCCAGTCGAAGCGGCCCGACTCGACGACGACGCCGCCGAGCGTGGTGCCGTGCCCGCCGAGGAACTTCGTCGCCGAGTGCGTGACGATGTCGGCGCCCCACTCGATCGGGCGGTTCAGGTAGGGCGTCGGAATCGTCGAGTCGACGATGAACGGGATGCCGTGGGCGTGCGCCACGTCGGCGAGTGCCTCGAGGTCGGCGATCTCGCCGGACGGGTTCGCGATCGTCTCGACGAAGATCGCCTTGGTCTTGTCGGTGATCGCTGCGGCGTAGTCGGCGGCATCGGCGGACTGCACGAAGGTCGTCTCGATGCCGAAGCGGCGGAGCGTGACATCCAATTGCGTGATCGAACCGCCGTAGAGGCTCGCCGAAGCGACGATGTGGTCACCGGTGCCCGCGAGGCTCGCGAAGGTGATGTACTGCGCCGACAGGCCGCTCGCGGTGGCGACGGCGCCGAGGCCGCCTTCGAGGCTCGCGACGCGCTCCTCGAAGCTCGCCACCGTCGGGTTCGCGAGGCGCGAGTACACGTTGCCGTACTTCTGCAGGGCGAAGCGGGCGGCCGCGTCGGCCGTGTCGTCGAAGACGAACGCGCTCGACTGGTAGATCGGCAGCGCGCGTGCGCCCGTCACCTGGTCGGGGATGTTGCCCGCGTGGATGGCGCGGGTCTTGAAGCCGTATTCGCGGTCTGCCATGTTCGCAACGCTACTGCGCGAGGCCGCCGCCACGGGCCCGGCCGCGTAACGCAGGGCAACGCGCTACCGTGGGCCGCATGATCCTCGAACACGCGATCCTTCCCGTCGTCCCGGGCCGCGAGGCCGACTTCGAGGCCGCGTTCGCCGAGGCGAAGTCGATCATCGCGGCAATGCCCGGGTTCGTCGACCTGTTGCTCTCGCGCTCGATCGAGACGCCGAACGAGTACCTGCTGCTCGTGCACTGGGAGAGCGTCGAGGCGCACGAGATCGGATTCCGAGGCTCGGCGCAGTACGGGCATTGGCGCGCCCTGCTGCACGGGTTCTACGAGCCGTTTCCGGTGGTCGGGCATTTCGCCGAGGTGCACAGGGCCTGATCAGGGTGCTTCGGTAGCCTCTGGCCAGGTCGCCGAACACATCCCGGCCGCCCCGGACGAGGGAACCCAGTACCCGGAACGCGACAAGACTGGCACGGTGCGAACACCGTTCTGGGAGTGAACAACATGGCATGGGTCATCCTCATCGTCTCCGGCGTGCTCGAAGCCGTCTGGGCCACCGCGCTCGGCAAGTCCGAGGGCTTCACGAAGCTCTGGCCGTCGGTCGTCTTCTTCGCGGCACTCGCGCTCTCGATGGGCGGCCTCGCGTGGGCGATGCGCGACATCTCCACCGGAACGGCGTACGCCGTCTGGGTCGGCATCGGCGCCGCGCTCACCGTCATCTGGGCGATGATCACGGGCGACATGGATGTCTCGTGGGTCAAGCTCGCCCTCATCGCCGGGCTCGTCGGCTGCGTCGTCGGCCTCAAGCTCGTCGACGGCGGCCACTGACGGTCAGCTGCGTGTAAAAAATCCTTGACACGGTGTCGAACTTGATTGACACTGGGTGTGTCAAGAATTCTGTACATGAAGGGTCGGCGCATGTCATACGAGGAGAAGGGCACCTGGGTCTACCTGGTGGTCGCCGTCGTCGGGTTCACGGTGTACGTGACGTTCGTGCTCCCGCCGCTCGTGGGCGGCACGCCGGCTGACGAGATCGACTACGTGCCCGTCATGCTCTGGACTATCGGCGGCGCGATCGTGGCCTCGATCGTGGGGCGCATCGCGGTCGAGATGTTCTCGCCGAGCGACAGCACCAAGGGTGACGTGCGCGACCGCGAGATCGACCGGCTCGGCGAGCGCGTCGGGGGTTCGTTCGTCGTGATCGGTGCGCTCGCCGCGCTCGTGCTCGCGATGTTCCGCGCCGACTGGTTCTGGATCGCGAACGTGATCTACCTGTGCTTCGTGCTCTCGGCAGTGGTCTCGAGCATCACGAAACTCGTCGCCTACCGCAGGGGCGTGCCGACGTGGTGAAGCCGACGCGGGTCACCAACGACATCCGATCGCTGCGCTTCCGCCGCGGTGAGATGACCCAGGCCGAGCTCGCCGAACGACTGGGCGTCACCCGGCAGACCGTCATCGCCATCGAACAGGGCAGGTACTCGCCGTCGCTCGAGGTGGCCTTCCAGATCGCGCGGGTGTTCGGGGTCCCGCTCGACGACGTGTTCCAGTACCCCGGGTCGACATCGGAGTCGGAGGAGACGGCGTCATGAGAGCTGCAGTGGTGGAACGATACGGCGGGCCCGACGTGGTGCGCATCCGCGAGGTCGACGATCCCGTCGTGGCCGAAGGCGAGCTGCTCGTGCGTGTGGAGGCGTCGACCGTCGGCTCGACCGACGGCACCAACCGGGTGGGGCGACCGGCCTTCGCCCGACTCTTCTTCGGACTCACTCGGCCGCGGCACCAGATCTTCGGGTACGACTTCGCCGGCGTGGTCGAACGCGTCGGACCGGGTGTTCGGCGGTTCGTGCCCGGCGACCCGGTGTACGGCACCCTGTCGCCCTCGCCCGGCGCGCACGCAGAACTCGTGCGCGTCGCCGAAGACGGGGTGGTCGCGCGAATCCCCGGCGGACTCGACGGAGCGGATGCCGTGTCGATGCTCGACGGCTTCTTCACCGCCATCCCGTTCCTGCGCGACGGCGGGCGAGTGCGGGCGGGGCAGACGGTGCTCGTCAACGGGGCGTCGGGCACGGTCGGTTCGGCAGCCGTGCAGTTCGCGAAGCACCTCGGCGCCGCCGTCGTCGGCGTATGCAGCACCGACCACCTCGAACTCGTGCGCTCGCTCGGTGCCGACCGCGTGATCGACTACACGCAGGGAGACTTCACCGACGCCGGCGGCCGGTACGACGTGATCTTCGACGCGGTGGGCAAACGCACGTTCCGCGAGTGCCGACCGGCACTGACGCGCGACGGCATCTACCTCTCGACCGTGCCGACGCCGCCGGTGCTGCTGCGCGCCCGCCACGCGAGGTCGACCGAGACCGGGCGGCGCGCCGGCATCCTGTTCACCGGGCTCCGCACGCAAGCGGCGAAGTCGGCCGACCTGGCGCTCATCGGCGAGCTGGCCGCGTCGCGCGCGATCGTGCCGGTCATCGACCGGATCCTGCCGTTCGAGAAGATCGCAGAGGCCCACCGCCGCGTCGACGGCGGCCACAAGGCCGGCAACGTCGTCGTGGCCATGGCACCGGTGCTGCTCGAGACGCGCGCGACACCCGAGGCAGCGTCATGAGGGCGATCGTGCAGCGCCGCTACGGCGGGCCCGAGGTGCTCGAGCTCGCCGAGGTCGAGGCGCCGGCCGTCGCCGATCACGAGGTGCTCATCAGGGTGCAGGCCGTCGCGGTGAGTGCGGGCGACGCCCTGCTCATGCGGGGCGAACCGGGTGCCGTGCGCCTCGCGTTCGGCCTGCGGCATCCGAGACGCCCGATCATCGGACGAGACGTCGCCGGCATCGTCGAGGCCGCAGGTTCGGCCGTGACGAGGTGGCGCCTCGGCGACCCCGTCTACGCCGAGTCCGAGCAGGGCGGCTATGCCGAGTTCGTGGCCGTCGGCGAGGAGTTCGTCGCCCGGCGGCCGGCGAACCTCGACGCGATCCATGCGGCCGCCGTGCCGGTGTCGGGCACGACCGCGCTGCAGGGCTGGCGCCTGGCCGATGTCGGCCCGGGCCGGCACGTGCTGGTCAACGGCGCATCGGGCGGCGTCGGCGGGTTCGCCGTGCAACTCGCCAAGGCGATGGGCGCCGAGGTGACCGGTGTCTGTCGCGGCGCGAAGGCCGGCCACGTACGTGCGATCGGTGCCGACCACGTGGTCGACCACACCCGCGACGACTTCACCGAGGCGATGGGCCGCTACGACGCGATCTTCGACATGGTCGCCGACCATCCGCTCGGCAGGATCCGACACTCGCTCGACGCGCACGGCACGCTCGTGCTCTCCTCGGGCAGCGGCGGCAAGGTGTTCGGACCGTTCGGGCGCATCATCCGTGCGTCGCTCATGAACCCGTTCGTCTCGCAGCATCTCCGCCCGCTCGCGGCGAAGCGGAACGGTGACGACCTCGCCGAGCTCACCCGTCGCATCGAGGCGGGCGAAGTCACTCCCGTCGTCGATCGCACCTTCGACCTCGCGGATGCCGCGGAGGCGATCCGGCAGTTCGAGTCGGGCGCCGTGCGCGGCAAGCTCGTGCTCCGGGTGTGACCCCTCCGGGTCGGGACGACCGGCTGGTAGGTTTCGCGTATGTCGCTGAATCTCCTCCTGCACGGCGGGCTTGCAGCATCACCCGACAAGCCCGCGCTCGTCTTCAACGGAACCTCCACGTCATACCGTGCGCTGGCCGACGCGGTCGATCGGTCGGCCCGGGGGCTGCTCTCGCTGGGAGTCGCGCACGGCGACCGAGTCGCGATCTTCATGCGCAATCGCGCCGAGTTCGTGGAGCTCTATCTCGCGTGCTTCCGCGTCGGCGCCATCGCGGTTCCGCTCAACCACCGGTTCCAGACCGACGAGGTCGTCTTCGCCGTCGACCACTGCGCGGCGAAACTGCTGATCGTCGACGGCCCGCTGCTGCCGATCGTGCAGAACGTGCAGGAGTCGTCGCCGAGCCTTGCCGGCGTCTACGTCTACGGCGAGGTGCCCGCGGGCGCCGTGAACACCTGGACCGACGTCGTCGACGCGGTCGGTGCGGGAGACGAGCACGACGGCAAGCCGACCGCCTGGCCGTCGGTCGCCGACGACGACCCTGCGATGATCCTCTACACCTCGGGCAGCACCGGCAAACCGAAGGGCGTCACCCACACGCACCGTTCGATCCTCGCGACGGCGTCGGGGCGCGTGGCCACCCAGCAGTTGACCGCCGATGACATCTCCCTCGCGGCGACCGCGATCTGTCACGCGGGCGCCGCGGTCGGCGTCGCGTTCCCGACGCTCCTCGTGGGCGGCACGGTCGTGATCCTCGCCGAGAGCGACCCCGAGCTGTTCCTCGACGCACTGCAGGCGCAGCGACCGACACGCACGATCCTGCTGCCCGCTCAGCTCCTCGACGCCGTGGTGGATCCGCGGGCGAACGACGTCGACTTCGGCTGCCTCCGCGAGATCCAGTGCGGCGGCGACCAGATCTCACCCGATCTGTACACGGAGTTCGCGAAGGTCGCAGCGTTGGAGCTGAACCAGATCTACGGGCTGACCGAGTGCGAGGGCGCCGTCATGAACCCGTCGTTCGGGCCGATCGAGCGCGGCTCGATCGGCGTGCCTCGCGACGGCGTCGAGGTCCGCGTCGTCACGCCGGCCGAGCACCCCACCGGCGAAGACGTCGCCGCAGGCCGCACCGGAGAGATCTGGATCCGCGGCGACTCCGTCATGACCGGGTACTGGGAAGACCCGGAGCACACGGCGGCGACCTTCGTCGACGGTTGGCTGCGCACCGGCGATCTCGGCCGCCGGCAGGACGACGGCTACCTCTACTTCCAGGGGCGCATCAAGGAGATCATCATCAAGGGCGGCTCCAACATCGCACCCGGTGAGGTCGAAGATGTGCTCGATGCGCACCCCGACGTCGAACTCAGCGGAGTCGTCGGCACCCCGGATGCACGTCTCGGGGCGCTGGTGCACGCGTTCGTCGAGCTGAAGCACGGAAGGCCGGCTCCTCCGACGGAGCACGATCTGGCGGCGTTCGCCGCCGAGCGGCTCGCAGCGTACAAGGTGCCGGATCGGTGGACGTTCGTCACCGAGCTGCCGCGGAACAAGGTCGGCAAGATCGACCGGCACGCGCTGCATGCGCGAGCCATCGAGCTCGACGCCGGGTAGCCAGCGACGTCAGCCGAGCAGCACGGCACCGTAGGCGAGGCCTGCGACGAGCACCCACGAGGTGAGCCCGACGACGAGCGCTCGCCAGCCCGTGGTCGCGAGCTCGCCGAGCCGTATCGACGCGCCGAGCGCGAAGAGCGCCATCGCGAGCAGGGTGGTCTGCACGGCGTCGGCGCCCGAGCGCACCCACTCGGGCAGCGGCACGAGGGTGTTCAGCAGTACGGCCGCGAGGAAGCCCGCCACGAAGAGCGGAACGATCGCGGGGCGGGGGCCCGCGGCATCCGCTGCCCTTCGTCGTTCGACGGCAGCGGTGATCGCGACCATCGGGGCGAGCATCAGCACCCGGGTGAGCTTGACGACGACGGCGACGGCGAGGGCCGCGGTGCCGGCGATCTGCGCGGTCGCCACCACTTGGCCGACGTCATGCACGCCGGCGCCGACCCAGTGGCCGAACTGCAGGTTCGAAAGGCCCAGCGGATGCCACAGGGCGGGCAGCACCGCGATGGCGAGGGTGCCGCACAGGGTGACGAGCGCGACCGGCACGGCCTGCTCTTCATCGCGCGCGCGCACGGCCGCGCCCATCGCGCCGATCGCCGAGGCACCGCAGATCGAGAATCCGCTTGCGACGAGCAACGGCTGGTGGCCGGGCAGGCCGAGCGCACGGCCGAGGCCGATCGTGCCCACGAACGTGAGCACGACCACCGCGACCGTCGTTGCGATCGAGATCCAACCGAGCGAGGCGATGTCGACGAGGCTGAGCTTCAATCCGAGCAGCACGATGCCGATGCGGAGCAGGCTTCGTGCGGCGACCGCCAGACCCGGCGCGAGAGCACCGCCCCAGCGCGGGGCGGAGGGCCGGAATCTGTCCGACGGCGATACCGAGTGCGACGGCAGCGGTGAGCGGCACAGCGGGAAAGGCCAGATGCGAGAGCCACGCGATGAGTGCCGCGGATGCCGCGACGACGAGTCCCGGCAGTACACGACGCACGGACACCAAGCTAGCCGACCTCGGCCTCGATGCCGGTATCGGGGTCGGCCGTCACCGGTCGGCTGTCGGAGGTCGGCGCTAGCGTCACCGCATGGAGCCGTTCACGATCGACATCGACGACGACGTGCTCGTCGACCTGCGCCACCGCATCGCCCGGCGCCGATTGCCGGCGCCGACGCCGGGAGCACCGTGGTCGGCCGGTACCGATCCGGTCGAGCTCGAACGCCTCCTCGCATATTGGGGTGGGCCGTTCGACTGGCGTTCGATCGAGCGCTCGCTGAACGCCATACCGCAGTTCACCGCCGATCTCGACGGTAGCCGCGTGCATTTCGCCTGGATTCGCGCGGAGCGGCGCGACCCTGCGCCCGTGCCGATCATCCTCAGCCACGGATGGCCGTACACCTTCGCCGAGATGCTGCCGATCGTGCCGTATCTCGTCGATCCGTCGCGTCACGGCGGTCTCGCGGGCGATACCTTCGATGTGGTCATCCCGTCGCTGCCCGGTTTCGGGTTCTCCGATGCGCCCGGCGAAGCGCATTTCGTGGCGAACGAGATCGCCGAGCAGTGGCACGCACTCATGCACGACGTGCTCGGCTACGAGCGCTACGCGAGCTACGGCGAAGACGTGGGCACCTGGGTGAGCGACTGGATTGCGGCATTGCACCCCGAATCGGTGCTCGGACTCTTCGCGACCCACGCCGCGTTTCCCTCGGAGGAGCGGCGCCACGATCTCACCGAGGAGGAGACCGGGTTCCGGGCATGGCTCGATTCGAGATGGCAGGGGGAGTCGGCCTACAGCGAACTGCAGTCGTCGAAGCCCGACACGCTCGCCGCGGGGTTGAACGATTCGCCCACGGGCCTCGCAGCCTGGCTCGTCGAGAAGTTCCGCACCTGGAGCGGCGGCGACGACGCCTATCGTGCCGCGTGGAGTGATGACGACGTGCTCACGACGCTCACCCTCTACTGGGCGACGCAGAGTATCGGCACGTCGTTCCGTGCGTACTTCGACGACCGCTTCGACACCGCGCCGATGCCGTTCGTCGACGTGCCGGTGGGTGTCGCCGTGCAGCACGGTGAACGCGGGTTCCCGCGCAGCTACGCGGCGCGCACCTACCGAGACATCCGTGCCTGGCAGCAGTTGCCGAGCGGAGGACATTTCACCGTGAAGCAGTCGCCCCACCTGGTCGCCGCCGCCATGCACGAGTTCTTCCGGCCGCTCCGTGGGTGATGCCCTTCGTCAGCGGGGCGTCGGCCGAGACGTGAGCGGTGCCGTCAGCTCCAGCTCGGCAGCCAGAAATGCAGCTGCCGGAACGTGGGCGTCACCGGCATGCCCGACCAGATCGGGAAGAAGAACGCCGAGATCGCGAGCACGAACGCGAGGTAGATGACGACGATGGCGACGCCGCGCTCGCGCCGCCAGTATGGATCGTCGCGACGCCCCAGCACGAGCCCGATCACGAAGACGAGCCCGAGCACGGTGAACGGTTCGAACGCGATCGAGTAGAACTGGAAGACGGTGCGGTCCAGGTAGCCGAGCCACGGCAGGTAACCGGCCGCGAGTCCCACGAGAATCGCCCCGACCTGCCACTCCCGGTAGCGCACGAGCCGATACACGAGGTAGAGGCACGCGGCGGCCGCGGCCCACCAGATGAAGGGGTTGCCGATCCCGATGATCGACGACCAGCAGGTGTCGCCGCCGCAGCCGCCGGAGCCATCGTCCGTCGCTGCGAAGTGCATGTTCGTCGGGCGCATCATGACGAGCCAGGTGAGCGGGTTCGACTGCCACTGATGCTCGCCGTGCACGCCGATGTGAAACCCGTAGGCGGCCTCGTGGTAGTGCCAGAGGCTCTGCAGTGAGAGCGGCACCCATGAGAGCCATCCGGTCGCGGCGTTGCCGGCCTCTTCGGCCCAGTGCCGGTAGTACCCGCCGGCCGTCACGAGCCAGCCCGTCCACGACGCGAGGTACACCGCGGCGGCGGCGGGCACGAGAAGCAGGAAGCTGACCGGTCCCTGCTTCAGGATCGACGCCGAGAGCCAGAACGGCACTCCGGCGCGGCGGCGGGCGACGGCGTCGACGATGACGAGGTAGAGGCCGAACGCCGCGAGGAACCAGAGACCCGACCACTTCACCGCGGTCGCGGCGCCGAACGCGACGCCGGCGGCGACGACCCACGGGCGAGCCCAGAGCGCGGGCCCGTAGTGCGGTTCTCGTCCCGATGCGCGGGCGGACTCCAGCCGCTCGTCGAGCAGGCGGGCGGATCTGCCCCGGTCGAGCAGCACGAACCAGAACCCGATGAGCGCGAAGAAC
Organism: Agromyces laixinhei; assembly: GCF_006337065.1. Taxonomy (NCBI): domain Bacteria; kingdom Bacillati; phylum Actinomycetota; class Actinomycetes; order Micrococcales; family Microbacteriaceae; genus Agromyces; species Agromyces laixinhei. Next base: position 2,901,371 of record NZ_CP040872.1, on the reverse strand, counting down.
ATCACCCAGTTGTCGAGCAGGGCCACACGCGACATCACGATCGCGTTGCCGTCGACCGCGAACAGCAGGCCTGCGATGACCGCGAGGATCGTCGACGCGAAGAGTCGCCGGGCGACGACCGTCATCAGGAAGACGGCGATCGTGCCCGCGAGCGCGGTCGAAGCGCGCCACCAGAAGGCGTCGCCGGCACCGAACGCCGCCATGCCGAGCGAGATCATCCACTTGCCGAGCGGCGGGTGCACGACGTAGGCGGGGTCGTCGCTGAAGACGTCCGTGTCGCCGGCGGCGAATTCGTCGTTCGCCCCCTCCGGCCAGCTCGACTCGTAGCCGTTCTGCAACAGGGTCCAGGCGTCTTTGACGTAGTAGGTCTCGTCGAACACGAGCGTCTGCGGGTTCCCGAGGTTCCAGAATCGCAGCGCGGCGGCGAGCAACGTGACGAGGATCGGGCCGCCCCAGTACCAGATGGTGCGCCGGCGCGGCGTCGACAGCACCCGGCCCCACCAGTCGTCGAGCCGCGAACCGCGGCGTTCCGCCACGGGTTCGTCGTGAGCGGATGCCTCGTCGTGAGCGGAAGCTTCGTCGGTGCGCTCCTCGCGTGTCTCGACGGCGCCCGGCTCCACTCCCATGCGCCAACCCTAAACGAGGCGGGCGGCCGGCCTGGTGTCATGCTTGAGGCCATGATCATCCTCGCGGCGACGCCCATCGGCAACCTCGGCGACGCTTCCGCCCGACTTCGCGACGCGCTCGAGCACGCGGTCGTCGTCGCCTCCGAAGACACCCGGGTGACCCAGCGGCTGCTCGCCGGTCTCGGCATCGAGAACCGGCCGAGGCTCATCGCCCTGCACGAGCACAACGAACGGCACAAGGCCGCCGAACTCGTCGAACTCGCTCGCGACGCCGACCTGCTCGTGCTCAGCGACGCCGGTATGCCGACCGTGTCGGATCCGGGGTTCCCGCTCGTCGCCGCAGCGGCCGGCGCCGGCGTGACGGTCACGGCCATCCCAGGGCCGTCGGCCGTGATCACCGCGCTCGCCGTGTCGGGAATGCCGACCGACCGCTTCGCCTTCGAGGGGTTCCTGCCGCGCAAGGCGGGGGAGCGCGGCCGCCGGCTCGCCGAGCTCGCGGGCGATCGCCGCACATTGCTCTTCTTCGAGGCGCCGTCGAGACTCGCGGCGAGTCTCTCCTCGCTTGCCGAGGCGTTCGGCGCCGATCGGCCGGCCGCTGTCTGCCGTGAACTCACCAAGCTCTACGAGGAGGTGAGACGCGGCCCGCTCGGCGAGCTCGCGACGTGGGCCGAGGGCGGGGTGCGGGGAGAGATCGTGATCGTCGTGGGCGGCGCCGCCGAACAGGAGGCGAACCCCGAGAACGCGCTCGCGCGGGTGCTCGAGCTCGCAGCATCCGGAACCCGCATGAAGGACGCCGCCGCCCTCGTCGCGGCCGAGAGCGGCCTCAGTACGCGCGATCTCTACGAGGCGGCCCTGCACGCACGCAAGGGAGGCTGACTCAGCCGGCCTCCGAGTCGTGCCGCCGGGTGCCTACCGGTCGTGGTGCACCGCGTCCAGCCCTGTCGTAATCCTCGGGGAGGGCGCACAATGGCAGTACCGCAGAGCGGTGGAGGTGCGAGATGACTCACGACCCGACCGACGACCCTGCCGTTGTCGTCCGATTCTCCGAGCACGGCGGACCGGAGGTGCTCGAGATCGTCGAGACACCGATGCCGGTGCCGGGCGAGGCCGAAGTGCTCGTCGAGGTGTTCGCGACCGGGCTGAACCCGGTCGAGAGTTCGCTCCGGCGCGGCGACCATCCCGAGCGCTGGCCAGTGACGCTTCCCTCGCCGCAAGGGCACGACCTCGCCGGCGTCGTCGTGTCGGCGGGCCCGGGAGCGTCGGCGTTCTCGCGCGGCGACGAGGTGATGGGATTCGTCGAGCGCGGCGCTCACGCGAGCCATGTGGTCGTGCCCGAACGCCAACTCCTGGCGAAGCAGCCCGAGCTCACGTGGGAGGTGGCAGGCTCCCTCTACGTGGCCGGCACGACTGCATGGACGGCGGTCGAGGCGCTCGCCCTCTCGTCGGCCGACACGATCGTCATCACGGCCGCCGCAGGCGGGGTCGGATGTCTCGCAGCCCAGTTCGCCCGAATGCGGGGCGCCACGGTGATCGGCACGAGCGTCGAGACGAGGTTCGACTTCCTGCGGCAGTTCGGGGTGCTGCCGGTCGAGTACGGGCCCGACCTGGCAGATCGCGTGCGACTGGTCGCTCCCGGGCCGATCACGGGCTTTCTCGACTTCCTCGGCGGGCAGAGCGGCGAGGCGATCGCGCTCGGGGTGCCGCGAACGCGGATCCTCACCGTGCTCGACTGGGATGCCGTGCAGGAGCAGGACGTCGTCAAGGTCTCGCCCGGCGACGTCGTGGCGCTCGGCCGGGTCGCCGCTCTCGTCGCCGCGCGACGGGTGCGGCTGCCGATCGCCGACGTCTTCCCGCTCGAGTCCGTCGCCGACGCCTATCGGGCGCTCGATCGCCGCGAGGCGCCGGGCAAGATCGTGCTCGGGTTGCGGGTCGTCGACTACCCCGGGCAGCGAGTGCACGAACCCGGCATCAAGGAGCAGGACGTGACGCTCGGCGTGGCGACCCCGCACGAGCACATGGAGGTGGAGGAGGCGGTGCCGCCTGCCATCGGCGACGGGAGCGTGCGCCGGCGACGGCGTAACCGGAACTCCGGGACATCCGCTCGCCCGTAGGATTGACGGCATGGCCGACGGCTCCTCGTTCTATATCACCACGCCCATTTTCTACGTGAATGACGTGCCCCACATCGGGCACGCCTACACGGAGGTGGCCGCCGACGTGCTCGCGCGCTGGCACCGCCAGGCGGGTGAAGACACCTGGATGCTCACGGGCACCGACGAGCACGGCCAGAAGATCCTGCGCACCGCCACCGCCAACGGCGTGACCCCGAAGCAGTGGGCCGACAAGCTCGTGGCCGAGGCGTGGATTCCGCTGCTCGAGACGATCGACATCGCCAACGACGACTTCATCCGCACGACCGACGAGCGCCATGAGGCGAACGTGCAGAAGTTCCTGCAGAAGCTCTACGACGACGGGCACATCTACACCGGCGAGTACGAGGGCTACTACTGCGTCGGCTGCGAGGAGTACAAGCAGCAGTCCGAACTCGTGCCGGGGGCCGGGGAGTACGAAGGTCAGCTGGTCTGCGCGATCCACTCCAAGCCGGTCGAGCTGCTGCACGAGAAGAACTACTTCTTCCGCATGTCCGCCTTCGGCGACAAGCTGCTCGCCCTCTACGAGGATCGGGCCGATTTCGTGCAGCCCGAATCGGCGCGCAACGAGGTCGTCTCATTCGTGAAGCAGGGGCTCGCCGACCTCTCGATCTCGCGCTCCACGTTCGATTGGGGCGTGAAGGTGCCGTGGGACGAGACGCATGTCGTCTACGTGTGGTTCGACGCCCTGCTGAACTACGTCACGGCCGCCGGCTATGGGCAGGACGACGAGGAGTTCGCCCGTCGCTGGCCCGCGCAGCACATCGTCGGGAAAGACATCCTGCGGTTCCACGCCGTGATCTGGCCGGCCATGCTGATGGCCGCAGGGCTCGAGGTGCCGAAGGGCGTGTTCGGTCACGGTTGGCTCCTCGTCGGCGGCGAGAAGATGTCGAAGTCGAAGCTCACGGGCATCGCCCCCGAGCAGATCACCGAGACCTTCGGCTCCGACGCGTTCCGCTACTACTTCCTGCGCGCGATCGCATTCGGTCAAGACGGCTCGTTCTCGTGGGAAGACCTGGCGGCGCGCTACCAGGCCGAGCTCGCGAACGGCTTCGGCAACCTCGCCTCGCGGGTCGTGGCGATGATCACCCGCTACTGCGACGGCGCCGTGCCCGCCGCCGGCACCCTGACCGGCGCCGACCTCGAGATCGGTGCGGTCGAACAGCGGGCTACGGATGCGTCGTGGGAGGCCATCGATCGTCTCGCGATCCACGACGCGATCGGCGCCGCCTGGGAGCTCGTCGACGCGCTCAACGGCTACCTCACGACCGAGGAGCCGTGGATGCTCGCGAAGGATCCGGCCAAGCGCGACCGACTCGAGACGGTGCTCGCCACCGCCTACCACGGCCTCGGCACGCTCGCCGTGCTGCTCTCGCCCGTGCTGCCGATCGCGACCGCGAAGCTCTGGACCGCGCTCGGCGCCCCGGGTGCCGTGCAGGAGCAGCGCATCGACCGCGCCAACGAGTGGGCGACGGGCACGCAGGTCGCGCCGCTCGAAGCGCTCTTCCCGCGTGTCGAGGTGGCGGAATGATGCGGTGCGGAGCAACAGCGGCGTGAGCGACCCCTCGCCCGCACACCTTCGCACCCGCTCCGACGGCGGCCGTGCCGCCGAGTACCCGCCGGCGCCCGAGCCGCTGCCTGTGGCGGTGTACGACAACCACACGCACCTCGAGATCGCCGACGGCGCGCTGCCCATCGACGTGCACGAGCACCTCGAGCGCGCGGCATCCGTCGGCATCGCCGGTGCCGTGCAGGTCGGCACGGATGTCGCGACGAGCCGCTGGTCTGCCGAGGTCGCGGCGCGTGAGCCGCGGCTGCTCGCCGCGGTCGCGCTGCACCCGAACGAGGCGCCCGACCTCGAGGCATCCGGCACGCTCGACGAGGCGCTCGCCGTGATCGACGAACTCGCAGCCGGCCCGCGGGTGCGCGCGATCGGCGAGACCGGGCTCGACTTCTTCCGCACCGGCGACGACGGGCGGGGCGCACAGTTCCGCTCGTTCGAGGCGCACATCGACATCGCGAAGCGGCACGGGCTCGCCCTGCAGATCCACGATCGCGAGGCGCACGACGACGTCGTCGCGACGCTTCGCCGTGTCGGCGCACCCGACCGCACGGTCTTCCATTGCTTCTCGGGCGGCGAGGAGCTCGCGCGCCTCGCGGCGGGCGAGGGCTGGTACCTCTCGTTCGCCGGCAACGTCACGTTCAAGAACGCCGAGAACCTGCGCGAGGCGCTGCGGGTCGCGCCGCGCGATCGCATCCTCGTCGAGACGGATGCCCCGTACCTGACGCCCGTGCCGCTGCGCGGCCGCCCGAATGCCCCCTACCTCGTGCCGCACACGGTGCGATTCATGGCCGAGGTGCTGGAAGCCCCGCTCGATGAGTTCTGCGAACGGCTCGCGGCGAACACCGTGGCGGTGTACGGCCCGTGGCAGACTGAGCCCGTGATGGAGGCGACGGCGTGAACGCGCATCGGCACGCTGCCGAGGACGCCGCGACCGAGCCGCGCCTGCTCGGGCCGTCGGAGATCCGTGACCTTGCGCAACTGCTCGACGTCACGCCGACGAAGAAGCTCGGGCAGAACTTCGTGCACGACGCGAACACCGTACGGCGTATCGTGCAGACCGCGGGGGTGCAGGCAGGCGAGACCGTGCTCGAGATCGGCCCCGGGCTCGGCTCGCTGACGCTCGGGCTCCTCGAGTCCGGGGCATCCGTCATCGCCGTGGAGATCGACAAGCGCCTGGCCGCCCAATTGCCGCACACCGCGGCGATCATGCAGCCCGGCACCGTGCTCACGGTCGTGACCGACGACGCGATGCGCGTCACCGAACTGCCGGGCGCGCCCGAGCGTCTCGTCGCGAACCTGCCGTACAACGTCTCGGTGCCGGTGCTCTTGCACCTGCTCGAGCACTTCGACTCCCTGCAGTCGGGCATCGTCATGGTGCAGGCCGAAGTGGGCTACCGCCTGGCCGCCGAACCCGGCTCGAAGGTCTACGGCGCACCGAGCGTCAAGGCCGCCTGGTACGGCGACTGGCGAACGGCCGGCCAGGTCTCGCGCATGGTCTTCTGGCCCGTGCCGAACGTCGACTCGGTGCTCGTCGGCTTCGAGCGAGCGGATGCCCCGGGCACCGAGGCAGAGCGGGTCGCGACGTTCGCCCTCGTCGATGCGGCCTTCCAGCAGCGACGCAAGATGCTGCGGCAGTCACTCGGGACGGCGCTCGGCGGCGGTTCGGCTCAGGCAACCACCGTGCTCGAGACCGCGGGAGTCGACCCGCAGGCTCGTGGCGAGCAGCTCACCGTCGCCGACTTCCTGCGCATCGCGCGCGCGGTGTGATCTCGCGCTAGCGTTGGTGCCGTGGGGACGGACACGGGGGTGGCGGGCATGGCGAAGCGAGGAAGCGGCCGCGCCGTCGGAGGCAGCGCCGAAGCGGTCGGAGACGACGCGGTCGTGAGTGCCACGGGCAAGAAGCGCGAGGAGTGGTTCGCCCTGCTCGACGCGGCCGGCGGCACGGGGTGGAAGCATCAGGCGATCGCGCACTGGCTCGTGACGGAGCAGGGGGTCGACCCGTGGTGGGCGCAGGGCGTCACCGTCGGGTACGAGCAGGCACGAGGCATCCGTCTGCCGGGTCAGCGGCAGGACGGCACGTTCGAGGTGAGCGTCACCCGAACGATCGCCGCCGAGGTCGGACCGGCGCTGCGTGCGCTCGCCGAGGTCGTGACGGCGCGGACCGGTGTCGAACCGCTCGCCCTGAACCTCGGTGCGAAGCATCCGACCGCCCGGTTCCCACTCGCGGGCGGCGAGTTCGTGCTCGCTTCGGCGACCTCGCGGGGCGCGGGAAAGACCGCGATCGGTCTCGTGCGCGGCCGCATGGCGAGCGGCGACGGCCTCGCCGAGTCGAAGACGATGCTCCGCGGCTGGCTCGACTCGGTGCCCGTCGAAGCGGTCGGTTAGCGTGGACTCATGACGATCGCCGCGACCGACGAAGCAGTGCACGTTCGGGCGCCCGGCAAGATCAACCTCTTCATGCGTGTCGGAGCGGTGCAGGCCGACGGCTACCACGATGTCGCCACGGCGTATCAGGCGGTCTCGCTCTACGAAGACGTACGTGCGTGGCCCGACGATGGGTTCAGCGTCGCGTTCGGCGGCAGCGTCGACACCTCGGGGTTGCCGACCGATCGCTCGAACCTCGCCATCAAGGCGGCGAAACTCCTCGCGCGAACCGCGGGCGTGCCGGGCGGGGTGCACCTCGAGATCGACAAGCATGTGCCGATCGCGGGTGGCATGGGCGGCGGCTCGGCCGACGCTGCGGCGACACTCATCGCGTGCGATGCGCTGTGGGGCACTGCCCTCCCGAAGGAGGATCTGCAGGCCCTCGCCGCGAAGCTCGGCGCCGATGTGCCGTTCGCGCTCTCAGGCGGCACGGCGATCGGCACCGGCCGCGGCGATCAGTTGAGCCCGGCGCTCGCGACCGGGTCGTTCCACTGGGTGCTCGCGGTCGCCGAGTTCGGTCTCTCGACCCCGGCCGTCTACCGGGAACTCGATCGCCAGCGGGAGGGTCGTCTCGGCCTCGTGCACGACAGCGAAGCGCCGGTCGTCGACACGGCGGTGCTGCAGGCGCTCCGTGCCGGTGATGCCCACCTGCTCGCCGAATCGTTGCACAACGACCTGCAGGCGGCGGCGCTGAGTCTGGCTCCCGGACTCGGCGGGATCCTCGAGATCGGCGAAGCACACGGCGCGCTCGCCGGCATCGTCTCGGGGTCGGGCCCGACGATCGCCTTCCTGGTCGACGACACCGACTCGGCGCTCGAACTGCAGGTCGCCCTCTCGGCCGCGCGCCTCAATGCCGTGCGGGTGCACGGCGCAGTGCACGGGGCACGCATCATCTCGGCGTGAGTTTCGCCGGCACCGACCTGCGGTGGCGCGACGGGGCGCTCGAGCTGGCTGAGCTCGCGCTCTCAGCTCAGCCGCGACGGAATCCCACGCCGGCGCGTTCGAGCGCGTGCCGCATCGAGGCGCGAGCGTCGTCGAGTGCGCCGGGGTCGCCGGCCGTCGTGGTGCTGCCCGCGAGTGCGTCGACGGCGCTCGCACTGACCGCACCGATGCAGGCGCCGAGGTGGGCCGCGTCGATCGCGCGCTCGCCGTACCGCTCGCGGACCGCGTCGAGGATGCGACCTTGCGTCGTGTGCAGGCGCACCGCGAGCGACGGGGGGAGTCCTCCCGACCGCCGTGCGAGTTCCGCCCTGATCGGAGCGAGCGCATCGGTGCTCGGGGTGCCGAGCGTCTCGATGAGCGCTCCGACAGCTTGCTGCACGGCCGCCCAGGCGTCGGCGGAGTCGGGCATGGAGCGAGCCGCATCGGCCGCGATGTCGAACGAGTGCTCGAGGTGGTGGAAGAGCACGTCCTCCTTGGATGCGAAGTGCAGGAAGAAGGTGCGGGGGGCGACATCGGCACGATCGGCGATCTCGGCGATCGTGGTCTGCGCGAACCCGCGTGCGACGAACAGCTCGGTTGCCGCGGCGGCGATCGCGTCACGTGTCGTCCGCCGCTTCCGCTCGCGCCGCCCGGTGTCACGAGACGTTCCCTCGCTCGCGACGGCCTGCGTCGCATCGCCGTTCGCCATGCTTCGAGTCGTCATGGCTCGAGTGTAGCGGGCGGTGCATTCATGTATGGATACATAACTGCATTAATGCAATACTGACGCAATGCAATCGACAGGTCATTCCGAACGGGTGTACGTGGTCACCGGTGCCGACAGTGGCATCGGTGCACGAGTCGCCGAGATGCTCGCCGAGCGCGGCGCGCGAGTCATTCGATGCGGGCTCGGCGATGGTGTCGAGGTGAACGCCGACCTCTCGCAGCCCGAGGGGCGCGCCCGACTCGTCGAAGCGGTGCGAGCACTCGCGCCCGACGGCGTCGACGGACTCGCGCTCGTCGCCGGCGTCGGTGTCCCGACGGCGCTCTCGGTGCGGCTGAACTTCTTCGGCACGATCGCCGTGATCGAGGGGCTCCGCCCGCTGCTGGCGGCGTCGGCCGCACCGCGCGTCGTCGCCGTGTCCTCGGCATCGGCGCTCTCGGCCGGCGACGACGCGCTCATCGAGACGCTGCTCGGCGGCGGCGAGGCGGCCGCGGTCGCAGTCGCCGACCGGCTCGTCGCCGCTGGGCGAGGGAGCCTGATCTACCGTTCGACGAAGATCGCACTCAATCGCTGGGTGCGACGGCACGCGAGCGACGACGAGTGGGCAGGACGCGGCATCCTGCTGAACGCGGTCGCCCCGGGACTCGTCGCGACCGAGACGGCGATGGCGACCGTGCTCGCGAGCGACGCCCAGGCGAAGGTGCTCGCCACGGCGCTACCGCAGCCCCTCGGGATGCCGGGCCCTGTCGAAGCGGTCGCCGAGCAGATCGCGTGGCTGATCGCACCGTCGAGCGCGTTCACGACCGGCCAGATCCTGTTCGTGGACGGCGGGGCCGACGTCGTGCTCCGCGGCGAGGGGCCCTACGCCGAGGGCGTGCGCTACGGCCCGCTCGCGGTCGCGCGGATGCTGTTCTGGTCGGCCGTCGCTCGAATGAGGGGCGACCGCGTTCAGGGCTAGGCTCGGAGGGACATGGCACATCTTCTGGGCGCCGAGCGCCTGCACCTCGAATTCCCGACGCGCGTCGTCTTCGACGAGGTCACGATCGGTATCGACGAGGGTGACCGCATCGGCGTCGTCGGCCGCAACGGCGATGGCAAGTCCACGCTCCTGAAGCTCCTCGACGGCCGGCTCGCGGCCGACGGCGGGCGAGTGACGCATCGCCGCGGCATCCGCATCGGCACGCTCGATCAGTCCGATGTCGTCGATCCCGGAAAGACCGTCGCCGAGTTCGTCGTCGGCGGTATAGAGGAACACGTCTGGGCGGGCGATGCGAAGGTACGCGACGTGATCGCGGGTCTCCTCGGCGACGTGCCGTGGCATGGGCAGATCGCGAGCCTCTCCGGCGGCCAGCGCCGCAGAGTCGGCCTCGCGGCGCTTCTCGTGGGCGACTGGGACGTCGTCTTCCTCGACGAGCCGACCAACCACCTCGATGTCGAGGGCATCGCCTGGCTCGCCGGGCACCTGAAGCGCCGCTGGCCCGCCGACTCCGGGGCGCTCGTCGTCGTGACCCACGACCGCTGGTTCCTCGACGAGGTCTGCACCGCGACGTGGGAGGTGCACGACGGAATCGTCGAGCCGTTCGAGGGCGGCTACGCAGCGTACGTGCTGCAGCGCGTCGAGCGCGACCGCTCCGCCGCGGCAACCGAGGCGAAACGCCAGAACCTCATGCGCAAGGAGCTCGCGTGGTTGCGTCGCGGGGCCCCGGCGCGCACCTCGAAGCCGAAGTTCCGCATCGACGCGGCGAACGAGCTCATCGCGAACGAGCCGCCCATTCGCAACACGGTCGAACTCGACCGGCTCGCGGTCTCGCGCCTCGGCAAAGACGTCGTCGACCTCATCGACGTGTCGGTGCAGTTCCCGATGACCGACCCCGTGACCGGAGAGCCGGCGACCCGCACGGTACTGCACGACGTCGAATGGCGCATCGCGCCCGGCGAGCGCACCGGCATCCTCGGCGTCAACGGTGCCGGCAAGTCGACGCTGCTCGGGCTCGTGACCGGCGCCGTCGAACCGACGAGCGGCCGGGTCAAGCGCGGCAAGACGGTGCGCATCGCGACCCTCAGCCAAGAGCTGAACGAGCTCACCGACTGGGCCGACTCGCGAGTCTCCGCGGTCGTCGCCGAGCAGCGTTCGAGCTATCAGGTCGGCGACAAAGAGATGACGCCGGGGCAGTTGCTCGAACGCCTCGGTTTCACGACGGCGCAGCTGTCGACGCCGGTGAAGAACCTCTCTGGCGGTCAGAAGCGTCGCCTGCAGCTGCTGCTCATCCTGCTGCAGGAGCCGAACGTGCTCATCCTCGACGAACCGACGAACGACCTCGACACCGACATGCTCGCGGCCATCGAAGACCTGCTCGACTCCTGGCCGGGCACGCTGCTCGTCGTCTCGCACGACCGCTACCTCATCGAGCGCGTCACCGATCGCCAGTTCGCGATCCTCGACGGGCACCTGCGCGACCTGCCGAGGGGAGTCGAGCAGTACCTCGAGCTGCGCAGGGCGTCGGATGCCGCGGCCGCCGCGTCGCCGGTCACGTCGACGCCGCAGCGGCCTGCTGCAGCCGCGGCGGCGACCGGGAGCGGCGGGAGTTCGCTCGCGGGCGCCGACAAGCGCAATGCAGAGAAGGAGCTCGCCTCGATCGACCGCAAGCTCGAGAAGCTGTCGGCGCAGATCGCGGCGCAGCACGAGAAGCTCGCAGTGCATGACCAGGGCGACTACGTCGGTCTGGGGGAACTCGGCGACGGCCTGCGAGAGCTCGAGGCATCCGTCGCCGACCTCGAGACGCGCTGGCTCGAAGTTTCCGAGTCGCTGGAGGTCTAGCGTCGCAGAAGCTGTGACGCGATGTGACCTGACGGCGAGCAGGTAAAGAATCTTCGCCTAACGTTGATGTGCACCCGCGATCGCGGCATCGAAGCCCCCACCGTTACCAACCGTGGCGGAGCCATGCCTGCCCCACGCGGGCAGCACCCGGTCGCGTGCGAACAGCGAAAGGGAACCACCATGTCACGTCAGCACCAGTCCTCGCGTCAGACGAAGCTCATCGCCGCTCTTGCAACGGTGCCGCTCGTCTTCGGTCTCGCAGCATGCGCGACCCCGGCAGCGGGAGAGAGCGGCGACACCGCGAACGACGTCATCAAGATCGGCGTCGTCGGCAAGGCCGACCCGCAGTGGCCCGCCTTCGAGGAGGCCGCGGCAGATGAGGGCATCGAGATCGAGATCGTCGACTTCGCCGACTACGCCCAGCCGAACCCGGCGACGACCGAGGGCGAGCTCGACCTCAACCAGTTCCAGCACATCGTCTACCTCGCCGACTACAACGTGTCGAGCGGCGAAGACCTCGCGCCCATCGGCTCGACCGCCATCTACCCGCTGGGGCTCTACTCGACCAAGTACGACTCGGTGAAGGACATCCCCGCGGGCGAGACGGTCGCCGTGCCGAACGACGCCTCGAACCAGGCCCGCAGCCTCCTCGTGCTGCAGTCGGCCGGCCTCATCGAGTTGAAGAGCGGCGGCTCGATCTTCTCCGACCTCGCCGACATCGACGAATCGGCGTCGAAGGTCGAGGTCACCGCGCTCGAGGCCTCGCTCACACCGACCTCGCTGCCCGACCTCGCAGCGGCGGTCATCAACAACGACTTCGTCGCCGACGCCGGCCTCACCTTCGACGACGCGATCGCCCAGGACGACCCGAGCGATCCGAACGCGTTGCCCTACGTCAACATCTTCGCCACGCGCGCCGACGACAAGGACAACGCGACCTACCAGAAGCTCGTCGAGATCTTCCAGACCGACGCCGAGGTGCAGGCCGGCCTGCTCGAGGCTTCGGGCGGCACCGGGGTCTCGGTCGAGACCCCCGTCGCAGATCTCGAGGAGTCGCTCGCGAAGGTCGAGGCCGACACGAAGGCCGCCAAGGGCTGATCTCCCGAGTTTCGGCCTGAGGAGAACGACACCATGGCGCTCGTCGCCCTGCGCAACGTCACGAAGACGTACCCCGCACCCGGCAAGGGAGGCTCGCCCGTCGTCGCGATCGACGATGTGAGCCTCGAGATCGAACCCGGTGACGTGTACGGCATCATCGGTTATTCGGGCGCGGGCAAGTCCACGCTCGTGCGGCTCGTCAACGCGCTCGAGCCCGCAACCTCGGGTTCGATCGAGGTCGACGGCCGCGAGATCACGACGATGCCGGAGCGCGAGCTCCGCGGCATCCGCCTCGGCATCGGCATGATCTTCCAGCAGTTCAACCTCTTCAACTCGAAGACCGTCTGGGCCAACATCGCCTACCCGCTGACGGTCGCGGGGGCGTCGAAGAGCGAGATCGCGGCGCGCGTCGACGAACTCCTCGCCTTCGTCGGGCTCACCGACAAGGCGAAGAACTACCCCGACCAGCTCTCGGGCGGGCAGAAGCAGCGCGTCGGCATCGCCCGAGCGCTCGCCACCTCGCCGCGCCTGCTGCTCGCCGACGAGGCGACGAGCGCGCTCGACCCCGAGACGACGGGCGAGGTGCTCGAGCTGCTCAAGCGAGTCAACCGCGAGTTCGGGGTCACGATCATCGTCATCACCCACGAGATGGACGTCATCCAGTCGATCGCCACGAAGGTCGCCGTCATGGACGGCGGCCGCGTGATCGAGCACGGCGACGTCTTCGACGTGTTCTCGAACCCGCAGAACCCGTCGTCGCAGCGGTTCGTCGCGACCGTCGTGAAGGGCATCCCGTCACCTGCCGAGCTCGACGTGCTGCGCGAACGCCACGAGGGGCGCATCGTCACGATCTCGTTCCGCGACGGCGACGCCTCGCAGGCCGCGGTCTTCGTCGCGCTCGCGACCGCCGGCGTCGAGTTCGAGCTCGTCTACGGCGGCATCAACGACATCCAGGGGCGAGCCTTCGGCCACCTCACCCTCGCGATCAGGGGCGCGGATGCCGCGGTCGACGCGGTGCTCGCCGAGATATCCGCCCGCGTCGACGTGACGGAGGTGTCGTGATGGATCGCCTGTTCGAGCTCGGGCCCGAGTTCTGGGTCGCCGCGGTCGAGACGCTCTACATGGTGGCCCTCACCCTGTTCTTCGGCGGGCTCGCCGGGTTGCTGCTCGGCATGGTGCTCTATACGACGCGGCCCGGCAGCCTGCTGTCGAACCGAGTGGTGTTCAACGTCACGAACGTGGTCATCAACTTCTTCCGGCCGATCCCGTTCATCATCTTCATCGCCGCGGCCCAGCCGCTCGCAAGATACGTGATCGGCACCGGCATCGGTAACGCCGCACTCGTGTTCGCGCTCTCGATCGCCGCGTCGTTCGCGATCGCCCGCATCGTCGAGCAGAACCTGCTCACCGTCACGCCCGGCGTGATCGAAGCTGCGCGCGCGATGGGAGCAGGTCCGTTCCGCATCCTGCGCACCGTCGTGCTGCCCGAAGCGCTCGGCCCCCTCATCCTCGGCTACACCTTCGTGCTCGTCGCGATCATCGACATGACCGCCGTCGCGGGCTTCATCGGCGGCGGCGGTCTCGGCACGTTCGCCCAGGTGTACGGCTATCGCCAGTTCGAACCGGTCATCACCTGGGCGGCGATCGTGCTCATCGTGATCTTCGTGCAGTGTGCGCAGTTCTTCGGCAACTGGCTGGCCCGCAAGGTCATGCGCCGGTAGGTGCCGAACCCCGATCGGGCTCGTGCAATACCCGGGTCAGCGCAGCCGCGGAGCGCCCGCCTCAGTCGCCGACGGTCGACAGCTCGATCGGTACGTGCGGCAGTTCGGCGCTCGCCGTGATCTGCCCGGACTCGAGGTCGACGACGTGCACGGTCGAAGTCGAGGAGTCGGTGACGTACGCGCGGTGACCGCGAACCTCGAGTGATGGGCGCGGCTCCTGCCAGTCGACCGGCTCGGTCCATGGCGCGATCACGTCGATCCGCGACGAGACGACGCCGGCGACCGGATCGATGACGTGGATCGCCCCGTCGGTGCCGAGCACGAGGGCCTCGCCGTGCGGGCCGCGCGCGAGCGACCTGAACGTGTAGCTCGTGCCGAGCTCGACGAGTCGCATGGTCGCCGTGTCGGTGTCGACGAGGCTCACGTGTTGCGGTCGTTCGATCTCTGCCTCGGCATCGACCTTGTAGTCGCCGAGCACGATCGCCGACTCGGGCGAGCCGGCCTGGTTGCCGATGCGCCCGTAGGCGTCGGGGGAGGCGACCTTCGTGAAGACGCCGTCGGCGTAGAGCACGACGCCGTTCTCGCAGCCGATGACGATGACCTCATCGGCGGCGACGGTCTCGCCGTGCACGCCGGGGCAGTCTTCCGTGCGAGCGATCTCGGTGTGCGAGGAATCGAGCACGACCGCGCCGGTTCGGGTCTCGCTCGTGCCGAGTGTCGTCAGCAGGCCGCCGTCATCGAGGGCGACCGCGACCCCGTGGTGCTCGGCAGGGCTCTCGTACGTGGTCGACTCGGGCCGGCCTCCGCTGAGGGTCGCGGGGTCGAAGAGCTCGACGCGCCCGGTGCCGTCGGCGAAGAGCGCGGTCGTGCCGGCGTGTGTCGTCACGTGTCCGGGATGCTCCGCAGCGAACTCGATGTCGGTGAGCTCGGGTGCGCCGGCGTAGTAGTGCGCGTGGTCGCCGTGCGCCTCGATCGTCACCCCGGTGTCGAGCACGCGGAACGCGTCATCCGTCGACACCATGACGTGCCGTGCGTCGCCGGCGGGGTTCAGGCGCAGAAAGCCGTCGAGCGGCATCTCGTCGACCGGTTCGAGTGAGTCGCCTTCGAGCACGAGCAGTCCGCCGTCGTAGCTCACGACGACCCGTGGCGCGCTCACTTCGGTCTCGGAGGCGTGTTCGTCGGGGGCCGCTGCGTCGTGCTCGCCGCCCGCCGGGCTCGAGCAGCCGGTCAGTGCGAGCGCGAGCACGGGCGCTGCGACGGCGGCGAATCGAACGGGGGATCGTCTGTTGAGTGTGTTCACGACGCCACCGTATCGTTAATGATAATCATTCTCAAAACCCGACGAAGGGGATGCGTCGACGACCGCGGCGTGAGAGCAAGCGGTGGTCGGGCGGGTGAGTTCAGTCGAACCCGAGGCTGAGCTTGCGCAGCAGCCCCGCGAGCCGCTTCTGCTCGGCCGCAGGAAGGCTTCGGAGCAGTTCGGCCTCGGCATCCACGAGGCGGGTGATCGCCGCGTCGACCCTGGTGAGGCCCGCACCGCTCATCTCGACGAGGATGCCGCGCCCGTCGTTGGGATCGGTCTGACGCGTGACGAGGCCGCGCTCGACGAGACGGTCGATGCGGTTGGTCATCGTGCCGCTCGAGACGAGTGTCTGCTGCAGCAGTTGCTTCGGCGAGAGCCGGTACGGGGCGCCGGCGCGGCGGAGCGCCGAGAGCACGTCGAACTCCGAGGCTTCGAGCTCAGACCGGGTGAAGGCCTGCCGGCGTGCACGATCGAGGTGCTTCGCGAGACGCGCGACGCGCGAGAGCACCTGCAGCGGTGCGAAGTCGAGGTCTGGGCGCTCGCGTTCCCAGTCGTCGACGATCCGGTCGACCTCGTCAGCATGGGTCATCCAGTCATTATCTCGCGGACGTGCGGGGCCGGCGCCCGAACTGACGGTGGATGCCGCGGAGCATGGGCTCGCTCATGGCAGACTGGTTGTCGCACACGGGCTCGGCCCCGAGCGATCCGCCATAGTGTAACGGCAGCACGGCAGCCTTTGGAGCTGTTCGGTCCAGGTTCGAATCCTGGTGGCGGAGCCGGAACAGCAGCCAGTCGCATCCACCGCCCACGTACCCGCAGACCGCACCGTTAGGAATACGCGCGAATGACCGATCAGAACCTCGCCATCATCGTTCTCGCAGCAGGTCAGGGCACTCGCATGAAGTCGGCCGTGCCGAAGCTCCTGCACCCTCTGGCCGGCGCACCGATCGTCGCGCACGTGCTCGCGACGGCGCGCGCCCTCGACGCGGTGCACATCATCGCCGTGGTGCGTCACGAGCGAGACCTCGTCGCCGAGGTCGTCGAGCGCGAACTGCCGGGCACGATCGTCGTCGATCAAGACGAGATGCCGGGCACGGGCCGTGCCGTCGAACAGGCGCTCGCCGCCCTGCCGGCCGATTTCGAGGGCGAGGTGCTCGTGCTGAACGGCGATGTGCCGCTCCTGAACGCCGACACGCTCGCCGCGTTCCTCGAGCAGCATCGGGCGGATGCCGCTGAGGCATCCGTGCTCTCGGCCGTCTACGACGACCCGACCGGCTACGGCCGTGTCGTGCGCGACGCCGCGGGCCTCTTCGACCGCATCGTCGAGCAGAAGGACGCGAGCGCCGAGGAGCGCGCCATCGCCGAGATCAACGCGGGCATCTACGCGTTCGGGGCGGCCGCGCTCCGCGACCAGCTCGCGAACCTCACGACCGACAACGCGCAGGGCGAGAAGTACCTCACCGACGTGATCGGCCTGTTGCGTGCCGCCGGCTCCGAGGTCGAGGCCGTTCCCGTCTCCGAGCCGTGGCTCGTCGCCGGCATCAACGATCGGGCGCAGCTCTCCGAGACGGCGGCTCGCCTCAACGCGCTCATCGTGCGCGGCTGGCAGCTGAACGGCGTCACGGTCGAAGACCCCGCGACGACCTGGATCGACCTCGCCGTGCGCATCGAGCCCGATGTCACGATCCGCCCCGGAACTCAGCTGAAGGGCGCGACGGTGATCGCCACAGGCGCGATCATCGGCCCCGACACGACGCTCATCGACTGCGAGATCGGCGAGAACGCCGAGGTCAAGCGCACCGATGCCACCCTCGCGGTGGTCGGCGCCGAGGCGACCGTCGGGCCCTTCTCGTTCCTACGCCCGGGCACCGTGCTCGGTGCCGACGGCAAGATCGGCGCGTTCGTCGAGACGAAGAACGCGAACATCGGAGAGGGCAGCAAGGTGCCGCACCTCAGTTACGTCGGCGACACCACGATCGGCGTGCACTCCAACATCGGCGCCGGTTCGATCACCGCGAACTACGACGGCGTGAACAAGCACCGCACCGAGATCGGCTCGCATGTGCGAACCGGATCGCACGGGGTGTTCGTCGCGCCCGTTAGGATTGCTGACGGGGTCTACACGGGGGCCGGCACGGTCGTCCGGAAAGATGTCCCGGCGGGCGCCCTCGCGGTGAACGTCGCCCCGCAACGCAATATCGAGGGATGGGTCCAGACGCATCGAGAGGGCTCCGCTGCCGCTGAGGCAGCGGACGCCGCCGAGGCATCCGGCCCCGCCGCCGAGTGACACACCGGCCCAGGCGGGTGGAGAGGACACACCGAGACATGTCGGGAATCGAGACCACCGGTTCGAAACGCCTCGTACTGGTGTCGGGGCGGGCGCATCCCTCGCTCGCCAACGAGATCGCTGCTGAACTCGGCGCCGACCTGGTGCCCACCGATGCGCGCACCTTCGCGAACGGCGAGATCTACGCGCGGTACGACGAGAGCGTGCGCGGCTGCGACGCCTTCGTGATCCAGTCGCACACCTCGCCCATCAACGAGTGGCTCATGGAGCAGCTCATCATGATCGACGCGCTCAAGCGCGCGTCGGCCAAGCGCATCACGGTCGTCGCGCCGTTCTACCCCTACGCCCGGCAAGACAAGAAGGGGCGCGGGCGTGAACCGATCTCGGCACGCCTCGTGGCCGATCTGTTCAAGGCAGCGGGTGCCGACCGCATCATGTCGATCGACCTGCACGCGGCGCAGATCCAGGGCTTCTTCGACGGACCCGTCGACCACCTCTTCGCGATGCCCGTGCTGCTCGAGGAGTTCAAGAACTCGCTCGACCCGTCGACGCTGACGGTCGTCTCGCCCGACATGGGCCGGGTGCGCGTCGCCGACATCTGGAGCGACAAGCTCGGGGCCCCCCTCGCCATCATCCACAAGCGTCGCGACCCGCTCGTGCCGAACCAGGTCTCGGTGCACGAGATCGTGGGCCAGGTCGAGGGCCGGGTGTGCCTCCTCGTCGACGACCTCATCGACACGGGGCGCACGATCGTGAAGGCGGCCGAAGCGCTCAAGGCGAACGGGGCAACGGGCGTCGTCGTCGCCGCGACCCACGCGGTCTTCTCCGAGCCTGCGACGCAGATCCTGCAGTCCGACGTCATCGACCGGGTCGTCGTCACCGACACCCTTCCGATCCCCGAAGAGAAGCGCTGGGACCGCCTCACGGTGCTGCCGATCGCGCCGCTCCTGGCCCGGGCGATCCACGAGGTCTTCGAAGACGGCTCGGTCACGAGCATGTTCGACGGCGCGGCGTAGGCCGTCTGGCCGAGCTCGCCGTGTCGTTCCTCTCCGACGAGACCGCTCGCGCGCTCGCCGAACTCGTGGCGCTCGACGCGCTGCATGGCGACGTCACCGGTGCAGGCCGTTCCGACGACGAGACGGATGCCTCGCCGCTCGAGCGGCTCCGCGGCATCCGTGCGCTCGTCGCAGCCCTCGAAGCCGACCCCGCCTCGCTCGCTTCGGTGCGCGACGCGCTGGGCGCCGGGCGCACCTGGAGCCAGATCGCGGACGCCGCGGGCCTCAGCCCCAATGCGGCGAAGTACCGCTGGGCGGGCGACGACGACGAGATCGCCGCTCGGCACGAGGCGAGCCGCAAGCGCAAGCGCGACCGCCCTTCGAGCGCGCCGACCGAGCTGCCCGGGCTCTCGGTCGCGGAGGCCGCGGCGAAGCTCGGCGTGACGCCGCAGGCGATCTACCAGCGGGTCACGCGCGGACTCCTGCGCGCGGAGACGGTCGAGCTGCCCGACGGTCGCAAGTACAAGCGGGTGTTCCCCGACGAGGCTTCCGCAGGGTGAGCAGCGACGGGTCGCAGGCCCACTGACGTCAGACGTCGCGTTCGTCGGGACCGATCGGGCGAGGCGCACCCGGCAGCAGTCCGAGCACGGCGATGAGGGTCTCGCCGCCGTTCGCGGTGACCGAGAAGCACTGCCAACCCGGCCCGCCGCGAGCGAACAGCTCGAACGCGACGCGGCCGCCCGCGGCATCCGAGTCGAATTGGGCGGCGTACACCGCGCAGGCTCGCTGCGCGGCCGACTGGGCGGTGCCGAAGATCGAGAGCACGATGGGTAGGAGCATCGCTCCGATGGCGACCAGCACCGTGACGCGGATGACCCGGCGGCGTCGCTCACCGTAGACGGGGCCCCGCGCCTCGTCGTCGCCGTCGTCGCCCATCAGCTCGGGATGCGGCTCGCTCATGCGCCGCCTCCCGCGTAGATCGAGGCGATGCCGCCGAGGCTCGCGAGCAGGGTCGCCGCCGCGACGCCCTCGAGCGCCCAGCGCGGCGGAGTGATCACGAGCCGATCGCCGGCCAGCTGCCTGCGGCGAACCGTGCCGACCGCCACCGCGGCCCCGGATGCCGCGAACAGCACGGCCCCGACGACGACGAGCCACGGCTCGCCGACGACGAATCCCGCGCGAAGCGAGAGCAGCGCGTTGACGGCCAGGGCCAGCGCCGTGCGGCTCCAGGAGAGCGCGGTGCGTTCGGGCTGGAGGCCCGGATCGCCCGTGGCTGGGATGCTGTGCGCGGCCATGTCAGGCGATCAGGTGACGAGGAGCAGGACGACGAGCACGGCGCTCGTCAGGAGGCAGACCGCGGCAAGACCGGGCAGCACCCAGCTGAACGGCAGCGGGCGACCGCTGCGGATCGCGATCTCGTTCGCGCGCCAGCGGGTGTAGGCCATGACGCTGAGAACGGCGGCGACCACGCCGAGCCCGGTCGACAGCACGGTGACGACGAGCCGGGGATCCAGTTCGGTCGCGAACTGGTGCAGCAGCACGCCGCCCGCGAGGAGCGCGAGCGCGGTGCGGATCCAGGCGAGGAAGGTGCGCTCGTTGGCGAGCGTGAACCGGTAGTCGGGCTCGTCGCCCTCGTCACGCCATTTCGGGTCGCGCATGGCCGGCCGCCTCAGTGCGAGGACGGGGTGGTCTCGATCTCCGAGTGATCGCCCGACCAGAGCGTGTGGAAGACGCCGGGACGGTCGACGCGCTGGTAGGTGTGAGCGCCGAAGAAGTCGCGCTGGCCCTGGATGAGTGCAGCGGGCAGGCGCTGTGCACGGAGGCCGTCGTAGTAGGCGAGCGACGACGAGAACGCGGGCGTCGGGATGCCGGACTGCGCCGCGATCACGACCACCCGCCGCCACGCCTCCTGCGCGCCCGCTACGGCGTCGCGGAAGTACGGGGCGACGACGAGCGCGACGAGCGCGGGGTCGTCGGCGTAGGCCTCGGCGATGCGGTTCAGGAATCGTGCGCGGATGATGCATCCGGCGCGCCAGATCTTCGCGATGTCGCCCTTCTCGACCTTCCAGCCGTACTGCTCGGCGCCGGCGATGATCTCGTCGAAGCCCTGCGAGTAGGCGATGATCTTCGAGGCGTAGAGCGCGAGGCGAACGTCTTCGATGAACGCGTCGGCGTCGGCGTCGGCGACCTTCCAGGCCTCGGCCGGGCCGGGCAGGTCGGATGCCGAGTCGCGCTGCGCGCGCTTCGAGGAGAGACTGCGGGCGAAGACCGCCTCGGCGATGCCCGAGGTCGGCACACCGAGGTCGAGGGCGTTCTGCACGGTCCAGGCGCCAGTGCCCTTTGCGCCGGCCTCGTCGAGGATGACGTCGACGAGCGGCTCGCCGGTCGCCGCATCCGTCTGGCGCAGCACTTCTGCGGTGATCTCGATGAGGTAGCTCTCGAGCTCGCCCGTGTTCCACGCGGCGAAGATGTCGGCGATCTCGGCGGGCGACTTGCCCGTGCCCTGGCGAATCAGGTCGTAGGCCTCGGCGATGAGCTGCATGTCGGCGTACTCGATGCCGTTGTGCACCATCTTGACGAAGTGGCCGGCGCCGTCGGTGCCGACGTGGGTGACGCAGGGCTCGCCCTCGGCGACCGCGGCGATCGAGGAGAGGATCGGGCCGAGCGTCTTGTACGACTCGACCGAGCCGCCGGGCATGATCGACGGGCCGTTGAGCGCACCCTCCTCGCCGCCCGAGATGCCGGCACCGACGAAGTGGATGCCGGTGGGCGCGATGTCGTGCTCGCGGCGGATGGTGTCGTGGAAGTTCGCATTGCCGCCGTCGACGATGATGTCGTCGGGCTCGAATCGCGAGGCCAGCTCGGAGATGACCGCGTCGGTGCCCTTGCCCGCCTGCACCATGATGATCGCCGTGCGGGGCTTGGCCAGCGAGGCGACGAAGTCGTCGTAGCTCTCGGATGCCACGAACCCGGCTTCGGGATGCTCGCTCGTCAGTGTGTGAGTGCGCTCGGGCGAACGGTTGAACACGGCGACGGTGTTGCCCTCGCGACTCGCGAGATTGCGGGCGAGGTTCGACCCCATGACCGCGAGGCCGACGACGCCGATGTTTGCAGATGCGGTTTCAGGCACGAATATCTCCTTCGAGCGGGGTTGGGGTCGCCTCCAGCGTACTGTGAGCGCGGCTCACTGTTGCGCCGGGAGACGGAACGGGTCGAGGTGCGTGCCGGCACGCTAACGTTGGCGAGAACGGCCGAAGACCCTCCGGTAGGTGATGATCGAGATGGAGCAGCAGAGTCGAGCGGAGTCCACCGCGTCGACCGAGTCGAGGCACGAGGCGCCAGCCATCGTCGTGATGGGCGTCTCAGGGGCGGGCAAGTCCACGATCGGCGTGCTGCTGGCGCGCAAGCTCGGCGTGCCGTTCGCCGACGCCGACGACCTGCACCCCGTCGCGAACGTCCGGAAGATGGCGTCGGGCATCCCGCTCGACGACGACGATCGCCGGCCCTGGCTCGAGGCCGTCGGGGCCGCACTCGCGCAGGCAGGCCGTGCCGGCACCGGCCTCGTCGTCGCGTGCTCCGCCCTGAAGCGCGCCTACCGCGACATGATTCTCGCGAGCGCACCGCAGGTGCGGTTCGTGCACCTGTACGGAACCCGCGACGTGCTTGCTGCTCGCACTGAAGGGCGCACGGGCCACTTCATGCCGACGAGCCTGCTCGACTCGCAACTGGCAGCGCTCGAGCGGCTCGAACCCGACGAACCGGGCATCGCGGTCGAGATCGACCGGCCGGTCGCCGAGATCCTCGACGATGCCGTTTCGCGACTGACGATGGGGCCGATCGGCTGACGGTGCGAGTGGCGATGAGTGCGCCGGTGTCAGCACAATCGCCCGAAGCGTTGTAAACTCGTCCATTGGACTTCGGCGAGGGATGCCACGCGCCGGTCGCGAGACCGGAGTCGGCATCCGTGATCGACGCGGTAGGAGCAGGCTCCACGGCTTTTCCTCACGCTTCAGTGCAGTTCGACTGCGCGCGTTCGAGTCGAGAACAACAGACACCCGATCTGGGCCGTGAGCCCGCAAGGAGAGACATCATGGATGAAGACAACAAGGTCATCGCAGACGCGCGCGACTCGTTCGGCAAGGGCGCGGCGCGCAAGCTTCGCGTCGCCGGCAAGATCCCCGCAGTGCTCTACGGCCACGGCACCGAGCCGACGCACATCGCGCTGCCCGCGCACCAGATCGGCCTGCTCCTGCGTAAGGCCAATGCGGTGCTCAATCTGCAGATCGACGGCAAGAGCCAGCTCGCCCTCGTGAAGGACGTGCAGAAGGACCCGGTGCGCCAGATCATCGAGCACCTCGATCTCATCGTCATCAAGCGCGGCGAGAAGGTCCAGGTCGAGGTGCCCGTGCACCTCGAGGGCGAGACCGCCCCCGGCACGATCGCCGACCTCGACCTGCACACGCTGCTGCTCGATGTCGAGGCGACCCACATCCCCGAGAACGTCGTCGTCAGCGTCGAGGGCCTCGAAGAGGGCACCCAGATCTTCGCCGCCGCGGTCGAGCTGCCGAAGGGCGCGACGCTCGTCTCCGACGCCGAGTCGCTCGTCGTCAACGTGCACATCCCGCAGAAGGTCGACCTCGGCGAGGAGCCTGCCGAGGAGGCCGTCGAGGGCGAGGCGACCGAGGTCGCGGGCGAAGAAGCCGCCGCCGAGTCGGCCGAGTAGGGCGACAGCACACGAGGCACGGGCCTGCGCCGCCGCATCCGGGTACGCTCGGATTGCGGGGCCGCAGGCCCCGTGCTGTTGTGCGGCTCTCGCACCTGCAGCTCTCGCATGATGCCGGCGATCGGAGGAACCCATGGGACTCTTCGACCGACTGCGCCCCCGCCCGAAAGAAGATGACGCCGTGGCCGAGAACACCTGGCTCGTCGTCGGGCTCGGCAACCCCGGCGCGCAGTATGCGGGCAATCGGCACAACGTCGGCCAGATGGTCGCCGACGAACTCGCGAGCCGCCTCGGCGCCTCGTTCAAGACCCACAAGACGCCCTCGCGCGTCGCGGAGGGGTTCCTCCGCCCCGGCGGCCCGAAGCTCGTCATCGCGAAGCCGAACGGCTACATGAACACCTCGGGCGGTCCGGTCTCGGCGCTCCTGAAGTTCTACGCGCGCGGGCCCGAACGTCTGATCATCGTGCACGACGAACTCGACATCCCGTTCGACACCGTGCGGCTGAAGCACGGCGGTGGGCACGGCGGGCACAACGGCCTACGCGATATCGCCAAGGCGATCGGCAACGAGTTCACACGGGTGCGTGTCGGTGTGGGCCGTCCGCCCGGCCGACAGGACGCCGCGGACTTCGTCTTGAAAGACTTCTCCAGCACCGAGCGTTCGGCGTTGCCGAACCTGTTGTCGGATGCCGCGGATGCCGTCGAGGCGGTCGCCGACCTCGGACTGGTCGCCGCGCAGCAGCGGTTCCACGCGCCGAGCTGAGCGTGGACGTCGGTCGAGGCCGATCAGATGAGTCCCCGGAGGAACTCTTCGGGCGATAGGCCCTCGGCCTGGGCGCGAACCCGAAGCCGGTCGATGTCTTCGGTCGAGAGTGCGAGGGTGACGGTGTGCCAGGCCTCTGGCTCCTCGTCGAGGCTGAAGAGCGCATCGTCGAGATCCGGCGCGTCGCCGTCGACGGATTCGGAGGCCGGTGCGGGCCCCGCCGCTGGGTCGCTCGAGACGGCGGATTCGCATTCGATGTTCCAGCCCGGACCGTTCGGCACGTCGGCGCCGCGCTGGAACGAGGTCGCCGCACCGCGTGCGCGTTCGTCGGCGGCTTCATTGAGCGGATGCCCCACATGCCCCCGCACCCATTCGAAGCGGTATCGACGCCCCGCGAGCTCGGCATCGAGTTCCTGCAGGAGCTCGACGTTCATCACGGCCTTGCCGTCGGCCTTGCGCCAGCCCTTGCGCTTCCAGCCCGCCATCCATTTCGTGACGGCGTTGATCACGTACTGGCTGTCGCACAGCACGAGAAGTTCTTCGTCGAGGTGCGCTGTCGCGCGGAACAGCTCCAGCACCGCCTTCAACTCACCCTGATTGTTCGTGGCGTGCTTCCAGCCGCCGGCCGCCCAGCAGCCGTCGTCGACGTACCAGGCCCAACCCGCAGGGCCGGGGTTTCCGAGCGCCGATCCATCGGCGGCGGCGGTGATCATGCGGAGGACCTCCTGGTGTTTCGTCTGCGGCGCCCATCGTATCGGCCGTAGCAGCTGAGGCGGTTGCGAGGCGAGGACGGAACGACCGGCGTGGGCATCGGAGGGGCCGCGTAGACTCGACGGGTGAACCTCCAGGGCTTTCTCGCGGCGCTTTCGCGCGCCGAAACCGTCGACGCCGCACTCGCTGAGGCCCAGAGGAACGCAGACTTCTCGGCGCCGGCCGGGCTCGACGCGCCGCTCCTCGCCGGCCTCCTCCAGCGTCGCGCCGAGGCGGGCCTCCCGCCCGCGCTGCTCGCCATCACGGCGACGAGCCGCGAGGGGGAGTCGCTTCGGGCCTCGCTGTCTCCGTACCTGCCGGAAGCCGAACTCATCGAGTTCCCGGCATGGGAGACGCTGCCGCACGAGCGTCTCAGCCCCTCGGCAGAGACGGTCGGCCGGCGGCTCCATGCCCTGCGGCGCATGCACGACTGGGCGCTCGCGGGTTCGCGGCATCCGCTCATCGTCGTGGCCTCGGTGCGGGCCGCGCTGCAACCCCTCGCCGACAATCTCGCGTCGCTCGAGCCCATCGAGCTGGTCGCCGGCGGGCGCGGCTACAACCTCGCCGAGCTCGCGGTACAGCTCGTCGACCTCGCATATGCGCGCGTCGACATGGTCGGCCGGCGCGGTGAGTTCGCCGTGCGCGGCGGCATCCTCGATGTGTTCCCGCCGACCGCCGATCACCCAGTGCGCGTCGAGTTCTTCGGTGACGAGGTCGAAGAGCTGCGCGCGTTCTCGGTCGCCGACCAGCGTTCACTCCCCGACGCCGTCGAGCGTGTGGCGCTCCCGCCGAGTCGCGAGCTGCTGCTCACCGAGCCCGTGCGGCAGCGCGCCCGCGAGATGGTGCACGAGTTCCCGAGCCTCGCCGGGCTGCTCGAGAAGGTGGCAGAGGGCATCCCGGTCGAGGGCATGGAGTCGCTCGCCCCGGCGTTGCTCGAGCGGCTCGTGCCACTCACGCACTACCTGCCGCCGGGCGCAGCGGTCGCGGTGCTCGAGCCCGAGCGCGTCGCCGGGCGTGCGGTCAGCCTCGGCGAGACGAACCGCGAGTTCCTCGCGGCGGCGTGGAATGCCGCGACCGTCGGCGCCGCCGCACCGATCGACCTCGCGGCCGGCGACTTCCTGACGGTGCGCCGGCTTCGGGATGCCGCGCTGTTCAGTGCCCCGGGCGAGCCCGACCCGCAGCGCGTGTGGTGGAACTTCTCGGGTTTCGACATGGGCGACGCCGCAGAGGTCGTGGCCGCTGCTGCCGGCGGAGCGACCGGTTCCAGCGAGACCGGTGCCTCCGCCACGGTGCGTCTCGCGGCGAACGCGATGCCGAGCTTCCAGGGCAACGTGGCCGGGGCCATCGATCACGCCGCCGAACGCCTGCGTGACGGGTGGACGTTCGTCGTGGCATCCGCCGGTCACGGTCTCGTCGAGCGCGCTCGTGACGTGCTCGCAGAAGCAGGCCTCGCGGCCCGCATCGTCGACGACGTGCCGACCGAGCTCGAACCCGGCGTCGCCTACCTCGTGCAGGCCGACGCCGCCCACGGCTACGAGGTGCCCGAAGTCAGACTCGGGCTCATCGCCGAGTCCGAGTTCTACGGGCGTGCGGCCGGCTACGATGCGCGTCAGGGCAAGAAGCTCGCGGCCCGGCGGCGCAACGTCGTCGACCCGCTGCAACTGAAGACCGGTGATTTCGTCGTGCACCAGACGCACGGCATCGGCAGGTTCATCGAGATGGTGCAGCGCGAGGTCGCCACGGGGGCGCGGCCGACCGGTCCGAGCCGCACCGCGGGCATGGCGCAGCAGCCCACGGCGGTGCGCGAATACCTCGTCATCGAGTATGCGCCGTCGAAGCGCGGGCACGCCGGCGACCGTCTCTTCGTGCCGACCGACCAGCTCGATCTGCTCTCGCGCTATGTCGGCGGCGAGGCGCCGTCGCTCTCGAAGATGGGCGGCAGCGACTGGGCTCAGGCCAAGGGCCGCGCCCGCAAGGCCGTGCGCGACATCGCCGTCTCGCTCGTCAAGCTCTATTCGGCGCGCATGGCGTCGAAGGGGCACGCGTTCGGGCCCGATACGCCGTGGCAACACGAGCTCGAAGAGGCGTTCCCGTTCACCGAGACGCCCGACCAGGTGCAGACGATCGACGAGGTCAAGGCCGACATGGAGCGGTCGATCCCCATGGACCGGCTGCTCGCCGGCGACGTCGGCTTCGGCAAGACCGAGGTGGCCGTGCGCGCGGCCTTCAAGGCGATCCAAGACGGCAAGCAGGTCGCGATGCTCGTGCCGACGACGCTGCTCGTCAAGCAGCACCTCGAGACGTTCAGCGATCGATTCGCGGGCTTCCCCGTGCACGTGCGCGCGCTCAGCCGATTCCAGAGCGACAAGGAGGCGCGCGAGACGATCGCCGGGCTCGCCGACGGCACGGTCGACCTGGTGATCGGCACCCATCGCATCCTCACCGAGAAGGTGAAGTTCAAAGACGTGGGCCTCGTCATCATCGACGAGGAACAGCGATTCGGCGTCGAGCACAAGGACGCGCTCAAGAAGCTGAAGACGAACGTCGACATCCTCGCGATGAGTGCCACGCCGATCCCCCGGTCGCTCGAGATGGCGGTGACCGGCATCCGCGAGATGTCGACGCTCGCCACCCCGCCCGAGGATCGCCACCCGATCCTCACCTTCGTGGGGCCGTACTCCGAGCAGCAGGTCGCCGCGGCGATCCGCCGCGAGATGCTGCGCGAGGGTCAGATCTTCTTCGTGCACAATCGGGTCTCCTCGATCAATCGCGTCGCGGCGCAGCTCGCCGAACTCGTGCCGGAGGCGCGCATCGCCGTGGCTCACGGGCAGCTCAACGAGCACGTGCTCGAGCAGATCGTCGTCGACTTCTGGGAGCGCAAGTTCGACGTGCTCGTCTCGACGACGATCATCGAGACGGGGCTCGACATCTCCAACGCGAACACGATCATCATCGACCGTGCCGACAAGTACGGGCTCTCGCAGCTGCACCAGCTTCGCGGCCGCGTCGGCCGAGGGCGCGAGCGTGCCTACGCGTACTTCCTGTACGACCCCGCGAAACCGCTCTCCGAGACCGCGCACGACCGGCTCTCGACGATCGCCGCCAACAACGAACTCGGCAGCGGCATGCAGGTGGCGTTGAAAGACCTCGAGATCCGCGGTGCCGGCAACCTGCTCGGCGCCGAGCAGGCCGGACACATCGCCGGCGTCGGCTTCGACCTCTACCTGCGGATGATCGGTGAAGCGGTCTCGGCCTTCCGCGGCGACGTCGCGACCGGACAGACCGAGCTCCGGCTCGAGTTGCCCGTGGATGCGCACATTCCCGACGACTACGTCGATTCCGAACGCCTGCGCCTCGAGGCCTACCAGAAGCTCTCGGCGGCGAGCGGGCCGGCCGCCAAAGACGGGCAGATCGACCAGGTGCTCGACGAACTCGTCGATCGGTACGGCGAGCCGCCCGAGCAGGTCGAGCACCTCGTCGCGATCTCACGGCTCCGCCGTGACGCCCAGCGTGCCGGGCTCTCGGATGTCATCGCCACGGGCTCGAAGTTGCGCATCGCGCCCGCCGGCATCCCCGACTCCCGCCGCGTGCGACTCGAGCGCATGTATCCGGGTGCCAAGCACTTCGCGCAGAACGACGTGATCCTCGTGCCGTTCCCCGTGACGAACGGTGAACTGCCGGGCGACGCCGACCTCATCGACTGGGTGTCGCGGCTCATCACGGCGATCTTCCCGATGCCCGAGACACCGGCGGCGGACGCCGCGACCGCGAACGCGTGATGCGCTTCAGGGAGCCGGACGCACCCCGAAGCGCATCACGCGCCGCACCGACCGAGCGTCGGCGTCAGCGGCAGCTCAGTGCCGCGTACTCGGCGTCGACGGCAGCGGCATCGGCCGCGGTGGCGCTGGCAGCGCCCGCGTCGATGGCGGCCGCACGGGTGGCGAACGCGTGGAACGCGGACGCACCGGGCGCCACCGCAGCGAAGCTGCGCTCGCCGAACGTCGTCTGCAGCGTGATGTCGACCGCTTCGTCACCGACGTTCTTCGCACGTACCGCGAGGTAGACCTTGCCGGCCAGGCAGCGGCTGCTCGCCGTCACCTCCACGGCGGACGGCTGCGCGCCGAGCTCGACGGTCGCGCCGGTGTGCGGCACGACGGTCACGTCCGATCCCGACGTCGACGTCCACGTCGTGACGGGCGTGAAGGATCCGGCGTCGAGGTCGGCCTGCGTGACCACATGGTGGGCGAAGGTGCAGGTGTACGACCCGCCCGCGGCGAGGTTCAGCCAGCGACAGTTCGGCGTGCCCTGCGCCGGGTCGAGGCCGGCCAGGTTGCCGGTCGGAACGACGTTGGTCACGGCGTTCGAGGCGTTGAGCACGGTGTAGTTGAAGCGCAGCACGTCGCCGACCGCGTAGAACTCCTGCGGGTCGGCCAGCTCGCCGCCGTCGACGGTGATCGTGCCCGGCACCCCGAAGTACAGGGTCTGGCCCGAGTGCTCCACGGTCGTGACGGTCTCGCCGGAGGTGGAGGTCCACGTCGTGACGGGCGTGAAGGATCCGGCGTCGAGGTCGGCCTGCGTGACGGTGTGCCGAGCCGAAGTGCAGGTGTACGAGCCGTTCGCCGGGAGGTTGCGGTAGCGACAGTTCGGTGCCCCGGCGGCCGGGTCGAAGCGCTCGAGGTTGCCGGTGGGGGAGACCGTCGTGATCGCGCTCGAGAGGTTCGCAACCCGGTACGTGTAGTTGACGATGTCGCCGACGACGTAGGCGCCGGTCTTCGGGTTCGTCACGGTGCCGCCCGTGACCTCGATGGCGCCCGGTTGGGTGACGGGCGCTGCCAGGAGCCAGTCGAGGTCGAACTTGGCGAAGCGGATGCCGCCGTTGCCGCCGTCAGGCTCGTAGAGCAGGCCGATCTTGCCGTCGGGCAGCGTTGCGAGCGTCGAGTAGGCCATGCCTGCCGACTGGAAGACGCGTGCCTGCGGCCAGGTCTCTCCGTCGTCGTAGCTGATGCGCACGATGCCGTTGGTGCGTGATGACGTGGACGCGGCGTTCGAGAACAGCAGCACCTTGGCCTCGTCGGAACCCTGTGCCGCATTGGGGTAGGCGCGGACGATCGAAGCGTTGTTGGTCGGGTCGGGCAACTCGTTGTCGATGGTCACCGGGCCGTACGTGACGCCGCCGTCGGTCGAGTATGCGACCTTGCGGTAGCCGGAGCGGGCGGAGTCGCGGGAGTTGAGCAGGATGCGGCCGTCGGAGAGTTCGACGGTCTTGTTCTCGTCCATGCCGGTGCCAACCGGCGCACCGACCTGCCAGGTCTCGCCATGGTCGTCGGAGTAGACGGAGACGGCCTGGAACTGGCCGGATCCATTGATGATCGTGTACTGCTGCAGCAGGCGGCCGGCATGCTCGCCGTACTTCAACTGGATGCCCTGGCCCGAAGCGGCGAAGCGTGAGCGCCATCCCGGATCTGCCGTGACGTCGGCGGTGATGGTGCGGTGCGACCACGTCTGCCCGTCATCGGTCGATGATGCGACGTTCGCATGGATGACGTTGCGCGCCGCCGGGTCGACGCCCGGCTGGGAGCTGCCGAAGCCGGCATCGTAGGACTTCACGTGGAAGTTGAAGATCGTGCCGGTCTCGCGGTCGACGATGTAGCTCGGATCGGAGTAGCCCTCGATCGGCGCGGTCGCCTTTCCTGCCGAGACGACCTCCTGCGCGCCCCAGGTGGCCCCGTTATCGGCGGAACGTCGCTGGAGGATCGAGTTGGGCCCAGGTGAGTCCGCGGCGGTCGGGCGGCCGTCGTAGGACGCGAGGACGTCGCCGCTGTTCGTGACCGTCAGCGCGGGGATGCGGTAGTTGGGGAACCCGCCCTGCCCGTTGGTCGCGAGCTGCTGCTCCGTGTAGGTCCCTGGGCCGCCGGTCGCCGGGGCGATGTCGTAGTCCGGTGCGGGCGCCGCGGACGCCGAGGTCGCTGGGGCGAGGACACCGCCCACGATCGCGATGGAGGCAGCCAGGGCGAGCATGGGCCGCGTTGCTCTGCTCAGATATCCGGTCATTCCGTTCCTTCCGGTCGGTGCGGGCTCGAGCGCGTGTCGCCGGTGACCGGCGCGGTCGAAACCCCCGAATGCGGGATGGCCGCCAGCGACACTGCCGAGCTGTTGGGACGTCTGATGTCACACGTCCGACTCGAACAATAGTGGCGTGCGAGGAGGCGGTCAAGAGGATGTCGCTCGATGACGTGGCACCGCCCGCTCCGACGGTGCGCGGCTCAGCGCGAGAATGCGCCGCCCACGCCCGCGTGGCCCCCGTGCCGCTGGTAGTGACGCGAGCGCAGGCTCACGACGACGGCCGAGACGACGATCGCCACGCCAGAACCGAGCAGCACCGCGAGGGTGCCCTCATCGGCGACCTCGGGCAGCCCGGCGAAGGCGAGTTCGTTCATGAGCAGCGACACCGTGAAGCCGATTCCGCCGAGCGCGCCGACGACGAACAGGTCGCCGAGGGTGAGCGAGGTGCCCGAGCTGCGCCGTATGACGAGTGCGCCGAGGCCGCCCGCGAGCATGATGCCGATGATCTTGCCGACCGGCAATCCGATGAGGATGCCCCAGAACGCGGGGTCGAGCTCGCTCGGGGTCACTTGGGGCACCGCGACCATCGCAGCCGAGAAGGCGAACAGCGGCAGGATCACGCCGTTCGACCACGGTTCGAGCGAATGCACTGCACGCCCGCCGGGGCGACGCGCCATGACGAGGCCGAGCGCGACACCCGCGATCGTCGCGTGCACGCCGGACTGGAAGACGAAGTACCAGGCGAGCGCGCCGAGCACGATCAGTACGAGCACGATCGGCCACTGAGGCCGGCGCGCGAGGATCCACGCCGATCGCGGCTTCATCATGCGGCTCACCGCGCCGAACAGGGTGATCGCGATGCCCGCGAAGCCGATCGACGCGAGGTTCGCGTCGGCGGTGAAGAAGAACGCGATGATGAGGATCGCGATGAGGTCGTCGAGCACCGCGAGCGCGAGGAGGAACACCCGCACTCGGGTCGGGATCCACGTGCCGAACATGGCGAGCACGCCGAGGGCGAAGGCGATGTCGGTCGCGGTGGGGATGGGCCATCCGTCGGCCGTCTCGGTGCCCGCAGTGAACGCGAGGAAGATGAGGGCAGGCACGACGACCCCACCGCCCGCGGCGATCGCCGGCAGCAGCGCCTTCGACAGGGTGTTGAGCTCGCCGATGACCAGTTCGCGCTTCAGCTCGACCGCGACGATGAAGAAGAAGATCGCGAGCAGGCCGTCGCTGATCCAGTGACCCGCCGACAGGTCGAGGCCGAGCCAGGGCAGGTCGAGGTGCGCATCCTTCAGCTCGATGAGCGCCGGCCCGAACGAGAGGTTCGCGACCAGCAGGCCGAGCGCGGCGGCGATGAGGAGGAGGGCGGC
The DNA here is from genome assembly GCF_006337065.1 of Agromyces laixinhei. Taxonomy (NCBI): domain Bacteria; kingdom Bacillati; phylum Actinomycetota; class Actinomycetes; order Micrococcales; family Microbacteriaceae; genus Agromyces; species Agromyces laixinhei. The sequence goes on along the minus strand of NZ_CP040872.1, from coordinate 2,869,071 downwards.
TGCCCAGCGCTCGGAGCGGAGGAAGTTCATGTGTGGACTCCAAGGAAGTCGCGTGCACGAGCTGCGGGAGCACGGACGAGGTCGGCGAGGCGGTGACGACGGTCTCCCGTCGGCCGACCAGACTTCCCGGCACTCCTCCCGGCAGTCTACGGGCGACGGACGGTCAGGGCCGATCGCCGCGCCTACGCTGGTGCGGTGACCCTCTCGCTCTGGGCGACGCTCCTCGCAGCCTGCTTCGTCATCAGCTTCACCCCGGGCGCCGGCGCGATCAACACGATGGGCAACTCCCTCAACGCGGGGTTCCGGCGTTCGATCTGGGGCATCATCGGGCAGCAGGCCGCGCTGATCGTGCACATCCTGATCGTCGCGGCCGGCCTCGGCGTGCTCGTCGCCGGTTCGCCGGTCGCATTCGAGGTCATCCGCTACGCGGGCGCCGCCTACCTCGTCTACCTCGGCATCCGGCAACTGCTCGCGAAGCCGCAGCCGCCGGTCGACGAGGGCGAGGATGAAAGCACGGCGGATGCCGCAGGGCGGGCGCGGAACGCGCGCGCCGAGTCGCGCTGGTCGATGTTCCGCCGCGGCCTCTGGGTGAACCTCCTGAACCCCAAGGCGATCGTGTTCTTCCTCGCATTCCTGCCGCAGTTCATCCGCCCGGAACTGCCGCTCCTGCCGCAGTACCTGGTCGTCGGCCTGACCGTCGTGGTGGTCGACGTGATCGTGATGTGGGGCTTCTTCGCGGTTGCAGCGCACAGCCTGCGGCGGTTCACCCGTTCGGTGCGCGGCCAGCGCACGCTCAACGGCGTATTCGGCGTGCTGTTCATCATCGTGGGCGTCCTGCTCGCCGTCGTGCACTGAGCACGCCTGAGCGCGCCGGCGCCACGTGTTCGCCGATGCCCTCGCGGCGGGGTGCACCTAGGCTGCCGGTATGGGCGCTGCGCATTCCGGACTCGACGAACTCATCGACACGGTTGCCCTGCTCCGTGCCCCGGGCGGCTGCCCGTGGGATGCCGATCAGACCCACGCGAGCCTCGTGCAGTACCTCGTCGAGGAGAGCTGGGAGCTCATCGACGCGATCGAGTCGGGCAGTCGCGAGGAGATGATCGAGGAGCTCGGCGACGTGCTCTATCAGGTGCTCTTCCATGCCGACCTCGCGGCCAACACCGACGGCGAACGCTTCGACATCGACGACGTCGCGCGCCACATGACGGCCAAGATGGTGTCGCGGCATCCGCATGTCTTCGGCGACCGCGAGGCCGAGACGGCCGATGACGTGGTCGCGTTCTGGGACGACCTGAAGGCCGACGAGAAGCCGCACCGCACGAGCGTGCTCGACGGGATCCCGCGAGGTATGCCCGCGCTCGCGCTCGCGCAGAAGGTGCTCGGCAAGGCCGAGAAGGTCGGCGTGACGCATGCGACGGCGCAGGCCCCGAGCGCAGCGCCCGCGCCGCTCTCTCCCGCGACGGAGGAGGAACTCGGCGCGGCGCTGCTCGGGCTCGTGGCCTCCGCTCGCGTGCAGGGTCTCGATGCCGAGCGCGCGCTGCGTGTCGTCGTGCGGGGGCTCGAGAACGAGGTGCGCGCCGCCGAGGCGCCGCGCGCCGGCTGACGCGCTGGCTGACGCGCCGCCGGACGCGGCGCCTGACGCGCCGGTGCGGGGCTCGCGGATGCCGCCCCGCGGGCGTACCTTCGGACGAGACATCGACGTCGGAGGGGGATCCATGGGCATCGAGGACTGGCGGCTCGAGGAGTTCTTCGACCGCTACGCCGAGGCGCAGCGCGACTTGGACGCCGAGGCGACCGCGCGGCTCTGGGGTCTGCCCGGCATGGTCATCACCGACGAGTTCGCCGGCGCCCTCGAGAGCCGTGCCGACATGGCGGCCGGCCTCTCCTCGTCGTTTCCGCTCTATCGTCGGCTCGGCTTCGAATCGATCGTGCCCGAGGTTCGTGCGGTGAGCGCCCTCACCGAGGTCATCTCGATGGTGCGTGTGCGATGGAGCTACCTCGATGCGAACGACGAGCTCGTCGTCACGACCGACGTCGAGTACGTCGTGCGCGACGACGCCGACGGACTGCGCATCTACGTCGGCGTCGGCATCGACGAGGCCGACGCACTGCGCCGCGCGGCGGCGGCCAAGGGCATCGAGCTCGACGCGGGCTGAGGCGCACGCCCCGACCGGCGCGCCGCGACCGACGCCCGCGTGCTGGAAGAATGGTCGGCATGGCCGCATCCGTCACCCCTCCGCGCGGTATGCGCGACTTCCTCCCCGCCGAGAAGGCCCGTCGCGAGCACGCTCTCGGCGTGATCCGCGGCGTCTACGCGGCGCACGGCTTCGACGAGATCGAAACGCCCGTGATGGAGGACTCCTCTCGGCTGCACGCCGGACTCGGCGGCGACAACGAGAAGCTCGCCTTCGCCGTCATGAAGCGCGCGCTCGGCACCGACGACCTCGAGCGCGCCGCGGCATCCGGCGACGCGCTCTCGCTCGCCGACCTCGGCCTGCGCTACGACCTGACCGTGCCGCTCGCGCGGTTCTATGCGACGCACCGCGCGGCGCTGCCGCCGGTGTTCCGGGCGATCCAGATCGCGCCGGTGTGGCGTGCCGAACGGCCGCAGAAGGGCCGCTACCGGCAGTTCGTGCAGTGCGACATCGACATCATCGGCGAGGCCGGGCCGCTCGCGGAACTCGAACTGCTGACCGCGACCGTTGCGACGCTCGATGCGCTCGGTCTCGGCGGCTGCACGATCCGGCTCAACGACCGGCGCATCCTCGCGGGAATCCTCGGATCGTGGGGCGTTCCGGATGAGCTCCGCGAACGTGCGCTCATCACGATCGACAAGCTCGACAAGATCGGTGCCGAGGGAGTTGCGGCCGAGCTCGCGGGGCTCGGCATCGTCACGGGCGACGCGGATGTCGCGGCCGAACTCGAGGCGCTCACCGCCGCCGACTGGCACCTGGCCGATCGCCAGTCGTCGCAGAGTGGGCAGGGTGCGCCCGCGCCCTCATGGCTCGACCTCGATGCGTACGGTGAACTGCTCGCGCTGCGCGAGAGCCTGCCCGACGCGGCGATCGAGTTCGACCCCACCCTCGTGCGCGGCATGGGGTACTACACGGGTACGATCTTCGAGATCGCCCACCCCGACCACGGCTACTCCCTCGGCGGCGGGGGGCGGTACGACGGCATGATCGGGCGCTTCCTCGGCCAGGAGGTGCCCGCGTGCGGCTTCTCGATCGGCTTCGAGCGCATCGTCGACCTGCTCGCCGTGCGCGACGAAGAGCGCCCGCGCGCGGTGGTGCTCGTCTACGACGTGGATGTCGCGCCGGGGCGGCTGCTCGAGCTGAAGCGCGAGCTCGTGGCATCCGGAACCCGCGTGCGCCTCGAACGCCGGGTCAAGAACCTGCGCGCCCTGCTCGACCGCGTCACCGCCGACGGGTTCGACGCATTCGCGCAGGTGGGCGCCGAGACGACGGAAGCCGCGTCGCTCGCGTTCCGCGAACTCTCCGCGTAGGGGCGCCGGGTCGCACCCTGGTCGAGGCGTCGGTCGCACCCTGGTCGAGGCGTCGGTCGCACCCTGGTCGAGGCGTCGGTCGCACTTCGGCTTTGTAGGACAACCGGCTGTTGGTAGGACGCGTTGGCGGCGTTGCGTCCTACAGAGCGCGCTTCGTCCTACATACGCGAGGGGAGAGGGGAGGGGGAGAGCGGGGCGAAATGAAGTCCGGGTGTGAGCATTACTAGCGGGTGTGAGCATTACTAGACTGACAGCGGATCACGACGGAGTCGTCCGCTGCCCACCCCACCCATCACAGAGGAGTTCACTGTGGCATTCATCGAAGCTGTAGGCGCTCGCGAGATTCTCGACTCGCGCGGCAACCCGACCGTCGAGGTCGAGGTGCTGCTCGACGACGGCTCGCTCGCTCGCGCCGCGGTGCCCTCGGGCGCATCGACCGGTGCCTTCGAGGCGTACGAGCTGCGCGACGGCGACAACGACCGCTACCTCGGCAAGGGCGTGCAGAAGGCCGTCGACGCCGTGCTCGACGACCTCGGTCCGGCCATCGAAGACCTCGACGCCGCCGACCAGCGCCTCGTCGACGCCGCCCTGGTCGAAGCCGACGGCACCGAGAACAAGAGCCGCCTCGGCGCCAACGCCATTCTCGGCGTGAGCCTCGCGGTCGCCAAGGCCGCGGCCGATTCCGCCGACCTGCCGCTCTTCCGCTACCTCGGCGGCCCCAACGCCCACGTGCTGCCCGTGCCGATGATGAACATCATCAACGGCGGCGCGCACGCCGACACCGGCGTCGACATCCAGGAGTTCATGGTGCTGCCGATCGGCGCCCCGACCTACTCCGAGGGCCTCCGCTGGGGCGTTGAGACCTATCACGCGCTGAAGAGCCTGCTGAAGGCCAAGGGCCTCTCGACCGGCCTCGGCGACGAGGGCGGCTTCGCTCCCGACTTCGCGCACAACCGCGCAGCACTCGACTTCATCTCCGAGGCGATCGAGAAGGCCGGCTTCACGCTCGGCACCGACATCGCCCTCGGCCTGGATGTCGCGGCGAGCGAGTTCCACGAGAACGGCGTCTACAAGTTCGAGGGCAAGGACCGCACCTCTGCCGAGATGAACGCGTACTACGCCGAGCTCGCAGCCGCGTACCCGCTCGTGTCGATCGAGGACCCGCTCGACGAGTCCGACTGGGACGGCTGGGCCGCCCTCACGGCCGAGCTCGGCACGAAGCTGCAACTCGTCGGCGACGACCTCTTCGTCACCAACCCGAAGCGCCTCGCCCAGGGCATCGCCACGCACACCGGCAACTCGATCCTCGTCAAGGTGAACCAGATCGGCACCCTGACCGAGACGCTCGACGCCGTGAAGCTCGCGCAGCGCTCGGGCTACACGGCCGTCATGTCGCACCGCTCGGGCGAGACCGAAGACACGACGATCGCCGATCTCGCCGTCGCGACCGACTGCGGTCAGATCAAGACGGGCGCGCCCGCCCGGAGTGAGCGGGTCGCCAAGTACAATCAGCTTCTGAGGATCGAAGAGGAACTCGGTGAGGCTGCGGTGTACGCCGGCCGCACGGCGTTCCCTCGCTACACGGCCTAGACAGCAGACGCGTGACGGGGGCGGCCGAGTGGCCGCCCCCGTCGCTGTTCTCCGGGCCAGACGATGAGGAGGGGCGATGCCAGACGAGACCGGTCGCTCCGGCCGCGCCCCACGACGGCCCGACGGTTCCGGCGGTTCCGGCGGTGCCGGCTGGCTCAGCGGCATCCGTTTCTCAGGTTTCTCCCTCATCATGATGGGAGTGCTCGTGCTCGCCGTCGTGGTGCTCGCGCCGACCATCGCGGCGTTCGCACAGCAACGGCAGCAGATCGCCGAGCTTCGCGCCGCCGTCTCCGCGCAGGAGGAGGAGGTGCAGCGGCTTCGCGACGAACGCGAGCGCTGGAACGACGACACGTTCATCGTGACCCAGGCGCGCGAGCGTCTGTACTACGTGATGCCGGGCGAGGTGAGCTACCTCGTCATCGACGACCGAACGGCAGCGGCGAAGACGGACACCACAGCGGGGGTCTCGGCCGAGGTGACCGAATCGAAGGGAGACTGGATGCAGACGCTCCTCGACTCGGTGCTCACCGCGGGGCTCGCTCCCGACGCAGCGCCGGCTGTCGATCCGGCGTCCACGACCCCGCCAGCCGCGCCAGCCGCCGAGGAGAACCGATGACCCGCCCGCCGTTCGAACCGGTCAGCGAGCGCGATCTGCGCATCGTCACGGCGCAGCTCGGGCGCGAACCCCGTGACGTCGTCGGCATCGCCGCCCGGTGCGTGTGCGGGGCGCCGACGGTGGTCGCCACCGCCCCGCGTCTCTCCGACGGCACGCCGTTCCCGACCTTCTACTACCTCTCGCATCAAGCGGCGACTGCGGCGATGTCGTTCCTCGAGGCCGCGCAGCTCATGGTCGAGTGCACCGACCTGCTCGCGAATGACGCCGAGATCGCCGGCGCGTACGACCGGGCCCACCGCGACTACCTCGCCGACCGCGATTCGATCGCCGTCGTGCCCGAGCTCGACGGCATCTCCGCGGGGGGCATGCCGAGCCGCGTCAAGTGCCTGCACGCACTCGTTGCGCACTCTCTCGCGGCCGGCCCCGGTGCGAACCCGATCGGCGACATCGCGCTCGAGCGTTCGAGTTGGTCGCCCGACGTCTGCCGCTGCCCCGACTACGGCGTCGACGACGCGCCTGTCGCCGAGGCCGCCGGAGGGCCGGCCGGGTGATCCTGACATCGCGACCGGGCCGATCCGAACGCCGCGCGCGTTCGGATCGCGCCCCGCGCGCCCGCAAGCAGGCGTCCTTCGTCGTGAAGGCCTTGGCGACCATCGCGGCAGCGACGATGCTCGCGCTCGCCGGAGGCGGCGCCGCGCGCGCCGACCTCGTGCGCGACTACGAGTACTGGCTCACCGACTACGGCTTCACCACTGCGTGGAACACCTCGCGCGGCAAGGGCGTCACCGTGGCGATCATCGACACGGGCGTCAACGGAAACGTCGCCGAGCTTCGCGGTGCGGTCGTCGGCGGCACGGATGTCTCGGGCCTCGGCACTCCCGACGGGCAGACCCCGGTCGGCGAGGACTCGACGCACGGCACGATGGTCGCCGGACTCATCGCCGGTCGAGGCACGGGGGAGGGCAGCGGCGTGATCGGCACCGCCCCCGAGGCCGACCTGCTCACCGTCTCGGTGGCCTTCGGTCAGGAGACGGGGGCGGTGAAGTCGAACGACGAGCAGATCGCCGAGGCCGTGCGTTGGGCGGTCGACAACGGCGCCGACGTGATCAACATGTCCTTGACGCGGAACACTCCCGACTGGCCCGAGAGCTGGGACGACGCGTTCATGTACGCGTTCGACCACGACGTCGTCGTGGTCGCGGCGGCGGGAAACCGCGGCAGCGGCACGAGCCAGGTGGGTGCACCCGCGACGATCCCCGGCGTGCTGGCGGTCGCTGGTGTCGACAAGGCGAAGAATGCGAGCTTCGACGCGAGTTCACAGGGCATTTCGATCGCCGTCGCCGCACCGAGCGAGGATCTCGTCGGCATCCTGCCCGACGGCAGCCATGTGCAGTGGGACGGGACGAGCGGCGCCGCGCCCATCGTGTCGGGCCTCGTCGCCCTGATCCGGTCGGAGTTCCCCGAGCTCGACGCGGCCAACGTCATCAATCGACTCATCAAGACCGCCGACCCCAACGGCCAGAAGGTGCCGAGCGCGCTCTACGGGTACGGCCTGATCGACCCGGTCGTCGCGCTGACGACCGACGTGCCGAAAGTCGACGAGAACCCGCTCGGTTCCCTTGCGGACTGGATCACTCTGCACCGTCGAGCGGAGGTCGAGGCGCCCGACCAGAGTGGCGAGACGCAACCGATCGTGCCGGTCGCCGATCCTCCCTTACCCCATTCCGACGGCGGTCAGACACTGCTTCCGACGCAGTGGACGCTCGCCTACATCACCGTGCCGCTCTCACTTGTTGCAGGGTTTGGTACGCTAGCAGCGCTGTTGGGCATCGGCGCCACTCGGCATACCAGGCGGACTGTCCGCAATCGCGAGCAGTGATCGCACGAAATTCAGCCCGCACATTCCGAAACTGAGGAGTCCATTCACCGTGCCCAAGATTCTCATCGTCGGCGGTGGCTATGCGGGGTTCTACACGGCGTGGAAGCTCGAGAAGTGGTTGCGTAACGGCGAGGCAGAGGTCACGATCGTCGACCCGCTGCCCTACATGACGTACCAGCCGTTCCTGCCCGAGGTCGCAGCCGGCTCGATCGAGCCGCGTCACTCGGTCGTCGCGCAGCGCCGGCACCTGAAGAAGACGAACGTCGTGACCGCGAAGGTCACCCGCATCGACCACGCGGCGAAGACTGCGACGATCACGCCCGAGTTCGGTGAACCGTGGCAGTTCGACTACGACGTCGTCGTCGTCACCGGCGGCGCGGTCTCGCGCACCTTCCCGATCCCGGGCATCGCCGACAACGCGATCGGACTCAAGTCGGTCGAAGAGGCGGTCGCCATCCGTGACCGCGTCCTCACGAACTTCGACAAGGCCTCGAACCTTCCCCCCGGTCCCGAGCGCGAGCGCCTGCTCACCTTCGTCGTGGTCGGCGGCGGGTTCGCGGGCATCGAGGTGTTCGCCGAGCTCCGCTCGTTCGCGAGCTCGCTGCTCGAGTACTACCCGCAGCTCACCTTCGATGAGACGCACTTCCACCTCATCGAGGCGATGGGGCGCATCATGCCCGAGGTCTCGCTCGAGACGAGCCACTGGGTCATCAAGCACCTCGCCCAGCGCGGTGCCGAGATCCACCTCGACACGCAGCTCACGAGCGCGGTCGACGGCGTCATCGAACTGTCGACGGGCGAGAGCTTCGAGACCGACCTCATCGTCTGGACGGCCGGGGTCATGGCGAACCCCGCCATCGTGCGCTCGAGCGACCTGCCCGTCGAAGAGCGCGGTCGCATCAAGACCCGCGCCGACCTCCGCGTCGGCGACGACGAGGACTTCGTGGCCGACGCCTGGGCGGCCGGTGACATCTCGGCGGTGCCCGACCTCAGCGGCGGCGGCGTCGGCGGCTACTGCGTGCCGAACGCACAGCACGCCGTGCGCCAGGGCAAGCTGCTCGCGAAGAACATCGTCGCCGTGCTCCGAGGTGAGGAGCCGAAGGAGTACTTCCACAAGAACCTGGGTGCGGTCGCCGGTCTCGGCATCGGCTCGGGCGTGTTCCAGTCGGGCAAGCTCGCGCTGAAGGGCCTCATCGCCTGGTTCGCGCACCGCGGCTACCACGGTCTGGCCATGCCCAGCTGGGAGCGCAAGTTCCGCGTGTTCTGGGGCTGGTGGAACAACTTCTGGCTCGGCCGTGACATCGTCTCGCTGAGCGCCGTGCAGCAGCCGCGAGCGCAGTTCGAGCTGTTCGCCGCACGTCCGAAGCCCCCGGCGGTCGAGGCTCCTGCCCCGACGGCCGCGCCCGCCGCGAAATCGGGTGCTTCGGCCAAGAAAGAGGCGGTCGCCGCCAAGTAGCGACGACCCGGACGGCGCCGTGATGCGCCGCTATGCTGTGACGCGGCGCCGCCCTTCCGGGCGGCGCCGCGCTCCCGTAGCCCAATCGGCAGAGGCAGGCGACTTAAACTCGCTTCAGTCTGGGTTCGAGTCCCAGCGGGAGCACCGACGGTGCGGCGTGAGCAGCGTCAGCCGACGGCCTTGCGCACGAGTTCGGTGACCGTTGCCTCGACTGCGGGCGTCCAGCGGCGCACCGCGAAACCGACGGGCCACAGGTCGCCGTCGTCGAGGTTCGCGCGGTCTTCGAACCCGATCGTCGCATAGCGCGTCGTGAACTTCTTGGCGGGCTGGATGAAGACGAGCATCTTGCCGTCGCTGTTCGCGAAGCCGGGCATGCCGTAGTACGTCTTGGGCACGAGCGCGGGCGCGACCTCGCTGACGACCTTGTAGAACCCCTCGGCGAGCGGCTTGTCTTCGGGTTCGAGTGCGGCGATCGCGTCGAGCACCGCCTTCTCGCCTGCTGCACGGTTCTTGCCGGCCTTCTGCTGCTCGCGAAGCTCCTTGGCGCGTTGCTTGACCGCGTCGCGTTCTTCCTTGCTCAGTCCGTCGGAGGTGTCGGTCTTCGCCATCGTCGTGATCCTTCCGGTTCTCGCTCCGTGCCGCGCGATGAGCGGGGCGTCGACTTCAGGCTATTCGGATGCCGCGCCCGAGCGCTTCTCCATTCCTGATCGATCGGGCGCACTCCTGATCGGTCGAGCGCCTCAGACGAGCCGGTCGAGTCTCCTGAGGATGAGCCCCTCACGGAGCGCCCACGGTGAGACCTCGAGCTCGTCGACGCCGAAGGCGCGCATCGTCTCGGAGAGCACGACCGCCCCCGCGACGATCTGGAACGTGCGGTCGGCGGTGATTCCCGGCAGAGCGGGCCGGGCGTCGGCGGGGATCCTCGCGAGCCGCGGCGTCCAATCGTCGAGCCCATCACGGGTGAGGATGCTGCGCTCGGAGTCGCCGAAGCCGTCTTCGACGCTGCCGGCGAGCCGGGCGAGCGAGCGGATCGTCTTGGAGGAGCCGACGACGTGGTTCGGCGAGGGCAGGGACGCGAACGGCTCGACGGCCTCTGCGAGCACGTCGCGCGCGTGGGCCCGCAGCCGTGCGACCTGTTCGGGCGAGGGCGGATCGTCGGGCAGGAAGGAGATCGTCGAGCGCCCGGCGCCGAGGGGGAGCGACCGCGCGACATCCGGCACCTCGTCGATGCCCTGCGCGAGCTCGAGCGACCCGCCGCCGATGTCGAAGACCAGGAGGCGCCCGGCCGACCAGCCGTACCAGCGGCGTACCGCCAGGTAGGTCAGCAGCGACTCGTCGTCGCCCGAGAGCACCTGCAGGTGCACGCCGGTCTCACGCTCGACGAGATCGAGCACTGCCTCGCCGTTCGCGGCTTCGCGGATGGCGGAGGTCGCGAACGCGAGCAGTTCGTCGAGCCCGGCCTCGCGAGCAGCGGATGCCGCGCCGCCCACCGCGGTGAGGATCGCGGCAACGCCCTCGGCGTTGATCGAGCCGTCGGGTTCGAGATAGCGCATGAGGCGCAATACCGACTTGTGCGAGGCTGTCGGAATGGGGCGCGCGCCGGCGTGCGCTTCGACGACGAGCAGGTGCACCGTGTTGGAACCGACGTCGAGGACTCCGAGGCGCATGCTGCGAGAGTAACGGTTTTCGTGCATACTTAGGCAACTGGGACGTTTGTCCCACTTCAGTCGTCGAAGGTGTCGAGAGGAGACGCATGGCCCGCATTCCCGCTTCCGAGCGGCGCGCTGCACTCGTGCAGGCGGCGCTGCGTGTGGTGTCGCAGCGCGGCATCGCGCACGCGACGACCCGAGCGATCGTGGCCGAGGCCGGCATGTCGCTCGCGAGTTTCCATTACGCGTTCGATTCGCGCGACGAGCTCATCGACGAGCTCATCACGACGGTCGTCGCCAGCGAGCAGGAGGCGGTGCTGCCGAGCGACCTCCAGGGACTCGGCCTCCGCGAGACCCTCGAGGCCGGCCTGCTGCGCTACTTCGATCACCTCCGCGCCGATCCCGAGCACGAGCAGGCGATGCTCGAGCTCACCCAGTACGCGCTGCGGTCGCCCGAGCGGCACCCGCTCGCCGTTGCGCAGTATGCCCGATACTCCGAGCTCGCGGGCCGATCGCTCGAAGCGGCCGCCGAACTCGCGGGCGCGGTGTGGACCACACCGGTCGCGCAGGTCGCCGGGGTGCTCATCGCCTTCACCGACGGGCTCACTCTCACGTGGCTCGTCACCCGCGACGACGATGTCGCACGGGCGATCGCGCACGCGGCCGCCGACGCCCTCTCGAGAATGGCCGAGCCCCGATGACGAGCCTCGATTCCGCGTCCCCTGCGGCGCATCCCACGACCGCTGCGCTCGGCGAGCCGGTCCGCCGCGTCTCCGCCGGTTGGATCGCCTCGTTCGCGACCGTCTGGCTCGGCATCTGGATGGCTCAGCTCACGCCGGTGCAGTTGCTGCTCCCCGCGCAGATCGATGCGCAGCTCCAACCCGAGAACTGGGTCGACAGCGTCGTCGCGTTCGGCACGATCTCGGGCATCGCCGCGATCGCGACGATCATCGCCTACCCCCTGACCGGTGCGATCTCCGACCGCACGACCTCGCGGTTCGGCCGTCGTCGGCCGTGGATCGCGATCGGCGCGATCGTCTTCGGCCTCTCGCTCGTCACACTCGGCGTGCAGACCGAGATCTGGGCGATCGGGGCGACGTGGGTCGCGGCATCCGTCGGCTTCTGCATCATGACCGCCGCGCTCACCGCGACGATCTCCGACCAGGTGCCCGTCAATCAGCGCGGCTTCGTCTCGGGCTGGATGTCTGCGCCGCAGGCGGTCGGCATCATCGTCGGTCTCGTGCTCGTGACCGAGCTCGTCACCGACGCTTCGCTCGGCTACGTGCTGCTCGCGGTGATTCTCGTCGTGCTGACCGTGCCGTTCCTGTTCCGCGCCGACGAGCCGCTCGCACCGATCGAGCGCGAGCGGGTCACCGCGAAGGGCATGCTCACCGGGTTCTGGATCAGCCCTCGCAAGCACCCCGACTTCGGCTGGACCCTGCTCAGCCGCGTGCTCGTCTCAGTCGGCAACGCGCTCGGCACGAGCCTGCTGCTCTACTTCCTGATGTTCCAGCTGAACGATGCCAACGCAGCAGACAACCTCATCGTGCTGACGCTCATCTACATGGTGTTCGTGATCGGCGCCTCGCTGCTGCTCGGCAAGCTCTCCGACCGGCTCGGCCGCCGCAAGCTGTTCGTCTTCATCGCCTCGGCGCTGCAGGGCATCGCGGCGCTGATGCTCGGCCTCTTCCCCGACCTCACGGTCGCGATGGTCGCCGCGGGGCTCCTCGGCCTCGGCTACGGCTGCTTCCTCTCCGTCGACCAGGCCCTCGCGACCCAGGTGCTGCCCGACGCCGCATCACGCGGAAAGGACCTCGGCATCATGAACATCGCCTCGGCGGTGCCGCAGGCGATCGCCCCGATGATCGGCGCCGCCGCGGTCGTGGTCTCGGGCTCGTTCATGCTCGTCTTCCTCCTCGGCGCGGCGTTCTCATTCGCCGGCGCCTTCGCCGTTGCCCAGGTCAGGAGCGTACGTTGATGACCATCGATCTCCTCAAGACCGGCACGCCGGCGACGGATGCCGCGGACTGGCTGCGGCCCGAACGGTACTGGCCGTCGCTGACCGCCGCCACCGCGCACCTCGACGCTCCCGTCGGCGCGCTCCACCTGGGTGCGCTGCGGCACAATGCGCTCGACATGCTGCGGCGCGCCAACGGCACGCCGATCCGCGTCGCATCCAAGTCGCTGCGCGTGCGCGGCATCGTCGAAGCGCTGCTCGAGATGCCCGGCTACCACGGCGTGCTCGCATATACGCTCTCCGAGGCGCTCTGGCTCGCCGAGGCGGTCGACGACATCGTGGTCGGCTATCCGACGGCCGAGCGGGCGAGCATCCGCAGGCTCGCGTCCGATCCCGAGCTCGCCCGCCGGGTGACGCTCATGGTCGATTCGCCGGCCCAGCTCGACCTCGTCGACGCGGTGCTGCCGCCGGGCAGGCGCGAATCGATTCGCGTGTGCCTCGAGCTCGACGCGTCGTGGAACGCGCCGCTGCTCGGCCACCTCGGCGTCCGCCGGTCGCCGGTGCACGCGCCGGAAGACGCCGCAGCGCTCGCCGCGTACATCGTGAAGCGACCCGGCTTCGAACTCGTCGGCATGATGGCCTACGAGGCGCAGATCGCCGGAGTCGTGAACCGTCCGGCCGGCCGGCCGATCGACGGTGCCGTGAACCGCTGGATGCAGTCGCGCTCGATGCCCGAGCTGCGTGAACGCCGCGGCCGCGCGGTGGCCGCCGTGCGCGAGATCGCCCCGCTCGAGTTCGTCAACGGCGGTGGCACCGGCTCGCTCGAGGCCACGGCGGCGGATGCCTCGGTGACCGAGATCGCGGCAGGGTCGGGCATCTTCGGCGGGCACCTCTTCGACGGATACCAGCACTTCACGCCCGCACCCGCCGCCGCCTGGGCGCTCGACATCGTGCGCCGACCGAGCCGCGATCACGCGACGATCCTCGGCGGTGGCTGGATCGCCTCAGGCCCGCCCGCACCTGACCGGCTCCCGAAGATCGCCTGGCCGGAGGGGCTCGTGCTGGAGCCGCGCGAGATGGCCGGAGAGGTGCAGAGCCCGGTGAGCGGCGCGGCGGCCCGGCGCATGAAGGTCGGCGACCGGGTGTGGCTGCGCCATACGAAGTCGGGCGAGCTGGCAGAACATCTGAACGAATTCGCCCTGGTCGATGCGGGCGAAGTCGTCGATACCATCCCGAGCTATCGGGGCGAGGGGAAGGCGTTCCTGTGACAGAGACAGGAGCCGACGGGCGCAGCGAGCAGGAACGCGTGGAGAGGACGATCGAATGACCGCGACGGGAGCCGTGTGGCGCAACTGGAGTCGCACGGAGGCGGTGCGCCCCCTCCGCGTGGAGCGTCCGGCCGGCGCCGAGGCAGTGCAGCGGGCGGTCGCGGCCGCCGCGGCCTCCGGCCTGCGCATCAAGCCGGTCGGATCGGGCCACAGCTTCACCGGCATCGCGGTCACGCCCGGCGTGCAGCTCGACATGACCGGCGTCAGCGGCGTGCTCGACGCAGACGCCGCCACGGGCCGGGTCACTCTCGGCGCAGGCACTCGCCTGCACGAACTGCCCGAACTGCTCGCGCCCTACGGCCTCGCCCTCGAGAACATGGGCGACATCGACCGTCAGACGATCTCGGGGGCGACCTCGACGGGCACGCACGGCACGGGTCTCGGGTTCGGCGGCCTCGCAACTCAGATCGTCGCCGCCCGCCTCGTGACCGGTACCGGCGAGCTCATCACCGTCAGTGAGTCCGAGCGCCCAGAGCTGCTGCCCGCCGTTCGCCTCGGCCTCGGAGCGCTCGGCGTGCTCGTCGACGTGACCCTGCAGCTCGTGCCGCGGTACGTGCTGCACGCCGTCGAGCGGCCGAGGCCCATCGACGAAGTGCTCGACCACTGGCATGAGCTCGTTCGCGACGCCGACCACTTCGAGTTCTACTGGTTCCCGCACACGGCCACGGCGCTCACCAAGACCAACACGCGACTTCCGGGCGACGCGCCGCGCCGTCCGCTGGGCCGTGCGTCGCGGTGGCTCGACGACGAGGTGCTCGCCAACGGGCTCTTCCGGGCGGTGGCCGCGACCGGTCGCGTGGCGCCCGGCACGACGTCCACACTCGCCAGGTTGACCGAGGCGGTCACGAGGCACTCGGGCGACCGCGACTTCAGCGACTTCTCGCCCGCCGTGTTCACGACGCACCGCAGCGTGAGGTTCCGTGAGATGGAGTACGCGGTGCCGCTCGAAGCCGTGCCCGACGCGTTCCGCGAGGTGCGGGCGCTCATCGAGCGGAAGGGCTGGCGCATCAGCTTTCCGATCGAGGTGCGTGCCGCCGCATCCGACGACAACTGGCTCTCGACCGCGTACGGGCGCGAGAGCGGCTACATCGCCGTGCACCGCTACTTCCGTGAGAACCACCGCGAGTACTTCGCGGGCGTCGAGGAGATCATGCGCGGCTACGGCGGCCGGCCGCACTGGGGCAAGCTGCACACCCAGAACGCGCAGTCGCTGCGCGAGGTGTACCCCCGGTTCGACGACTTCCTGCGGGTGCGCGATGAGCTCGATCCCGATCGCCGATTCTCGAACGCCTACCTCGATCACGTGCTCGGCGACGGTGTCGCGGCCGACATCGTTGCCGACGACACGGCTAGGGAGTCCGCCGGCGCAGCGTGACCGAGCCGAGCACGATCGACCCGACGATCCACGCGATGATCACGGCGAGCTTCGCCGCGATCCACGCCGCGCTCTCGGAGTCGGCAGCGACGGCTTGCAGTGCATCGATCGCGAAGCTCAGTGGCAGCCACTCGCTGATGACCTCGAGCGCTTCGGGCAGCTGATCGCGCGGGATGAAGATGCCGCCGAGCAGGATCTGCGGGAAGACGATGAGCGGCATGAACTGCACGACCTGGAACTCCGAGCGCGCGAACGCGCTCGCGAGGAGTCCGAGGGAGGTGCCGAGCAGGGCGTCGGCGACCGCGACGGCGAAGAGCAGCCAGATCGAGCCCTCGATCTCGAGCCCGCAGACCCAGACGGCGAACGACACGGCGATCGCCGTCTGGAACACGGCGAGGAGACCGAACGCGAGCGCGTAGCCGAGGATGAAGTCGCCCTTGCCCATCGGCATCGAGAGGAGCCGTTCGAGGGTGCCGCTGCGGCGTTCCCTGAGCGTCGAGATGCTCGTGACGAGGAACATCACGATGAACGGGAAGAGCGCGATCATCGCCGGGCCGATGTCGGTGAAGAGGTCGGTGTCGACGAAGATCCAGGCGACGAGGCCGATGAGCAGGCTCGGCACCACGAGGAGGAGCGCGATCGTGCGGGGGTCGTGGCGGATCTGGCCGAGCACGCGACCGGCGGTCGCGAACGTGCGTGAGAGGTTCATCGCAGCGGCTCCGGTTCGCTCGCGGGCCGGAGGTGGGGCTCGCCTCGCTCGATGAGGCGGAGGAACGCCTGCTCGACGTCATCGGTGCCGGTCACCTGCAGTACGCCCTGCACGGTGTCGTCGGCGAGCAGCGCACCCTCGCGGAGGAGCAGGAGACGATCGCACCGCTTCGCCTCGTCCATGACGTGGCTCGAGATGAGGAGCGTCGCCCCGTCGTCGGCGAGGCTGCGGAACAGCGCCCACAATTCGACGCGGAGCACCGGGTCGAGCCCGACGGTGGGCTCGTCGAGCACGAGCACTTGCGGTGCGCCGAGCAGCGCAGCGGCCAATGAGACCCGGCTGCGCTGCCCGCCCGAGAGCGAGCCCACGAGTCGGCCGGCGACCGCGCCGAGCTCGGTGCGTTCGATGACGCGGTCGACATCGGATGCCGGTGCGCCGAGGATGCGACGGAAGTACGCGAGATTCTGGTGCACCGAGAGGTCGTCGTACACGCTCGCCTGCTGGGTGACGTACCCCATGCGGGTGCGGAGGGGCCGGCTCCCCGCCGGGAGGCCGAGCACCTCGATCGTGCCGGACTTCACGATCTGCACGCCCACGATCGCACGCATGAGCGTCGTCTTTCCGCTGCCGCTCGGACCCAGCAGCCCGATGATGCGGCCGCGTGGCACGGCGAGCGAGAGCCGGTCGAGCACCGGCGTGGCGCCGCGAACCACCGTCAGGTTCTGCACGATGACCGCGGCGCCGGGCGCTGCTGCGGCCGCGGCATCCGAATTCGTCGTCATGTGCTGAATCATTCGCCGCGTGCGCCACGCTGTCAACGCCGTATTCGCCCGGAGAGGCCCCTCCGGTTTCCTCCGAGTCTCATGGGAAGCCCAGCTCGCACCGAGGGTTGCTCGGTACACTCGACCTCACAGCAAACATCGCTCAGCGCTTAGGAGTCCGTGCCATGGAATGGCTCATCCCCGTCATCATCGTCGTCGCGCTCGTGGTGATCATCGGCATCTACCTCTGGGCGACCTACAACTCCCTCGTCACGCTGAACGTGCGGGTCGACGAGGCGTGGAGCGACATCACGGTGCAGCTGAAGCGTCGTGCCGACCTGATCCCGAACCTCATCGAGGCGGTCAAGGGCTACGCCGCGCACGAGAGATCGGTCTTCGAGTCCGTCACGAAGGCGCGCGCCGAGACGTTGTCGGCGCAGGGCCCGGCCGAAGCCGGTGCCGCCGAGAACCACATGCAGCAGGCGTTGAAGTCGATCTTCGCGGTCGCAGAGGCGTACCCGCAGCTGCAGGCCAGCCAGAACTTCCTGCAGCTGCAGGCCGAGCTCGTCGACACCGAAGACAAGATCCAGGCGTCCCGACGGTTCTACAACGGCGGCGTGCGCGAGCTCAACACGAAGATCAAGGTCTTCCCGAACACCCTGTTCGTGCGCGGCCTCGGCTTCCACGAGCGCGACTTCTTCGAAGTCACGGAGCCCGCGGCGATCGCAGAACCGCCGCGCGTGCAGTTCTAAGGGTCGGCGTTGTACCGCGCGATAGCCAAGAACAAGCGCAACACGGTCTTCATCATCCTGTTCTTCCTCGCCATCATCGGCGGGCTGGGATGGCTGGCGGCGGCGATCTACCAGAACATCACGATCGTCATCGTGACCGTGGTGATCGCGAGCGCGTACGCGCTGTTCCAGTACTTCACGGCCGACCGGCAGGCGCTCTCGATGTCGGGAGCGGTCGAGCTGCACTCGAAGGCCGATCACCCGCGTCTCTGGCGCACCGTCGAGAACCTCTCGATCACGACCGGCACCCCGATGCCGCGCGTGTTCGTCATCTCAGACCCCGCGCCCAACGCCTTCGCGACCGGCCGTGACCCCGAGCACGCGGTGGTCGCAGCGACGACCGGCCTCCTCGAGATCATGGACGACGCCGAGCTCGAGGGCGTCATGGCCCACGAGCTCGGCCACGTGCGCAACTACGACATCCGGCTCTCGATGATCGTGTTCGGCCTCGTCGTCGCCGTCGGCTTCATCTCCGACATGCTCGTGCGCATGGCGTTCTTCGGTCGCGGCAACAACAACGGCAACCCGATCGTCATGATCTTCGGTCTCGTCGCGATGCTCATCGCCCCGCTCGTCGCGAGCCTCGTGCAACTCGCCGTCTCTCGCCAGCGTGAATACCTCGCGGATGCCACGGGCGCGATGACCACCAGGCACCCCGACGCGCTCGCCAGCGCCCTCGAGAAGCTCGAAGCCTACGGGCGCCCCATGAAGCGGCAGAACTCGTCGATGGCGCACCTCTGGATCGCCGACCCGCTGAAGCCCGGCGTCATGGACAAGCTCTTCGCCACGCACCCTCCGATCGCCGAGCGCATCAAGCGACTCGAGCAGATGGGCGGCGCGTTCTAGGCTGTGCGAGCCCGGGCGGCAGGTGCCGCCCGGAGCGGTAGTGTGGTCGCGCGATGTCAGATCACCACGCCCCGTTCTCCGCCGTGCTCTTCGACTGCGACGGAGTTCTCGTCGACTCCGAGCCCATCACCAACCGAGTCCTGCACGGGATGCTGCACGAGCTCGGCTGGGAGATCACCGACGAGGAGTGCGTCAGGCGCTTCATCGGGCGTGGGCTGAAAGACGAGTGGCGGATCATCGAGCAGCACACCGGTGTTCGCATCGACGAGGCATGGCTCGACGAGTTCCGAGAACGACGGAACGAGGCACTGCGCGGCGGGCTGGAGGCCGTCGACGGAATCTTCGAGGCGATCGAGGGGGTTCGCGAGCGGGTCGGCGATCGCTTCGCGTGCGTGACCGGCGCCGACCGTGCGAAGGTCGAGTTCCAGCTCCGTGCGACCGGGCTCGACAGGGCGTTCGGGAACCGGGTCTTCAGCGGCATGGAGGTCGCGCGAACCAAGCCGGCTCCCGATGTCTACCTCGCGGCGGCCGACTCGCTCGGCGTCGATCCGGCAACGGTGGCCGTGGTCGAGGACTCGGTCGCGGGCGTGACCGCCGGGGTCGCAGCGGGTGCGTCGGTGTTCGGCTTCACCCCGGACGGCCCGACGAGCACGTCACCGGCGGCACTGGTCGCGGCCGGCGCCGTGACGACGTTCACGGCCATGGGTGAGCTGCCGTCGCTGCTGGATCGTCTGCGCCGAGCTCGGCAGCAAGGGCAGGGGAGAGGTCACCCCGCCCGGTGACGGTCACGTCGTCGAGACCCTGCCAGGCGGCTGCTCGCCACAGCACCGGCACGAGCCGTGCTGCGGTGTCGGCCGGCGCCCCCGGCTCGGCCCAGGCCGACTGCACGCGCAGTACCCCGGCCTGCCGGTCGCTCTTCAGGTCGACCCGACCGACCACGCGGTCGTCCATGAGCACGGGCAGCGAGTAGTACCCGAACTTGCGGTCGGGCTCGGGCGTGTAGATCTCGATGCGGTAGTGGAAGTCGAACAGCCGCTCGGTGCGCGGACGGAACCACACGACCGGGTCGAACGGCGAGAGCACCGCGGCGGTCTCGATGCGGCGCGGCCGCTTCGCGTCGCGATGCAACCAGGCCGGTGTCTGACGCGCCCCGGTCTTCCACCCGGGAACCTCGACCGGCAGCAGCACTCCGGCCTCTTCGAGCTCGGTGATGGCCTGCCGCACGGGGGCACGCTTCATGCGCCAGTAGTCGGCGAGATCGGCCTCGGTCGCAATGCCCTGAGCGGATGCCGCGAGCGCCACGAGCTCTCGCACCGCGTCGGCCTCGGGCGGGGCGGTGTCGAGCAGTTCGCCGGGCAGCGCCTGCTCGGGCAGCGCGTAGACGCGTTCGAAACGTCGCCGCTCGACGCACACGACGTCGCCGGTGCGGAACATCATCTCGAGCGTGCGCTTGACGTCGGACCAGCCCCACCACGGCCCCCGTCGTTCGTTGGCGTCGTGCTCGATCTCGCTCGCCCGCATGGGGCCGTTCGCCGCGAGTTCGGCCCTGAGCCACTCGGCCAGCGGGGCGTCTTGAGCGACCCACCCGCCCCAATCGCTGCCATTGGCACGGAACGCCGCGCGGCGGAAGTGGAAGAGCGGCCAGAGCTCACGGGGGATGAAGGCGGCCTGGTGCGCCCAGTACTCGACCATGCGCCCCCGGCGCCCGGTGGTGATGCGGTCGAGCGCGGCGCGGTCATAGGCGCCGACCCGGCTGAACGCCGGCAGGTAGTGGCTGCGCTCGAACACGTTGACCGAGTCGATCTGCAGCAGGGAGAGTCGATCGATGACCCCGTTGACGGCGCGTGTGCCGGGGGCCGCGGGGAGCGGGCGCGCGAACCCCTGCGCGGCCAGTGCGATGCGGCGGGCGAGGGCTGTACTGACGATGTCGACCATTTGCCGTCGACGATAGCGGGAACGACCGACACTGCCGGAAACGGTGAGCCCGCGGCATCCGCTGCCCATGCGGCCCCGGCCATATGCCCCGCCTAGACTGGGACGATGACAGACCCCTCGGCGCGGAAACGACGCCGGTTGTCGCGCACGTCGACGACGTCACCGGCCGCGCAGCGGCCGGAGGCCGCCCCGCGCGACGTCACGGGCAGCATTCCGTTCGGGGTGCGGCTCGCGGCCGGTTGGTCGTGGCGGCTGCTGCTCATCGGCGGCGTGCTCGCCGTGCTGGTCTTCCTGATCATCCAGCTGCGGCTCATCGTCATCCCGATCCTCGTCGCCGTGCTCGTCGGCGCGCTGCTCGTGCCGTTCTCGGGCTTCCTGCAGAAGCACCGCTGGCCGAAGTGGCTCTCCGTCACGGCCGCGATGCTCTCCGCCCTCATCGTGGTCGGGGGCCTCCTCACCCTCGGAATCTCGCAGATCGTGCGGGGCTCAGACGAGCTCGCAGCGCAGTCGCTCGTCGCCTGGGACGCATTCCGGGAGTGGCTGCTCGAGGGGCCGCTGCATATCACCGAGCAGCAGCTCAACGACGTCGTCGCGCAGGTGATCAGCTCGGTGCAGCAAGACAGCGGCCTGCTCGTGAGCGGAGCGCTCTCGCTGAGCTCGAGCCTCGGCCACTTCCTGGCGGGCATGCTCCTCGCGCTGTTCGCGACGCTCTTCATCCTCATCGACGGTCGCAGCATCTGGAACTGGATCGTCGGCATCTTCCCGCGCCGGGGGCGCGCGGCGATCGACGCCGCGGGCCAGGCCGGCTGGGCCACCCTCGGCAACTTCGTGCGGGTGCAGATCCTCGTCGCCACGATCGATGCGATCGGCATCGGCCTCGGTGCCTTCTTCCTCGGCCTGCCGCTCGCCGTGCCGATCGCCATCCTCGTCTTCCTCGGTTCGTTCATCCCGATCGTCGGAGCCGTGGTCACGGGCGCGCTCGCGGTCTTCGTCGCGCTCGTCTACAACGGCCCCGTCATCGCGCTCGTGATGCTCGGCATCGTGCTGCTCGTGCAGCAGGTCGAGGGTCATGTACTGCAGCCGCTCATCATGGGCACCGCCGTGAAGGTGCATCCGCTCGGCGTCGTTGTCGCCGTCGCGACGGGATCGCTCCTCGCCGGCATCCCCGGCGCCCTGTTCGCCGTGCCGGTCGCCGCCGTCCTGAACGTCATGATCCTCTCGGTCGCGAGCGGGTCGTGGAAGAACGACGCCGATCCGCCGCCGCCGGTGCGATCGGCGCTCTGGCGCACGGTGCCGCAACGCCCCGCCTACACACGAGGAGAATGAGCCAGTGACGACCACGACCACGATCGCAGGGCCCGGCCTCGACGATTTCGAGCGCGCCCGTGCGATCGTGTCGGCCGTCGCCCGCCAGACGCCGATGGAGTCGTCCCGATTCCTCGCGAGACAGCTCGGCGTACCCGTCTACCTGAAGTGCGAGAACCTGCAGCGCACGGGCTCCTACAAGCTCCGCGGCGCCTATCACCGCATCGCGGCGCTGACCGAGGCGGAGCGTGCTCGCGGGGTCGTGGCCGCCTCTGCCGGCAACCACGCCCAGGGCGTGGCGTTCGCCGCCCGCGAGCTCGGCATCAGCGCGACCATCTTCATGCCGGTCGGCGTCGCGCTGCCGAAACTCGAGGCGAGCCGTGCCTACGGCGCCGATGTCGTGCTTCGCGGCGACTCGGTCGGTGAGACGCTCGAAGCGGCGGCCGCGTTCGCCGACGAGACCGGGGCCGTCATCATTCCGCCGTTCGACCACCCCGACGTGATCGCAGGCCAGGGCACGCTCGGTCTCGAGATCCTCGAGCAGACCCCTGATGTCGCGACCATCGTCGTGCCGATCGGCGGGGGAGGCCTGGCCGCGGGCATCGCGAGCGCCGTCAAGCAGCGTGCTGCGCAGCTCGGGCGGACGATCCGCGTCATCGGGGTGCAGGCTGAGAACGCGGCGCCGTACGTGGCATCCCTGGCGGCGGGTTCCCCGCAGCGGGTGCCCGTCGTGCCGACGATCGCCGACGGCATCGCCGTCTACCGACCCGGTGAGCTGAACTTCGAGATCATCCGCGAGGCGGTCGACGAGATCGTGACGGTCTCTGAAGACGACATCGCCCGCGCCCTCCTCGTGCTCCTCGAACGCGCGAAGCTCGTCGTCGAACCCGCCGGCGCGGTTTCAGTCGCCGCGATCATGACGGGCCAGATCGCCTCCGACGGGCCGGTGGTCGCCCTCCTGTCCGGCGGAAACATCGACCCCCTGCTCATGCAGCGCGTGATCGCGCACGGGCTCGCAGCATCCGACCGGTACCTCACGCTCGGCATCGGCCTGCCAGACCGCCCCGGCCAGCTCGCACGCATCGCCGAGCTCCTCGCCGAGGCGAACGCGAACGTCATCGAGGTATTGCACACCCGCCACGGGTCGGGACTGCAGATCTCGGAGGTCGAGCTCCAGCTCTCGGTCGAGACGCGCGGGCCCGAGCACCGCACCGAGGTCGTCGAGGTGCTGCGGCGAGCGGGATACGAGCCCGTCGTCTACAACGAGTAGTCGGCCGCAGCGCAGCTCACGTCGGGCGCCGACCGACTACTGGCCGCCCCAGGTCTCGACGCCAGTGACCTCGACCGCGATCTCGCGACCGTTCGGCGCGGTGTAGCTGGTCTTCTCGCCGATCTTCAGGCCGAGGATCGCTGCACCGAGCGGGCTCTGCTCGCTCCAGACATCGAGCTCGGAGTCGCCCGCGATCTCGCGGCTGCCGATGAGGAAGGTCTCTTCGTCACCGGCGATGATCGCGGTGATGACGGTTCCGGCCTCGACGACGCCAGTGGACTCCGGAGCGTCGCCGACCTCGGCGGTGCGGAGCAGCTCCTTGAGCTGACGGATGCGCGCCTCCATCTTGCCCTGCTCGTCTTTGGCGGCGTGGTAGCCGCCGTTCTCCTTGAGGTCGCCCTCCTCGCGCGCGGCTTCGATGCGCTTGGCGATCTCTTCGCGGCCGTTGGTGGAGAGCTGCTCGATCTCCGCTGCGAGGCGGTCGTAGGCCTCTTGGGTGAGCCAGGTGACGGTGGCTTCCTGCGCCATGATGCACACTCCGTGTCTGGGTTGCCGGCCCGAGTCCGGCTTCCGGCGCGGCTGCATGTTCGCTGCCGCACGCCGGATAGACGTGACGCCCCGACGGTCGTCGGAGCGAATCTCTTATTTTAGGTGAGCCAGCATTCGTAAATCAAACCGGTGTTGGCCTCCTGAGCGACCCGCACCGTCTCGGTGAGCGTGCGGATGTGTCGTTCCGAAGCGGGAACCTCGATGACCTTCCAGCCGACGACGGTGAAATCCTCGTTGAGCGCCTGCACGACGCAGGCGGTTTCGTTGCCGGGCGGCACCGAGAGGTTCCAGCTGACCTCGACCGCGCGCTCGTCGTTCATGAGGCGGTGACCCGTGTCGGTGACCTCGATCTGCGGCTTCTGACCGTCGAGTCCGGCCCAGATCACCCAGGCGACGAGCACGATCGCGAAGGCGACGGCACCGCCGATGAGCAGCAGCCGGTCGCGGGTGCGATGCGAGCGGGTGCGCCCGTAGCGCGCGTCGAGCGCGTCGTGCTGGGGCGCAGTCACCGCGGGCTCCTCGGGGTCGATCGTCTAGGCTTGACCTCAAGCCTAACGCGCCACGTGAGGCTGAGAACCCGCCCGTGCAGGCGTGAATCCGTGCAAGCGTGAAAGAGAGTCCCGATGCTCGTTCTGCCCGCCCTGACCTTCCTGGCGCAAGACGAGGAGTTCGACCCCGACACGGTGACTCCCGGCATCTGGGGATTCGTGATCACGTTCCTCATCATGCTCGTGGTGCTGCTGCTGATCCTCGACATGGTCCGCCGCATCCGCCGTACGAACTACCGCATCGACGTGCGCGAGCGGCTCGCGGCCGAGGCGCGCGATGCCGAGATGGCCGAGGCCGACGGCCAGATGACGGATGCCTCGGGCGCGCTGCCGCCGGAAGACCAGGGCTCCTCCGAGCCCCGACCGTCCGATCAGGGCCCCGACGAGGCATCCGCTCGCTGATCGAGGTCTCGCGAGACGCTCAGCCGGCGTGGAAGACCGGCGCGATCGCGATCAGCAGGGTCGCCGTCCAGTGGCACATGAAGGCGAGCACCGTGCAGGTGTGGAAGATCTCGTGGAAGCCGAAGACCCCGGGCCACGGGTTGGGTCTCTTGAGTGCGTAGACGATCGCGCCGCCCGTGTAGAGCAGGCCGCCGACGATCACGAGCACCATCATCGCGGCATTCGCGGCGAGCAGGTCGCCGAGGTACATGACGGCCGCCCAGCCGAGCAACAGGTAGAGCGCGACGTAGAGCCACCGCGGTGCACCGATCCAGAACACGCGGAAGCCGATGCCTGCGAGCGCGCCCGCCCAGACGATGCCGAGCAGCAGCCAGCCCTTGTCGGGCGGAAGGGCGAGGATCGCGAGCGGCGTGTAGGTGCCCGCGATGAGCAGGAAGATGTTGGCGTGGTCGATGCGCTTCAGCAGGAGCTTGGTCTTCGGCTGCCAGTCGAATCGGTGGTAGAGCGCCGAGTTGCCGAAGAGCAGCATCGACGAGAGCACGAAGACGGCGGAGGCCCACTTCGCAGGGGCGCCCTCGGCGAGCACGATGAGCACGATGCCCGCCGCGATCGTCACGGGGAAGGTGCCGGCGTGGATCCAGCCACGCCAGCTCGGCTTGACCTCTTCGGCGTGGGAGAGCGAGTCGTCGAGCAGCGGGATGTTCGGCAGGTCGGAGCCGTGCTCGTCACGCGTGACCGCGAGGTCGCTCGGGTCGTCCTCGGCGACGGGGCGAGAGAGGTCTTCCACGGCATCGCGTGATGCGTGGCGGCGCTTCGAGGTCATGGTCACAGCGTAAGACCTCGCCGGTCACGGCCGGCTGTGAGCGTCGGATGCGCCGGAGGGGTAGCGTAGTCCCGTGCAGACGAGCGATCAGCCCCTCGGTCGCGGCATCCTCTACCGCCTCTATCAGAACCGGCTCCGGCGCGGACTCGACCCCGAGGCCATGCCGCGTCATGTCGCGATGATCATCGACGGCAACCGGCGCTGGGCGAAGCAGCTCGGTTACGACACCGCTGCCCACGGGCACCGTGCGGGTGCGGCGAAGATGCGCGAGTTCCTCGA
Source organism: Agromyces laixinhei (assembly GCF_006337065.1). Classification (NCBI taxonomy): domain Bacteria; kingdom Bacillati; phylum Actinomycetota; class Actinomycetes; order Micrococcales; family Microbacteriaceae; genus Agromyces; species Agromyces laixinhei. The sequence continues at coordinate 2,843,498 of NZ_CP040872.1, read as the reverse complement.
ATGGTGCGACGACGCCGGCATCCAGACGGTCACGCTCTACCTGCTCTCGAGCGACAACCTCGGCAACCGGCCCAGCGCCGAGCTCGCCGACCTCATCGAGATCATCGCCGAACTCGCCGAGGAGCTCTCGCACTACCGCGACTGGCGCGTACAGCATGTCGGGTCGGATACCGGTCTCCCCGAGCCGCTCGTCGCGGCGCTCGATGCCGCAGAGCACCGAACCGCCGACAAGCGCGGCCTGCACGTGAACCTCGCCGTCGGCTACGGCGGCCGCAAGGAGATCACCGACGCGATGCGTTCGATCGTCGCGTCGCACCACGCCGAGGGCCGCAGCCTCGAAGACCTCGCGGAGCGGCTGACGCCCGACCTCATCGGCGAGCACCTCTACACCGGCGGGCAGCCCGACCCCGATCTCGTCATCCGCACCTCGGGCGAGCAGCGGCTCAGCGACTTCATGCTCTGGCAGTCGGCGCACAGCGAGTTCTACTTCGTCGAGGCACTCGGCCCCGACCTCCGCAAGGTCGACTTCCTGCGCGCCCTTCGCGACTACACCAGACGCCATCGCAGATTCGGCGGATGACCCGGACCGCCATGTTCCGGCAGACGCTGTCCGCCGATCGACCCAGACTCGATCGACTCAGCCTCGACGAAAGGGGTACGCACACGTGACCATCGACGATTTCACCTCGGGGTTCACCCAGGAACCGGGCTACCTCGACTACGGCCGGGTGGGCCCGCTCTCGACGGACGCGGCCGAGGAGTCGCTCGTCTTCATCCAGCTGCTGCAGCGTGCCCGTCACGGCAGCCTCGACGAATTCGATGAGCAGGACGCGCGGGTGCGAGCCGCGGCGTCGGCCGTGACGGGGTTCCCGGCCGACCGCATCGTGTTCCAGTCCAACACGACGACGGGCATCATGCATGCGATGTTCGGCCTCACCGGCGGCGTGCTGCTGTCGGCCGGCGAGTTCCCGAGCCTGCCGATCGCGGCGGTGCGGGCGCAGGAGGCGCTGCACACCGTGCAACCGGTGTGGCTCGAGACCGACCACGGCAAGGTGACCCCCGGGCAGATCCGCCGGCAGCTCGAATCGAATGTCGCCGCAGTCGCGGTGAGCCTCGTCGATTCACGCTCGGGCTATCTCTGCGACATCGAGGGCATCAGGCAGGTCATCGGCGATCGACTGCTGATCGTCGATGCGATCCAGGGCTTCGGTGTCGTCGACGCTCCGTGGGAGGTCGCCGACGTCGTGCTGACCGGTGGCCAGAAGTGGTGCCGCGCGGGCTGGGGCACCGGGTTCATGGCACTCTCTGCGCGAGCGCTCGAGCAGCTGACACCGGTGTTCTCGGGTTTCACGGGCACCGAGACGGAGGAGCCATGGGGCGAGGTGCCGCCGCCGGCGTCCGACGCGCGCGCCTTCCGTATCTCGAACCCCGACCCGGTCGCCGAGGCCCGGTTCGCCGCGAGTCTCGAGGAGATCGCAGACGTCGGCGTCGCCGAGATCAACGCCGCGATGGCCGTGCGGGTCAGCCAGACCATCGAGCTCGCCGACGAGTTCGCGATCGCCGTCGTCTCTTCGCGCGACGAGCGCGAGCGCGCGGGCATCGTGGTGCTCGAACCACCGGCCGAGCAGGTCACCCTGCTCACCGCCTCGCTGCACAACCACGGCGTCACGGCGACGATGCGGCAGGGGCGGATCCGGCTCTCGGTGCACGCCGCGACCTCCGAGGAGACGCTCGAGATGCTGCGCGCCGCGTTCGTCTCCTACGCCACGGCGGCGAGCTACTGATACGCGTCGACGGACTCGGGCACGTGGCATCCGCTGTTCGAATGTGAACGGGAGATGACCTGCCGCGTGTCGCTTCCCGCGTTCTCGCGAGACGGACGTAGGTTCGGCTCAACAGGTAAATCATCTGTTCGAGTCGGCTCGTGAACCGCTCGTGGGAGGATCACCGCCGGCGCGGAATGCCGAGCTTTGCTCGGGGCGGGAGCTGGCGTGTCACTCTCTACCTCCAAGTCGACCGATCTCGCGGCGGGGGCCGCGGCAGCACAGCAGGAGCGCACGTACGTGCTCGACACCTCGGTGCTGCTCTCGGATCCGAAGGCACTGTTCCGCTTCGACGAGCACGCCGTCGTGCTGCCCGTCGTCGTGATCACGGAACTCGAGGCCAAGCGGAACGACCCCGAGATCGGGTACTTCGCCCGGCAGGCGCTGCGCATCCTCGATGAGCTGCGCATCGAGCACGAGCGACTCGACTTCCCGATCACGGTGGGCGACGGCGGATCCCTCCGCGTCGAACTGAACCACACCGACCAGAGCGTGCTGCCGTCGGGTCTGCGGCTCTCCGACAACGACTCCCGCATCCTCGCGTGTGCGCTCAACCTCGCGAGCGAGGGCCTTGCAGTGACGGTCGTGTCGAAAGATCTGCCGCTGCGCGTGAAGGCCGCCTCGATCGGCCTCGACGCCGCGGAGTATCGGCACGAGCTCGCGATCGACTCGGGCTGGAACGGCATGGCCGAACTCGACCTCGGCTCGGTCGACATGGCCAAGCTCTACGAGCAGGAGCGACTGACGGTCGGCGCCGATCTCGAGCAGCCGATCAACACGGGGCTCGTCATCCATTCCGATCGGGGCTCCGCGCTCGGCCGGGTCGTCGGCGAGCGCGAGGTGCGGCTCGTGCGCGGCGACCGCGAGGTCTTCGGACTGCACGGGCGCTCGGCCGAGCAGCGGCTCGCGATCGACCTGCTGCTCGACCCCGAGATCGGCATCCTCTCGCTCGGCGGGCGCGCGGGCACCGGCAAGTCGGCGCTCGCGTTGTGCGCCGGACTCGAGGCGGTGCTCGAACGGCAGCAGCACAAGAAGATCATGGTGTTCCGCCCGCTGTACGCGGTCGGCGGCCAGGAGCTCGGATACCTGCCGGGCGACCAGGGCGAGAAGATGAACCCCTGGGGCCAGGCGGTGTTCGACACGCTGGGGTCGGTGGTCTCCGACAACGTCCTCGAAGAGGTCATCGACCGGGGCATCCTCGAGGTGCTGCCGCTCACGCACATCCGCGGTCGTTCGCTGCATGACGCGTTCGTGATCGTCGACGAAGCGCAGTCGCTCGAGCGGAACGTGCTGCTCACCGTTCTCTCCCGCATCGGCCAGAACTCGCGGGTGGTGCTCACGCACGACGTCGCCCAGCGCGACAATCTGCGGGTGGGCCGCCACGACGGCGTCGCCAGCGTGATCGAGACGCTGAAGGGGCATCCGCTCTTCGCCCACATCACGCTCAGTCGATCGGAGCGCTCGGCGATCGCGGCACTCGTCTCCGAGATGCTCGACGGCCACGAGTTGGCGTAGGAGCGCCACGGCGTCAGGGCGTTCGGGCGCCAGGCCGTTGGGGCGTCGATCGTTCGGGCGTCAGATCGTGGCAGCGCCAGGGGGTTTGTAGGACGATGACGGCAATGTAGGACGCCCGCACGTGGCGGCGTCCTACATTGCCGCGTTCGTCCTACAGTGTGCGATCGCGCGGCGATTCGCCCGGGGTGAGACGCGCGGCGATTCGCCCGGGGTCAGGCCTGCGGCGGGCGCGTCATCGACAGCAGGTCGAGGGCTGTGTCGAGTTGCTCGACCGTCAGGTCGCCGCGCTCGACGTGGCCGAGGGCGATCACGGCCTCGCGCACCGTGACGCCCTCTGCGACCGAGTGCTTCGCGATCTTCGCCGCCGCCTCGTAGCCGATGAGCTTGTTGAGCGGGGTCACGATCGACGGCGACATGCCGGCAAGGGCGGTCGTGCGGTCGACGTCGGCCTCGAGGCCGTCGATGGTCTTGTCGGCGAGCACTCGCACCGAGTTGGAGAGCAGGCGGATCGATTCGAGCAGCGCCGTGCCCATGACGGGAATCTGCACGTTGAGTTCGAAGGCTCCGGATGCCCCGGCCCACGCGATCGTCGCGTCGTTGCCGATGACGCGTGCGCACACCATGAGCACTGCCTCGGGAACGACGGGGTTGACCTTGCCGGGCATGATGGAGGAGCCGGGCTGCAGGTCGGGGATGCGCAGTTCGCCGAGACCGGTGTTCGGGCCGGAGCCCATCCAGCGGATGTCGTTCGCGATCTTCGTGAGGCTCACAGCGATCGTGCGCAGCGCGCCGGAGGCATCGACGAGTCCGTCGCGGTTGGCCTGGGCTTCGAAGTGGTCGGCGGCCTCGGTGATCGGGAGCTCGGTCTCGGCCTGCAGCAGTGAGATCACGAGCTGCGGAAAACCGGCCGGGGTGTTGATGCCGGTACCGACGGCCGTGCCGCCGAGCGGAACCTCGGCGACGCGGGGGAGGGCGGTGCGCACGCGCTCGATGCCGAGCCGAACCTGGCGGGCGTAGCCGCCGAACTCCTGGCCGAGCGTGACCGGGGTCGCGTCCATGAGGTGGGTGCGGCCGGCCTTCACGACGCCGGCCCACAGTGCGGCCTTCGCCTCGAGGGCGACGGCGAGATGGTCGAGCGCCGGGATGAGCTCGTCGATGAGTGCTGCGGTGACCGCGATGTGCACGGATGTCGGGAAGACGTCGTTCGACGACTGCGAGGCATTCACGTGGTCGTTGGGGTGCACCGCGCTGCCGAGCCGGCCCGTCGCGAGGGTGGCGAGCACCTCGTTCATGTTCATGTTCGACGAGGTGCCGGAGCCGGTCTGATACACGTCGACCGGGAAGTGCTCGGCGTAGTTGTGAACGCCGGCGATGACCTCGTCGGCGGCGCCTTCGATCGCCTCGGCAATGGCGGAGTCGAGCACGCCGAGCTGCGCGTTCGCCTGTGCGGCGGCCTTCTTGATGCGTGCGAGCGCCTGTATCTGCTGGGGCTCGAGGCCCGCGCCCGAGATCGGGAAGTTCTCGACGGCTCGCTGGGTCTGTGCCCGGTAGAGCGCCGATGCGGGCACCCGCACCTCGCCCATCGTGTCGTGCTCGATGCGATAGTCGGCGGCGTTGTCCACCACGGTGTGCTCCCCTTCGGTTCTGCGAGTGCCGGTCTGCGGCGTGCCGGGTGACGGCGTCAGATGCGGCCGATGACGATGTCGGTCTCGACGCGACCTTCGAACAGTCGGTAGTTCGCGCCGACGATAGCCAGCGTACCCGCTGCGATCGCGTCGCTGATCATCTCGGAACCGTCGACGAGCCCGGTGACGGTGTTGCGCAGGTGTTCGCGGCCGACGAATCCGGCGTCGACGTGCGCCGACTCGATGACCGCCCCGTCGTCGGCGCCGGCGACCTTGCGCACCGCCGGAACGATCGCTTCGACGAGGCCGGCGATGTGCGGGGGCAGGGGCGGCGCGTCGGCCGCCTGCGAGTCGATCGCGGCGCGCACTGCACCGCACTGGTCATGAGCGAGCACGATGATGAGCGGCACGTTCAGCAGGCCGACGGCGTACTCGAGCGAGCCGAGCGCCGATGGTGTCACCACCTGGCCGGCGTTGCGCACCACGAAGGCATCACCGAGGCCCACGTCGAAGATGATCTCGGCCGCGAGGCGTGAGTCGCTGCATCCGAAGACCGCGACGAGTGGGGCCTGGGTGTTGGCCAGCGCGGTACGGCGATCGATGTCTTGACGCGGATGCTCCGGTGCGCCCGCGGTGAACCGCTCATTGCCGCGTCGCAGCTCGCGCCACGTCTCCGCCGGCGTCGTGGGGCGATCAATCGGCTTCGGAGTCACGTCGTGCCTTTCAGTTCTGCTCGTCGATCGTCGGCGTGAGCGCCGACGCGAGGGTCTCGAATTCTTCGGGGGTCGCGGTGCCGAGCAGCACGAACGTGCTGTCGCCGGCTTCGGTGGTGAGACCGTACCTGGCGTTGCCCACGTCGTCGGTCGAGTCGCGGTTGTCGTAGACCGTCCAGGTGACTCCGTCGATCGTGGTGGTGCCCGCGGCGAGGGTGCGCTCGAGGAGCCCGGCCACCCAGGTCGGGTTCGCGTCGAGTCCCTGGAAGAAGCCGATGTACTCGTCTTCAGCGGTCAGGTAGCCCACGTACCATGCGGTCACCTCGTCGGTCTGGCTGACCCGGAGCTCGGCGGCGTTGGCGCGCCAGCCGCCGGGCAGGTCAGGCACGGCGAGCGGGTCGTTGCTCGCGACCTGGGCCTGCTGGGCGATGGATGCCACGTCGACATCGGGCTCGATGGGGGTGTCGCTGCGGGGGACGATCAGCACGATGAGGAGCATGACCGCGAGGCTCGCACCGAGCGCGAGCAGGAGGTTGCGCAGCGTCTGCCGTTGTCGGTGGTTGCGCGAGTTCTCCGCCTTGCGGGCAGACGTCTCTTCGGGGGTCTCGGGCCGGCCGAGTTCGGCGACCACCCGCGGCGGGCGGGTCGCCATCAGCGGGCACCGCCGTCGGCGGAAGCGCCCGGCGATGCGCCGGCGCGTGCGGCGTCGAGACGCGCCTTCGCACCGATCAGCCACTCCTCGCAGCGGGCGGCGAGGGCTTCACCGCGCTCCCACAGCGCGAGCGACTGCTCGAGCGTCGCCGAACCCTGTTCGAGCTCGCCGACGACCTGCACGAGTTCGTCGCGCGCCTGCTCGTAGCTCAGCTCGGAGACTTCCGCGGGGGTTGGCATGACGTCCATTCTATTCGGCATCGGCGACGCGGCTTTCGGCAGAGTGCACCGAGGGCACCGCCCCGCGGGAGACCGCGGCGAACGCGCCGTCGGCGAGCGTGACCGTGACCTCTGCGCCGTCGGGCGCCCCGGCCGGGCCCCGCACGACATGGCCGTCGTCGCCCTGCACGATCGCGTAGCCGCGGTCGAGCGTGGCCTGCGGCGAGAGGGCCCGCAGGTGCCCGCGCAGTTCGGCGACCCGGTGCGTCTGACGGTCGATCGTGCGCTCGACGAGTTCGGCTCCGCGCGCCACCCACCGGGTGAGGTCTTCGGCGCGTCGGTCGACGATCCACGAGGTCTCGGCGAGCGCCGGGCGTGAACGCAGGTGACCGATGCGGTCGATCTCGCGGGAGAGGATCGCCTGCAGTCGCATGCCGAGCCGTGCGCGGGCCTGCTCGACGCGCACGAGCTCTTCGTTGACGTCGGGCACCACTCGCTTCGCGGCATCCGTCGGGGTGGAGGCCCGCAGGTCGGCGACGTCATCGAGCAGCGGCCGATCGGCCTCGTGCCCGATCGCCGAGACGATGGGCGTGGATGCCGCGGCGGCCGCGCGCACGACGCGCTCGTCGCTGAACCCCAACAGGTTCTGGAAGTCGCCGCCTCCGCGCGCGACGATGATGACCTCGACCCGGGGGTCGGCGTCGAGCCGCTCGATCGCGGCCACGACCTCGGGCACCGTGCGGTCGCCCTGCACGGCGGCGTGCACGACTGTGAACTCGACGGCGGGCCAGCGCAGGCGGGCGTTGCGAAGCACGTCGTTCTCAGCGTCGCTGTCTTTGCCGGTGATGAGACCGATGACGCCCGGCAGGAAGGGCAGCCGGCGCTTGCGCGCCGCCTCGAACAGCCCTTCGGCCGTCAACTGTGCGCGCAGGCGCTCGAGGCGTTCGAGCAGATCGCCGAGGCCGACGTGCTTCAGTTCGAAGACCTGCATCGACAGCGAGCCGCCCTTGACCCACCAGTTCGGCTTCACGAGTGCGATGACCCGGTCGCCCTGCTTGAACTGTTCGGAGAACCGCGCGCGCACCGACGACCACACCTGGAATGACAGGGTCGCCGCGGCGTCGAGGTCTTTCAGTTTGCCGTAGACGTTGCCGCCGGAGACGCCCCACTGCGTGATCTCGCCCTCGACCCACACCGTGCCGAGCCGATCGATGTACTGCTTGAGGTTGCCGGAGAGGAGCGCGACCGGCCACGGAGCATCGCGTGTCGCCGGTGCATCCGTCATGTCTGGCCTCCCAGCCGTCAGTACGCTTCAGCCGCGTAGGATGGGCACCGTGACGAGCACTACGGACACCCCTCGAATCGGCCTCGGCATGCCAAGAGTTCCGGGCGTGCGCGGCCGGCTCAAGGATAACCCGGTCCCCGGACAGAAGCGGGTGCTGCTCGCTGCGCCGCGCGGCTACTGCGCCGGCGTCGACCGAGCCGTGATCGCCGTCGAGAAGGCGCTCGAGCACTACGGTGCCCCGGTGTACGTGCGCAAGCAGATCGTGCACAACATCCACGTCGTCACCGAACTCGAAGCGCTGGGTGCGATCTTCGTCGAAGAGGTCGACGAGGTGCCCGAGGGCGCCCACATCGTCTTCAGCGCGCACGGCGTCTCGCCGGCCGTCGTGAACTCCGCCGCCGACCGAGGCCTGCACGCGATCGACGCGACCTGCCCGCTCGTGACCAAGGTGCACCGCGAGGCCGTGCGCTTCGCACGCGACGACTTCGAGATCCTGCTGATCGGTCACGAAGGCCACGAAGAGGTCGAGGGAACGGCGGGCGAGGCGCCAGACCACGTGACGATCGTCAACAGCCCCGACGACGTCGACGACATCGAGGTGCAAGACCCCGACAAGGTCGTGTGGCTCTCGCAGACCACGCTCTCGGTCGACGAGACCATGGAGACCGTTCGCCGCCTGCGCGAGCGGTTCCCGAACCTGCAAGATCCGCCGAGTGACGACATCTGCTACGCCACCCAGAACCGCCAGGTCGCCATCAAGAAGGTCGCGCAAGACGCCGATCTCGTGATCGTGGTGGGTTCGGCCAACAGCTCGAACAGTGTGCGGCTCGTCGAAGTCGCGCTCGAGTACGGCGCGAAGGCGGCCTACCGGGTGGATTTCGCGAGCGAAGTCGAGCAGCAGTGGCTCGACGGCGTCGAGACGGTCGGCGTGACGAGCGGGGCATCCGTGCCGGAAGAGCTCGTGAGAGAGCTGCTCGATGCCCTCTCCGATGCCGGCTACGGAGAGGTCGCCGAGGTCAAGACGGCTGAAGAAGACCTGATGTTCTCGCTGCCGAAAGAGCTGCGCAAAGACCTCGCCGGCAAGACCGACGCTCGTGCGATCGGCGGGCGCAGCCGCGCGCAGCGCTGATTCCGCGCCTGACGAGATCCGGCTCGGCCGAGCTAGAGCTGAGCGGGCGTCAGCGACTGGAGGAAGCCGGGGTCGCTCGCGAACACGAGCATGCCGACGACCAGCACCACGACGAACGCCGCGACGCCGGCGAGAAGCGGGATCCACCACGCGGTGCGACCGGCGCGCAGGCGCGATCGTGACCAGAGCAGGGCTCCGATCCACAACACGACCTGCAGGGCGATGCCGACGAAGATGAACGTCGGCACGGCCGGGCCGGGAACGAAGTCGGCCGGAGCATCGACACCGAGCATCGACGCCGACAGCTTCGCCGACTCGAGGGCCGTCGACGGGAGCTGGAAGAGCACCAGGCCGTTGTAGAGCGCGCCGAACACTCCGAAGATGAGCAGCGTGATGGTCCACGCTCGGTCGACCGGGCGGGCCGACGCCGCGGGCGTTGAGGCAGGCGTTGCCGGTGCGGCGACGGGCGCCGCGATCGCGGGCTCGGTGCTGGCCGCCGCGCGCTCATCGACGGGCGGCGTCCACGTCCACCCTTCTGGGGCGTACTCGCCGTATTGCGGACGAGGCCGCTCGTCGCGGGACGCCGACGACGCGGCAGGCGGGGTCGCCGCCGTGCCGTGCGTCGCTGCGGTGTCGCCCGACTCGTCGGGCGTTCGAGCGGCCTCGTTCTGCGACATCCGTGCCTTATGCGCTGATCGACTGGGCAGCGGAGCCGAGCTGACGCGTCGACTCGCCGACGCGGGCGGCCATGGCGGTCTCGGCGACCTTGCCCCAGGCGCGCGGGTCGTACTGCTTCTTGTTGCCGACCGAACCGTCGACCTTCAGCACGCCGTCGTAGTTCTTGAACATGTAGTCGGCGATCGCACGCGTGTACGCGTACTGCGTGTCGGTGTCGATGTTCATCTTCACCACGCCGTTGGCGACGGCCTCGGCGATCTCGGCGTCGGTCGAGCCCGAGCCGCCGTGGAAGACGAGGTCGAGCGGCTTCGCGGCCGTGCCGTACTTCGCCTGCAGACCGTCTTGAATCTCTTTGAGGAGCGCCGGGCGCAGCTTCACATTGCCGGGCGCGTAGACGCCGTGCACGTTGCCGAAGGTGAGGGCGGCCATGTAGCGACCCTGCTCGCCGAGGCCGAGCGCCTCGACGGTCGCGATCGCGTCGTCGAGCGTGGTGTAGAGGGCCTCGTTCGATCCCTCGTGCTTGACGCCGTCTTCTTCGCCGCCGACGACGCCGATCTCGACCTCGAGCACGGCGTTGATCGCCTTCATGCGGGGGAGGATCTCCTGCGCGATCTCGAGGTTCTCGGTGAGCGGAACGGCCGAGCCGTCCCACATGTGGGACTGGAAGATCGGGTTGCGGCCGGCCTTGACCTCAGCCTCAGAAGCCTCGATGAGCGGGAAGACGAAGTCGGCGAGGGCGGGCTTCGGGCAGTGGTCGGTGTGCAGGGCGACCGTGATCGGGTAGCTCTTCGCGACCTCGTGTGCGAACTTCGCGAACGCCAGCGCGCCGGTGGCGCGAGCCTTGACGGTGTGCCCGGCGAAGTAGTCGGCGCCACCCGTCGTCACCTGGATGATGCCGTCGGAGCCCGCCTCGGTGAGGCCCTGCAGCACCGCGTTGAGCGTCTGCGAGGAGGAGACGTTGAACGCCGGGAACGCGAAGCCCTTGGCCTTCGCGGTGTCCAGCATCTCGGCGTACTGCTCGGGGGTGGCGATGGGCATGGTGCTCCTTCGAACGACGATGGGGTGTGACGTCGAGTCTACCGAGTTGCGAGGGTGACTCAGGATCACGGCAGGATGGGACGGTGCCGACTTCTGATGCCGCGTTCCCCGCGCCCGACGCCGCGCCGTTCCGCCGTGCGGTCGTCGCAGCCGCCGGCGCAGTCCTCCCGTTGCTCGGCTCGGGGAACGGCGATGCCGTCGATGCGATGGCGGTCGCTGCGATGCGGGCCGCACTCACCGGCGCCGCGGTCGACGGCCGCGTCGTCGTCGGCGAAGGGGAGAAGGACGACGCGCCGATGCTCCACCTCGGTGAGCGCTTCGGGGCAGGCCCGGCGGGCGCGGTGGCGGTCGGCGCGGTGGCGGCCGGCACGGTGGATGCGGCCGGTGCAGCGGGCCATCCCGCGATCGACATCGCAGTGGACCCGGTCGACGGCACGCGGCTCGCCGCGGCAGGTCTTCCGGGCGCGATGGCCGTGATCGCCGCCGTGCCGCGCGGCGGATTCTTCGACCTCGGCCCCGCGCACTACCTCGACAAGCTCGTCACCTGGGTGCCGGGCATCACCGCAGCGGATGCCTCGGCCGACGCGATCCTCGCGGCCGTGCCGTCGCTCGTGGCCCGGCGGCCGAGCTGCGCGGCGTCGCGCCGTCGGCCGTGCGAGTCGCCGTGCAGGACCGGCCCCCGGAACCGCGACCACATCGCCCGGTGCGTGCTGCGGGCGCCGCCGTCGAGGTGTTCGAGCACGGCGATGTCGAGCGGAGCCTGCGTGCACTGCACGGCGCCGCCGCGAGCGCTCGCGCTGCGGACGAACGCGAGCGCGGCGTTCCCGGCCTCGACGCGGTGATCGGCATCGGCGGCGCACCAGAAGGCGTCATCGTCGCAGCCGGCGCTCGGGCGCTCGGCGGCTCGATGCTCGCCCGGTTCGCGCCGCAGTCGGCCGGCGAGCGGAGCCGGGTGCTCGCCCACCTCGGTGGAGCCGGCCGGCCCGCGTTCGATGGCGTGTTCGACCTCGATGCGCTGTGCTCGACGCCAGCAGAGCTGCTCGTCGCGGCGGTCACCGACTGCGAGATCGGGATCCGGCTTCCCGGTGCGCGGGCGATGGCGGCGGGCGTGCGCGTGCACTGGTGGGCGGCCGGTGGCCGACACAGCGGATGGGCCGACCTGCTTGAGGCGCACCACTCCGGCACCTGAGGCGCATGCGCGATTCCACACGAACCGTCGTCGTGCGATTCACGTCGAATCGTAAGAATGCACGATCTTTCACCGCGATTCGCTCCGTTCCCGGCCGCCGCGACGGCGTCCATCGTTAGTCTCGAACTGAACCGACGCCGCGGTCGGAACAGGGCCGCAACCGATCCACCCCGGAGGACCCGCCATGGTGAGCACCGACACCGCAAGTCTGTTCTTGCACCCCGACCGCAATATCGCACTCGAACTCGTTCGGGCGACCGAGGCCGCCGCGATCCGTTCGTACCCCTGGGTCGGTCGAGGCGACAAGCTCGGCGCCGACGGGGCTGCCGTCGACGCGATGCGCGCGTTCCTCGGCACGGTGAACTTCGACGGCGTCGTCGTCATCGGCGAGGGCGAGAAGGACGAAGCGCCGATGCTCTTCAACGGCGAGCGGGTCGGCAACGGCCGCGGGCCTGCCTGCGACATCGCCGTCGATCCGATCGACGGCACCTCGCTCACCGCCGCCGGGCGCCAGAACGCGCTCTCGGTCATCGCCGTCTCCGATCGCGGCTCGATGCTCGACGCGTCATCCGTCTTCTACATGGACAAGATCGTCACGGATGCCGCGGGCATCGGCGTCGTCGACATCCGCCGGCCGATCGGCGAGAATCTGCGGGCGCTCGCCGCGGCCAAGGGCAAGCAGGTCGGCGAGATGCGGGTCGCCGTGCTCAACCGCCCGCGTCACGAGCAGCTCATCGCCGACATCCGCGCCGCCGGCGCCGGCACCCGTCTCATCAGCGACGGCGACGTCGCCGGCGGTATCAATGCGGCGCGCTACGACTCGCGCATCGACATGTGCGTCGGCATCGGCGGCAGCCCCGAGGGCATCACGACCGCGTGTGCGATCAAGGCGCTCGGCGGTTTCATGCAGGGGCGGCTCGCCCCGGGCGACGACGCCGAACGAGCTCGCGGCGAGGCCGCAGGCCTCGACTGCGACCAGGTCTACGAACTCGACGAACTCGTGAGGGGCGACAACACCTTCTTCGTCGCGACGGGCGTGACCGACGGCGAACTCGTCGACGGCGTCTCGCGCAAGGGGCCGATCATCCGTACCGAGTCGATCGTGTTGCGCGGCAAGTCGGGCACGATCCGGCGCGTGCGGGCCGACCACCTCGTCGAGAAGTGGCTCGTCGACGACGTGCTCTGAGCTCCATGGCGAGTGGTCATCCGCCTGAGGCGTTCGCTCCCGGCGCAGCGCCGATGACGTCGGCCCGCGCCATGATGGACGGGTGACCACCACCGCTCGACTTCCGCGCGCACTCATGCCGTTCGGTTCGGGGCAGTACCGGCTGCTCACTGCTGCCCTCGCAGCGTCGCTCCTGAGCGCAGGGGCGTGGATCGTCGCCGCGGTCTGGCAGGTCGTCGAGCTCGGGGGCACGCCCATCGACCTCTCGTTCGTGGCCGTCGGATCGAGCCTCGGGCTCGTGCTCGCGGTGCTCTTCGGCGGTGTCGCCGCCGACCGCATCCCGCAGCGCCGCATCCTCCTCATGGTCGAGGTCGTGCGGGGCGCCGGATTCTCGGTCGCCACGTTCCTCGCCATCACCGGGGTCGTCGAAGTCTGGCATCTCGCCGTCATCTCGTTCGTACTGGGTCTGGCCGACGGGTTCTTCTACCCCGCGTACTCGGCGTGGTTGCCTGCCCTCCTGCCCGAGCAGCAATTGCTCGCCGCCAATGGCATCGAGGGCGTGCTTCGCCCGACGGCGATGAATGCGGCCGGCCCGGCGGTGGCGAGCGCACTCATCGCGGTCCAGGGGCCGTGGCTCGCCTTCGCGGTGGTCGCCGGCCTGCAGGTGGTCGCGGCGGCCGTGCTCGGCGTCATGCGCACGACCGCCGTGCGGCGCGAGATCGATGGTCCGTCGGTGCATCCGGTGCGCCAGACCTTCATCGACCTGCGCGACGGCTTCTCGTACCTGCTGCGCACCCGCTGGTTGTTCGCGACGCTCGTCTTCTCGATCCTGCTCGTGTTCGTCATCATGGGCCCGGTCGAAGTGCTGCTGCCGTTCGCAGTGAAAGATCAGACCGGCGGCGGTGCGGGCGCGTTCGCGCTCGCGCTCGCCGCGTTCGGCGTGGGCGGGGCCATCGGCTCGCTCGCCGTCGCCTCGATGCGGCTACCCCGGCGCTACCTCACGCTGATGATCCTCGCCTGGGGGTTCGGCGGGCTCCCGCTCGCGATCATCGGCTTCACCTCGTGGCTCTGGGTGATGGTCGCAGCCCTGTTCATCTGCGGACTGCTGTTCTCGGGGGCGAGTGTCGTCTGGGGCACACTGTTGCAGCGTCGCGTGCCGCCCTCGATGCTCGGGCGTGTGTCGAGCCTCGACTTCTTCGTCTCGCTCGCACTCATGCCGATCTCGATGGCCGTCGCCGGCCCTGTGGGGGAGTGGATCGGCATCGCGCCGGCCTTCCTCATCGCGGGACTCGTGTCGCCGCTGCTCGCGATCGGCACGCTCGCCTTCGCCCGTCTCGGCCGAGACGAGCTCGCACACCCGCTCGACGCGACCGTCGACACCGAACCCGTGACCGGTGCCGGAGCGGCGGCCGGATTCGAGCCGCCCGTCGATGAGGTACCTCGATCTGACGGCGGTATGCGCGCAGACTCCGAAGCCGGATGATCCACCGATCGACCGGGGCGCGGGTCTCATGGCCCACCGATGGGCGGGCCGGCTCGTCGGATCTGGTCAGGGCCGTTCGTCAGTGCTGCTCGTCAGTGCTGCTCGTCAGTGCTGCTCATCTGCAGGCGCATCGAGCTGGCGGCGCAGTTCGGGGTCGAGGTCGGCCCCGGTGGTGGAGACGAGTTCGTACGCCGTGAGTTCGCGCGGTGCCTCTTCGATGCCCGAGAGCGGCGCGAGCACCTTCGACTCGTCGAGCGCACCGAGCTTGCGCGCGGTGGGCAGCACCTGGCGCTCGAGTGAGCCGACGAACGCGTTGTAGTCTTTCACGCTGCGCTCGATGGTGCGGCCGAGCTTCTCGATGTGGCCCGCTGTCGTCGAGAGGCGCGAGTACAGTTCGCGACTGAGGTCGAACAAGGTCTTCGCTTCGTTCGTGAGCACATCTTGCTGCCACGAGAACGCGACCGTCTTCAGGACCGACCACAGCGTGACCGGCGAGGCGAGCGCGACCCGCTTCGAGAACGCGAACTCCATGATGGTCGGGTCGGCCTCCATCGCCGCGGAGACGAGCGACTCGCTCGGGATGAATGCGATGACGAGTTCGGGGGAGGCCTCGAGCCCGTTCCAGTAGCCCTTCGAGCCGAGCGCGGTGATGTGTGCGCGCACGGCCGCGACGTGCTGCTTCATGAACTCCGCCCGTTGCGCGCCATCGGCGCCTCCAGCGGTGGCTGGGATCTGGCTCGCTTCGAGGTAGGCGTTGAACGGCACCTTCGCGTCGACGGCGATCGACTTGCCGCCGGGCAGACGCACGACCATGTCGGGGCGACCGTGGCCGGAGTCGCTCGAGATGCTCGATTGCACATCGAAGTCGACCCGTTCGATGAGGCCGGCGGCCTCGACGACACTGCGAAGCTGGGTCTCACCCCACACCCCGCGAGTGCTGTTGGAACGCAGCGCAGAGGCCAGGGACTCCGCCGTGGAGCGCAGTCGCTCTTCGGACTCGGCGGCCGACTTCAGTTGCTGGCTGAGTTCGCCGTGCTGCAGGCTGCGCTGCGACTCGAGTTGGGTGACCTTGGACTGCATGTCGCTGAGCGACTGCTTCACCGGTGCGAGGGCCTGGAGCACCTTGCTCTCGGCGGCCTCGCGCGCTTCACGCGCCTGCTGCTCGGTGCGGTGCTGCTCGACGATCTCACGCTGCTGGTGCTGGGCGGCGACGATCTGCTCGCGGAGCGCCTCGGCGGTCGCCTGGGTGGCGGCGAGTTCTTCGCGGAGCAGTGACTTCGCGGCCTCTTCACCCGCGCGCACCTCGGCGAGCTGCGCCTGCAGACGCGCCTCGATGAGCGCCGGATCTTCGGCGATCGGCGCCTCGGCGGCCGAACGCGCGGTGCGACGCTGCATGAGCAGCGCGACGACGAGTGCACCGATGGCGCCGCCGGTCAGGAGGCCGATGATGAGGGCGAAGATGTCCATGTCGACAGTGTCGCAGGAGCCGCCGACATCGTGGGTGACGACGCCGGAGGGTCTCGAGACCCTACTGCAGCGCCATCGGGCCGTGCGCCGCCCGGTCTTCGTGCGTGGCGACGGGCCCGATCGCGCCGACCTTCACCCGGGTGATGTGCGCGAGCCGTTCGAGGTCGTCGGCGTCGTGGCGTGCAGCGGCGTGCACCATGATCGCGGCGCACGCCTCGGCGTCGGCGAGGGCGTCGTGATGCGAGAACCCCTCGAAGCCCGCCGCCATCGCCGCGACCGGCAGGCGATAGGAGTCGAGGTGGTAGGTGCGCCGGGCGACCTGCAGGCTGCAGAGGTAGCGGAAGTCGGGCACCGGGAGGCCGAGCGCCGTCGAGGTCTTGGCGATGACGCCCATGTCGAAGCCGGCGTTGTGTGCGACGAGCAGGTCGTCGCCGGCGAACTCCCGCAGCGCGGGCAGGTGCACCGACCAGTCGTCGGCATCGGCCACCTGCTCGGGGGTGATGCCGTGGATGCGCACGTTCCACTCCGAGAACTCATTGTGCGGGAAGGGCGGGCGGATGTAGCGATGCTCGCGCTCGACGACTCGGCCGTCTCGCACCTTCACCATTCCCACAGAGCACGCGGAGGCGCCAGAGGAATTGGCGGTTTCGAAGTCGATCGCGGTGAAGTCCACTGGCACACAGGCATCGTCGCATGCCCGCCCGACACGGCCGGGTGCCCGCGCCGAGAACACCGAGGTTGACGGATGCCCCGGCAGGGCATGGAATGGCGGTGGTGGAGCGGGGATGAGCTCAGGGAGCGGAGCATGAGAATGCACGAAGACGCGGGAGCGACCCCCGGACCCGGGCTCGTCGCCGACCCGGCCGACCCCGCGACGCGAGAGAGTGCGCGCTCGTTCGGCGCCGCGGCATCCGTCTACCACCGGGCCCGGCCCGGGTACCCGGCCGACGCGATCGCCTGGCTGATCGGCGACGCGACGCGGGTGCTCGACCTCGGTGCTGGCACCGGCAAGCTCACCGAGGCGCTCGTCGCCCTCGACCGCGAGGTGATCGCGGTCGATCCGGTCGAGGAGATGCTCGACGAACTCGAAACCGCGGTGCCCGGCGTGCCGCGCATCCTCGGCACGGCCGAGGACATCCCCCTGGGGGACGGTGCGGTCGACGCCGTGGTCGCCGGGCAGGCGTGGCACTGGTTCATCCCCTCGCGGGCGATCCCCGAGATCGCACGGGTGCTGCGGCCGGGCGGCGTGCTGGGACTCGCGTGGAACAGCCGCGACATCCGTGCCGACTGGCTGCGCCAGGCCGGCGAGATCATGCACGAACGCCGCGATGCGAGCACCACCTTCGAGACGTACGTCGCGGTCGGGCCGCCGTTCGGCGCCATCGAGGAATACACGGTCGAATGGGTCGAGCGGATGTCTCGGCGGCGGTTTCTCGATCTGGTGCGCTCGCGCTCGTACTACATCACCGCGTCCGGTGCCGAGCAGGATGCGACGCGTGCAGCCCTCGAGACACTCCTCGAGACCCATCCCGACCTCGCGGGCGCCGACGAGCTCGAAGTGCCGTACGTCACGCACTGCTACCGCACGCGGCTGCCCGGTTAGGCGCGCCCGGGTACGATAGACCCCCGTGGCTCTCACTATCGGCATCGTCGGCCTGCCCAACGTCGGCAAGTCCACCCTGTTCAACGCCCTCACCAAGAACCAGGTGCTCGCGGCGAACTATCCGTTCGCGACGATCGAACCGAACATCGGCGTGGTGAACCTGCCCGACCCGCGGCTCGAGACGCTCGCCGGCATCTTCGGCTCCGAACGCATCCTGCCCGCTGCCGTGTCGTTCGTCGACATCGCCGGCATCGTGCGCGGCGCCTCGGAGGGTGAGGGCCTCGGCAACAAGTTCCTCGCCAACATCCGCGAGGCCGATGCGATCGCTCAGGTCGTGCGCGGCTTCACCGACGACGATGTCGTGCACGTCGAGGGCGCGGTCGACCCGAAGGCCGACATGGAGACGATCAACACCGAGCTGATCCTCGCCGACCTCGAGACCCTCGAGCGCGCCATCCCGCGATACGAGAAGGAACTCAAGGGCAAGAAGATCGACCCCGCCGTGCTCGAAGCGGCGAAGGCCGCGCAGGAGGAGTTGCAGAAGGGCACGCCGCTCTCCGCGGCATCCGTCGACCTGACACCCATCAGGGAACTCGGCCTCTTGACGGCCAAGCCCTTCATCTATGTCTTCAACGTCGACGAGGCGGTGCTGACGGATGACGCGAAGAAGGCCGCGCTCGCGGCGCTCGTCACGCCCGCAGAGGCCGTCTTCCTCGACGCGAAGATCGAGTCGGAGCTCATCGACCTCGACCCGGCCGACGCCGCGGAACTGCTGGCTTCGACGGGGCAGGATGAGTCGGGCCTCGACCAGCTCGCCCGCATCGGGTTCGACACGCTCGGCCTGCAGACCTATCTGACGGCGGGGCCCAAGGAGTCGCGCGCCTGGACGATCCCGAAGGGGGCGAAGGCGCCGCAGGCCGCCGGCGTCATCCACACCGACTTCGAGCGCGGCTTCATCAAGGCCGAGGTCATCTCGTTCGACGACCTCGTCGAGACCGGTTCAGTCGCCGAGGCCCGCGCCAAGGGCAAGGCTCGTATGGAGGGCAAGGACTATGTCATGCACGACGGCGACGTGGTGGAGTTCCGCTTTTCGAACTGAACCTCTGTGGGCCGCCGAGGACCCGGAGCTGAGGCGATGACCCACAGCTTGGCGAGCGTGTTGTCGGCGACCACGGTTACCCGTTCTGCGAGGCGTCGCCTCGGCTCTGGCGGCGCTCGACGCGTCGCTGGTCGTCCTGATGGGCGATGCGCAGAGCCTCCAAAGCTCGTTCGGTGGTGGCGTCGGCCGGGTTGACGATGCACACCCACCCGTATGTGCCGTACAGAGGGTGCGGCAGGAACGTGTCCGTGACACTGTAATCCACAGCGGCTTCGTCGATCTCGTCAGGCTGGTGGCCGAGGAGGTCGGTGAAGATGTTCGTTCCGACGTGGATGTTCAGTCGCCACCGGTCCTCGTCGTCGAGTCGGCTTTCTTCGTCGTCCGGGTAGTTCTTCGTGACGATCGTCGCGTAGGGCTGACGGTTGCGCGGCACCTGGCCGTCCGGGGCGTAGTAGAAGAAGTGGTCGCCCCACGAGACCGTCGGATGCTCGCTCCCTGGCAGCGGGGCGAGTTCGAGGAGGCCGTCGAAGGTTCGGATCTCTGAGAGGATCTGTGTCATGTTCATGCTTCAAGTGTGGAGTTGAAGTGCTTATGGAGGGTTGTCCACGTGGCGCGAACGACTGGCTCGGAGCTTGAGTGGTACACGACGAGTCAGGTTGCCGCAGCTTCCAGTTATTCGGTGCAACAGATTCGCGACCTCGAGCGCTTGGGAGTGATTCCGTCATCTGCTCGACAGAGCAACGGGTATCGGCGGTTCACCCGGATTCATGTCACCGCGCTGCGTGCCTACCGTGACCTCGCGATCTCGGTCGGTCCTGTGGCCGCGCGCGCAACGATGCAAGACATCCGACGCCTGCCCCACGACGAAGCCGTCGCCCGGATCGTGGTGCTCCACGTCGGTCTTGCGCGGCAGCGAGAGGACGCTCTCGCTGCGCTTCGCGCACTGGACTCCATCGTCGATGAAAGCGCAGACGAGCCGCCCGTCGTTCCGGGCGACTCGATGAGCATCACGGAACTCTCCGCTGCTCTCGGCGTGCGCGCCTCGACGCTCCGCTTCTGGGAGGCGGAAGGGCTGGTCGCGCCCGAGCGTGGCGGGTCTCAGTCGGTGCGGTGCTACCCGCCGGGTGCTGTGAGGGATGCACGGGTCGTCGCTGCCCTTCGCGCGGGTGGCTACCGCATTCCCGCGATCCACGGCGTCATGGTCTCCCTCCGCGACCTCGACAGCGCCACCGACGCCCGGGAGGCGCTCCGCAGTCAGCTGAGCAACATCGCCGCTCGCTCGGTCGCGCTTCTTCGAGCCGGCGCGGATCTCGCTGAGCTGCTGGAATCGCCTGCCCCGGGCAACGCCATGAGTCACTGTGGTTAGTCACCTCCGGCTTGCTAACCGCGGCGACGTGGTGGAGTTCAGGTTCTACGTGTAGTCGCGTTCCGGTTCAACCTCTGAGGCACTCGAGGGCATGCACGAACCTTGCGTACAACTTGTACAAGTCGTACGATAGATACATGACTTCAGCGACTCTTTCCCAGTTCCGCAGCCAGCAGAGCGACTACATCGCCGCTGCGCAGCGTGAGCCTGTCGAGATCACCTCCCGCGGTGCGGGTCGTCGTGCTGTCGTCGTGTCGCCCGAGTTCTTCGACCGTGCCATGCAGGCGCTGGAGGACCAGGCTGACATTCGCGCGGCAGCGGAAGCGCGCGAGGAGCCTCGTGTTCCTTTCGAAGAACTGATGGAAGAGCTTGGGCTTTGATCCCGGGCTGACGTGACGTACCGGATCATCATCGCGCGGGGAGCCGCGAAGACCTTTCGTGGGCTTCATCCACAGGTTGCTGCACGCCTGAAGGCTGCGATCCAAGAGCTCGCAGAAGATCCTCGTCCGCCGGGAAGTCTGCAGCTGAGCGGCGGTGACGGCGAGTTCCGCATTCGCGTCGGCGACTACCGGATCATCTACGACGTCCAGGATGATGAGCTTGTGGTCCTGGTGCTGCGAGTCGGTCACCGCCGGGAGGTCTATCGATGACGCGACCACGCGAGCAGACCGAAGGCAAGCTGATCCGGGATACCTGCGTACGGCTTTGTGAGTACCAGCGGCAACAGCATTGGCTGCCGGTGATTGCAGCAGCGGAGCAATGGCATCCGCTGTATCGGAGGCCGCTGAAGGCGTGGATGTACTGCACCCGGTCGACGATGCCGTCGTGTGGGTGAACGGCTTTGTCGGCGAATCGCCTCGGCCGGTCCTGCGACCACAGCTGAGGGTGCTCGCCGATGAGCGGGGTGACCACACGAATGCTCGATCATCGTGGAGTGACGATCTCTGTCACGGATCTCGGTGGTGAGGGGTCAGTAGTGCTTCTGCTTCACGGCTTGGCAGGAAGCTCTCGGGAGCTCTTGTCGACCGGGCGAGCGCTCAAGGGACTCGCGTGCTGTTGGTTGATCAGCGTGGCCATGGTCGGAGTACGCGCAGGCCGGATGATCTGTCGCGTGCCGCATTCGTAGGCGATGTCGTGGTAGTCATGGACGCCTTCGCGCCGGGGGAGGGGTGTGTCCTCGTCGGTCAGTCGATGGGCGCGCACACGGCCTTTCTCGCATCAGTCATGCAACCCGACCGCGTCCGGAGCCTGGTGATGCTCGAGGGGCATGTCGCCGGCAGCGACGATCCGGAAGAGGCTGCCGCGATCGGACGCTGGTTCGCCTCGTGGCCCACACCGTTTCCGGAAGATGCCGCGGCGCGGTCATTTCTCGGGGAGGATGCCATCGTCGACGCGTGGATCGCTGACCTCGAGGTCACCGAGCAGGGGCTCATGCCACGGTTCGATGCTGACATCGTGCAACGCACGCTCGAGGCTGTGCACGAGTCGCGCTGGCCCGAATGGGAGGGATTGAAGGTGCCCACGCTCGCGAAATTCGCGTCTCAGGGCATGTTCTCGGCATCCGCCAAGGATGAGCTCGTGCGTCGCCGACCCTCCACTGTTCGAGTCGACCTCAGTGGTGGCAGTCATGATGCCCACCTCGACGCTTTCGACGAGTGGATCGACGTGCTCACCCGCTGGCTCAACTGAGGTTGTTATCGACGGCGACGTGGTGGAGTTCCGCTTCAACGTCTAGTTGCGCCCTGTGCACTGTGACCTTCATGCCGCGCGAGGTGCGTCAGACGGGATCAATGAACTGCACTGGCTTGCTGTTCGGACGGGCGACGCTCGACTCCGCGAGTGATATCGCGATATCATTTTTCTGGAGGTGGTCACGATGTCGAACGTGCTGATCCGTGGACTGAGTGAGGCTGCCGTCGAGCACATCGATGCTGAGGCGGCGGCCCTCGGACTATCGCGCAACGAGTTCCTTCGTCGGCGACTCGAGCAGGACGCCTCGACTCCGGTCGCCGCGACGGTCACTGCCGATGACTGGAGTCGCTCGGCGGCGGCGTTCGAGGACCTTGCCGATCCTGACGTGATGGATGCGGCGTGGCGGTGACGAGCTGGCTGGTCGACAAGTCGGCATACGTGCGCATGCAGGGAGGTCAAGCGGAGAGCTTGGCTGAGTGGAACTCGCGCATCGAGCGTGGGCTGCTGCGTCTTTCGCCGGTGACGCGGCTCGAACTTGGCTTCTCTGCCCGTTCAGGTCAAGCAGGTCGCGAGGCTTTCGGGCTGCCCCCGCTGTCGCTCATGCCGATCGAGCACCTCACACCCGCGATGGAGGACCGCGCCTTCGAGGTGCAGATGCTCCTTGCCGACCGTGGCCAGCATCGCGCCCCGTCCATCCCGGATCTGCTCATCGCAGCGACCGCGGAGAAGGCTGGGCTGACGGTCTTGGCCGTTGACAAGGACTTCGAGCTCATTGCTGAGGTCACCGGGCAGCCCGTGGAGACGCTCGCACTGGTCTGACTCGTCTGGGTCGTGCCATCAGGTTATGAGACGGCCGTACGTGCCGGAACCCGGTGGAGTTCCGCTTCAACGTGTAGTCGCGTTCCGCATCAACGTCTGGTTCGTGTGCCTGGATCTCCCTGTGTGCCGGATCCGGTCCTTCAGGATCGTCAGCGAGTGCTCCCACCCGATCCGCTCCCTGGTCCCGGGCCATGCCGCTGGGCCACACGTCCACCTGTGATCCGGCGAGGCCGATTCGCCACCCGTACGGTTCCAACTGTTCGCGCACGAGGCACAATGCCTCGAACGCGTCGTTCGCTCGAGCTTCAGCCGTACCGAACGCTGGGCACACGATTGGCACCGCCCAGCGGTAGTCCTCGATCAGCTGCCACTCGATCGTCGCATCGTGGACGATGCTCTCGCGAGAGACTCGAAGCAGCTGCGGACTCGTCAACCAGTACGGCAACGTGTTCAACTCCATTCTCAGGGACGCGGGTGAGAGGTTCGAGGGCCGGGCCTGCGGCGATGCGGGATCATCCTCGATCGCGGTCGGTGCGGTGGTCAACCGTTGGTGCTGTGCGGCTTCCGAATGGCAGTGATGAAGCCATGCGTGCGCGCGTGGGGAGCGGTGCGCCGGTCTGCCCCGGTGACCGTGAACCCGCACGCCTCGATGCGCGCGGACAAGAGCTCCAGCGGCCAGTAGTAGGCCGTCGTCACGGCGTGGTCGAACGATGCGAGTTCCGGCCCCTCGAAGAAGCCGAGTGCCAACCCGCCGCCCGGGCGGAGGCCACGTGCGAACTCGGTCAGGGCGGAGTTGATGAGCGCTGGATCGATGTGGATGAGGGAGTACCACGCGAGGATGCCGCCGAGGCTTTCGTCATCGACGTCGAGGTGCTCGGCCTGTCCGATCCGAAAGCGGCGCCCATGCGAGCACAGCGGTCCGATCCGCTTCGGCCGCGGCGTCGATCCCGCCGAACAGCTCGATGTATTCCGCTGATCGCGCACCGTACGCGTCACGCACCGTACGCGTCACGCACCTTCGAGACAGTGATGATTGACTCAACCTTCGGATTTCGAATGCAAGGGTGTACGAAACGTGTAGCCGTCGGGCGGGAGCGGGGGCATCCCTTCGAAGCGATCAGGTCGCGGCCACGCGGGGACCTGCTCGATCGCACCGCCGTAGGCCTCGATCGTGTGGGTCACGACATCGCAACTCGCTTGCAGGAAACCTCAACCCCCATCATTCGGAGTGACGGACCCTTCTGGGTGGACCACATCGCCCCGGAACGGTTGGTCGATGAGAACGGATCTGCGCCGTGACTGAGACGATCGCGGAGCGACTTCATATCAGCGAGGTACGTTCGTGTCTCCTCAGTGCCCCGATAGCGACGCCATTCGCAGTACTGACCGCTTTCAGGCGCCGTCGGCGGCACGAGCGTGCACAGGCTCCACCGCTTCGTGAAGAGCGACACATCGTGTTCCCGCTGTGCAGTTTGGCGGATCTTATCGACGTTCAGTGGCATCGGGCGGTTGTCTGTCGGTGGCAGCACCGCGTTGAAGAATGCCTCCAAGGGGGCGTAGGCGAGCATGAACGCTCCCCAACGAAGCGTATGTTGGCCGGGCCCTTGGAGCGTCGCGCCTTCCGGTAAGGTGGCGTCGCGTAGACGGCCGTGCAAGGTGATCATCTCAGCCGGGATCTTCATTCGCTCGGAAACGACCCTCGCCGCATCGAGCACCTTGTCAAGTCGGATGTGGGCCTCTGGGCGGCGTGCGTCGTGCGACGGCATAGTTCTCGTTCCGTTGTTCTATCGATCCGTTGCATCCATGTGCTCGCTCGTCCAGCGCTCGACCGCGCGCCCATGACTGTCGCGAAAGCCGGGAATGGTGTTCTCAGGGTCGATGAGGGCGATCTGATGCCCCTCGTCGATGAGCTTGGCTGCCGTCTCAGCTGAGGTTCGGCGGGCCACCGGCAGCACCTCGTCGACGCGGCTCATGTCGAAGACCACGAGCTCGGTCGGGGGTGGGTTGTCGATGAGCTCCCGCACGAGCGACTCGATGCTGCTGAGCACGAGGTCACCCTGCAGCACGTAGACCGTCGCCGGTCGTCCGTCCACCGAGGTGGTTCGCGTCTCGCGCAACGATGACCGCGCCGGCCGGCTCGCTTCCATGAGATGCAAGCCGAGGTCGTCGGAGAGCAGCTTCATCATCTCGACGCCTCGTGCACTGTTTCCGTGCGCGTCGAGGCGTGGCGAGAAGACGGCGACGCCGACTTGTCCCGGGAGGACGCCGATGATGCCGCCGGCGACCCCGCTCTTCGCGGGAATCCCCACCGTGGTCAGCCAGTCTCCGGCGGCGTCGTACATGCCGCACGAGGTCATCACGCTGAGCAGGTGCCTGGTGCCCATCCTGCTGAAGACTCGTTCGCCGGTGTTCGGCTGCACCCCGCCGTTCGCGAGCGTGGCAGCCATCAGGGCGAGGTCGCGCACGTTCACCGATGCCGCGCATTGGCGGATGTAGCCGGTGACGACTGTTCGGGGATCTTGCCGCAGGGCGTTCGAAGCGTGCAACAGATAGGCGAGTCCGAGGTTGCGATCGCCGGTCTCGAGTTCAGAGGCGGCAACGACCTCGTCGATCTCGATCGGGCGTTCAGCGAGGCGTGAGAACAGCGCGAGCATCCGATCGACACACGCATCTTCGTCGTCGCCGATGAGCGAGTGGGTTGTGATCGCTCCGGCGTTGATCATGGGATTGCGGGGTTTGCCGGTCTCGGGGTCCAACGACAGCTCGTTGAATGCTTCGCCACTGGGCTCGACGCCGATGCGATCGAGAACCGTCTCCAGCCCGTGGGTCTCGATCGCCAACGCGTAGGCGAACGGCTTGGACATCGACTGGATGGTGAACCGGTGCTCGGCATCGCCGCTGGCGTAGACCGTGCCGTTCACTGTGCTCATCGCGACCGCGACGCGGTTCGGATCGGCCGCACCGAGCTCGGGGATGTAGTCGGCGACCGCCCCGGAATCGACGTGGTTCGTCGCGGCGATGATGTCGGCAAGATACTCGGTGATCGGGGATTGCATGCTCATCTCTCGTCGAGGTGCGGTCAGCGCGAGTCGGCCGTGGAATCAGCCTTCGCGAATGGTCATCTTGGCGAGTCTGTCACCGTCGGGAATCGCTGGTGTCGTCATGCCTCAATCCTTGTTTCGTCGACTGGTTCTGTCCAGATGTTCAGTGGACGTGCCGTCAACGATGCCAAATGGCGAGAAGCGCCCGTCGGCACCCACCGGCATCCGCGCGACCGTAGGCGCCCGCCGCCCCACTGTCAACCCGTTGTCGAGCACGAACCCGCGGGCCTACCGTCGAAGAGTCGACGCACCGAACAGGTGCGAAGGAGCCGAACCGACGGAGGAGGACGCCATGAGTGCCAAGGACGATCTCGGCAACACCGCTGATCGAATCAAGGGCAAGGCCAAAGAGGGCATCGGCAAGATGACCGACAACGAGCGCCTCGAAGCCGAAGGAAAGGGCGACCAGGTCAAGGCTGACGCGAAGCAGGCAGCAGAGAAGGCCAAGGACGCCTTCAAGGACGGCACCAGGTAGTGCCGCACGACTGAAGGCCAGACCACGCCTCCCGAGGTGTGAGTCTGCAGGGGGAGCGGGTGTCGCGCTTGGGGGCGCGACACCCGCGCCGTTGGCTACCACGCCGCAGGCCGCTGTGCGAAGCTGGCGGCATGCCCGAGTCGCCCGAGGTGCAGGCGCTCGTCGAGAATCTCGGCGAGCGGTTGGCGGGCCGTGAGATCACGGACGTCGACGTTGTGGAGTTCCGTACCGCCAAGACGCGCGCCCGCCCGCCGACATCGCTTCGCGGCGAACGTGTGACCGGCGCTGCACGTCACGGCAAGCATGTCGACCTCCACGTCGGCGATGCGCAGCACCTCGTGGTGTCGCTCGGCCGTCACGGCTGGGCACGATACGCGAGCGGCGCTGCGGAGGCATCCGTCGCCCGAGACGATGCAAGCACCGATGGCGACGCCCCGCCCACGCTCGTCGCGTTCACCTTCGACGATGGCACCGTCGTCGAATTGACGGATGCCGGTGACTGGGTGTCGCTCGGCTGCTGGGTCGTCGATGAGGCGCGCGAGGTGCCCGCAGTGGCGAAACTCGGATCCGACCCCGCCGACGCCGGCTTCACACGCGCCGACTTCGACCGCGTCGTCGCCGGGCGACGCAAGCAGGTCAAGGCCGTGCTGCAGGAGCAGGAGTCGCTTGCGGGCATCGGCAACGCCTACTCCGACGAGATCCTGCACCTCGCGAAGATCTCGCCCGTGGCGCACACCGCATCGCTGACCGAAGTCGAACTCGATCGCCTGTTCGATGCGACGGTCGGCACGATCGCCGGCGCGATCGAGCGTCAGCGCGGAGTGCCGATCGATCAGCTCAAAGCGACGAAGGTCGCCTCGATGCGGGTGCACGGCCGGGCCGGTGCTGCCTGCCCGGTCTGCGGCGACACCGTGGCCGACTTCTCGTTCGGGGGCACGACGGCGCAGTACTGCCCGACGTGCCAGACGGGCGGGGAGCGACTGCCGCTGCGCGCCGCGGAATAGTTCGTTCTCGTGCCATGCAAGACTCGCGGCTGACGCGACACATACCCGGTGTGAGGATCGCCAGCACCGCAGCCCGCGCAGATGCAGCCGAGGAGGTGGCGATGCCCGAGCCCGCAGTCCAGTCGGTGACGAGCGCGGATGCCGCGTGGTTCACCGCGGTCGTTCGCGAGCACTCGACCGCCCTCGTGCGCTACTTCGCCCGCCGAGGCCCGCGCCAGGACGCGGAGGATCTCGCCGCCGAGGTCTTCGCGACGGCGTGGCGTCGCCGTGCCGACGTGCCGCGCGAGGCGGTGCTGCCGTGGCTCTACCGCACCGCCGGATTCACGCTCGCGAACGCACGCCGGAAGCACGTCGACCTCCCCGTCGATGAGGTGCCCGAGAGCGGAAGCGTGCGGATCGAACACGACCCCGAACTCAGCGCGCTCTTCGACGCCGAGCTGCGGGGCGCGCTCGAGAGCGTCGGCGAGCGCGACCGTCGCATCCTGATGCTGCATGCCTGGGAGGGGCTGGACGGTCAGGAACTCGCTGAGGTGCTGGGCATCTCCCGTTCCGGAGCGGATGCTGCGCTCTCACGCGCCCGCAAGCGCCTCCGCGAGGCGTGGGGCCAGCGGATGTCGTTCTGAGCGTGGTCGTACCTGCGCTGCAAGGTTCGGCCGCCCCGGCACATATCCCCAAGTGAACCGCACGCACGAAGGGTGTTCGACATGAACGACGACAACGAGCTCGACCCGGTTGCGCGGCTGCGCGCCGCCGACCCCGCTGCAGGGGTCGAACCACGTGCGGAGTTCGGTGACGACGTCATCGCGCAGGCGACGGGGGTGTCGGCGGCCCCGGTCGAGGTCGCCGATCTCACCGCCGCGCGGGCGCGCCGCCGCCCGCGCTGGCCCGTGATCGCTGCGGTCGCGGCCTCGGTCGCGATCGTCGGCGGCGCCGGGTTCGGGTTGGGCGCGATGACGGGCGGGCAACCCGAGCTCTCTGCCGCACCGCCGATCTCGTTGCCGATGAGCGGCGCCCAGGGAGGCCCGACGCAGCAGGAGGCGGCGACATTCGACGCCGGCAGCCGCATGACGACCGCACCGGGCGTCAGCAGCATGATGATGCCCTACGGACTCGGCCGTAACAGCTTCAGCGCCTCGGGTCTTTCCACTGCCGGAGGCTCGGCCGCCGCGTACGCGTTCGATGCACGCGGTGCATCGAACACCGAGACCGTTGCCGAGCTGGCTGCGGCGCTCGGCGTCGGGGGTACCCCGGAGTCGAAGAACGGCAGTTGGACGGTCGGCTCGCCCGACGGCACCGGCCCGACCCTCTACGTCTCGCTCGACGGCACACTCGGCTTCTCGTACTCGAACCCGCAGGTCAACCCGTGGGGCTGCGGGCCGGCAGCGATCGAGCCGGCCGTGCCCGAGCAGGCTGTACCCGAGCAGGGTGCGTCCGAACCGGCCGCACCGGAGATGACCATTCCCGAGATGCCGGCCTGCCAGCCGCCGGCCTCCGAGCTGCCGAGCGAGGCGGCGGCGATCGATGCACTGCGGTCGCTCATCGCGGCGACCGGGCGTGACGCCGACGCCTTCGAGTACACCTCGCAGACGTGGGAGGGCGCGGTGACGCGGATGGCGCAGGCATGGCCCGTCGTCGACGGGCAGCGCATCGACCAGGCGTGGACGCTCGACCTCGCACAGGCCGGCATCGTCAGCGCCTCGGGGGCGCTCGCCGAGCTCGTCTCGATCGGCGACTACGACATCGTCAGCGAGCAAGCCGGGTTCGAGCGGCTCTCCGACCCGCGGTTCGGCGCGCAGATGACCGCCATGCCGTTCGCCGGGGAGGGTGCGCCGACCGATCTGATGGTCGAGGAGTGGGCGGCGCCGACCGAGCCGCCCGCGACCCCGGCGGCCGGAAGCACCCTCGCGTGGCCCGTGAACGACGTCGAGATCGTCGGCGTGCGGCTCGGGCTCTCGAGCCAGTGGCAGCCAGACGGCAGCGTGCTCGTCGTTCCGGCGTACGAGTTCACCGACGCCGACGGCGGCACGTGGTCGGTCGTCGCGGTTGCAGACGCCGAACTCGACTTCGAATAGCACTCCTCACACGACGAGACCGGGGTCGTGGAGGTTGCCATCCACGGCCCCGGTCTCGGGCGTTCTCGTGCTCCGCTTCGAAGCTCGTGCTTCTTATTCGAAGAGGGAGAGGGTGAGGCGGGCGGTGTAGTCGCCGGCGGCGACGGTTGCGGGGGTGCGGAGGAAGAGGCTCGCGTTCGCGGTCCACTGTCCTTCGGCGGCGATGTCGCCGGAGTCGAAGGCCATGGCCAGCAGCTCCTGGTCGACGAGGCCGACGTTGTCGGGTCCGGAGTCGAGGACGGTGTCGACCTGCTCGCCTTGGGAGACCTGGCCGGAGCTGCCGCCGTCGATGAGGTTCGGGGCCCAGCCGAGGTGCCCGGCGCCGATGGTGGGTTGTCCGGCGTCGCCGGTGAAGTCGGTCGAGGAGCCCACGACCGACCAGAAGGCGTCGTCGGGGATCTCGTCGGCGGTGCGGGTGTCGGTGACGGTGACGGTGGGCAGTGTGCCGGTGAACTGGCGCACGGTCGCCGTCGAGCCCTCTTCGGTGAGGGTGGTGGTGGTGTCGGCGACGCTCATGGCGAGGACGCCGGGTTCGTTGATCTCGGCGATCGAGACGTTGACGTCGACGCCGGCATCGTCGGGCTCGGCTGCCATCGCGATGCCGGCGACGCCGGCCAGCAGCATCGATCCGACCGTGACCGCGGCGCACCGGGCGACGAATCCAGACTTGCTCATTTCAGTTCTCCTCGTGGTGGGGATGGGGGATTGACGTGGTTCCGCCGATGAGGTGGCGGCGAACGGCCCGTCGGGGAGTGCACCGGTCAGCAGTGACCGTTGCAGGACAGGCGATTGGATCATGCGCGAGCTCCTTCACGGCGCTCGCGACCGCACAGAAGCGTGGCCGGCGTCGATGCCGTATGAATGATCAAGTGTGTTCCGTCACTTTGCACGATCGTGAAACGATCTGTCAAGAGTTGATCGAAAACAGTCCGTAATAATCATGAAACGTCATTATTGCCAGTGACGATCGGCGAAAGGGAGACGCGCCGGTGCCGATGTCGTCTGTCGGGTGCACGATGGTCGTGTGCCAGAGCTTCCCGAAGTCACGGCGCTCGTCGCGTTCCTCGACGGGCGGGCGACCGGGCACGCCGTGGCGTCACTTCGGGTCGCGGCGATCTCGGCGCTCAAGACCTTCGACCCGCCGCTGTCGGCCATCGAGGGTGAGCGCATCGAGCGGGTGCGTCGGCACGGCAAGTTCGTCGACCTCGACACGGGCGGGCATCACCTCGTCTTCCACCTCGCGCGCGCCGGCTGGCTGCGGTGGTACGACGAGGTGCCGTCGACGCTCGTGAAGCCCGGCAGGTCGTCGCTCGCGTTGCGGGTCCGGCTCGACGACGGCTCGGGATTCGACCTGACCGAGGCGGGCACGAAGAAGTCGCTCGCGGTGTACGTGGTGCGCGATCCGGCCGAGGTGCCGGGCATCGCGCGGCTCGGGCCGGATCCCACTGCATCAGACTTCACGCTCGCCGACTTCGCCGCCGTGCTCGAGGGGCGCCGCACGCAGATCAAGGGGGTGCTGCGCGACCAATCGGTGCTCGCGGGCATCGGCAACGCGTACTCCGACGAGATCCTGCACGCGGCGAAGATGTCGCCCTACGCGCTCGCGGCGAAGCTCACAGCCCAGCAGGTCGAGCACCTCTACCACGCGATGCGCGACACACTCGCCGAGGCGGTGGCCGCGGCATCCGGTCGCCCGCCTGCCGAACTCAAAGACGCCAAGCGCCGGGCGATGCGCGTGCACGGGCGCACCGGCGAGACCTGCGAGGTGTGCGGCGACACGATCCGTCAGGTGATCTTCGCCGACTCGACGTTCCAGTACTGCCCGGGCTGCCAGACGGGCGGCAAGCCGCTCGCCGATCGCGTGCTCTCCCGGCTCGTGAAGTAGCCGGCGACTCTGATATGCAGGAGGCATGACGACTCCCGACGTGCGATGGCCGCGCCGAGCCGGGCGGGTGACGCTGCGGCAACCGACGAACGCCGATCTCGACCAGATCCTCGAATGGCGCAACCGCCCGGAGGTCATCCGGTGGCTGCTCCGCACGCAGGTCGATCCCGAGGTCTTCCGTGCGAACTGGCTCGGCGGCGTCGACGACCCGAACGATCACTCCGCCGTGGCCGTCATCGGAGACGAGGTCATCGGCACCGGTTCGCTCTGGATCACCGACGGCATGGGCCAGAGCCACGTCGATCAGGGCCCATGGCGCCGCGCCGAGGCGGGTATCGGGTACATGCTCGATCCAGCGCACGCCGGCAACGGCTACGCCACCGACATCGCCCGCGCGCTGCTCGACCTCGCATTCGGCGAGCTCGGAGTGCATCGGGTCACTGCCGGTTGCTACGCCGACAACGTCGCCTCATGGCGTGTCATGGAGAAGCTCGGCATGCGACGTGAGCAGCAGGGTGTGCGCGACTCGTGGCACGCAGAGCTCGGATGGATCGATGGCTTGACGTACGCCATCCTCGATGAGGAATGGCGGGCGTCACGCTGACTCCCGATGCGGTGCCTCACAGCCGGCTGACTACAGTTGACCGGTGACCGCAACACTCGTGGCCCAGGGCCTCGCCGGTGGCTACGCCCACCGTGCACTCTTCGACGGCCTCGACCTCACGGTCGCCCCGGGCGACGTGGTCGGCGTCGTCGGCGTCAACGGCGCGGGCAAGTCGACGCTCCTTCGCATCCTCGCCGGCGAACTCGAACCGCAGGCCGGCACCGTGCACCTCTCGCCGGCCGACGCGTTCGTCGGCTGGCTTCCGCAGGAGCCTGAGCGGGTCGAAGGCGAGACCATCGCCGCGTACGTCGCGCGACGCACCGGGGCGGCCGAGGCATCCGCTCGCCTCGATGCGGCGGCGCTGGCACTGGGGTCGACGGATGCCGCGGCGCCCGGCGCCCCGGATCCGGCCGACGAGTACTCTGCGGCCCTCGAACGATGGCTCGCCTCGGGGGCGGCCGACCTCGACGAGCGGCTGCCGGCGGTGCTCGCCGAGCTCGGGGTCAGCCTCAGCGGCGACGCGCTGCTCTCAGGCGAATCCATGATGACCTCGCTCTCCGGCGGGCAGGCCGCTCGGGTCGGCCTCGCGGCACTGCTCTGCTCGCGCTTCGATCTCGTGCTGCTCGACGAGCCCACGAACGACCTCGACCTCGACGGACTGGAGCGGCTCGAGGCGTTCGTGCGCGGAATCCGAGGCGGCGTCGTGCTCGTCAGCCACGATCGCGAGTTCCTCGCTCGCTCGGTCACTCGAGTGCTCGAGCTCGATCTCGCCCAGCACTCGAACCGCATCTACGGCGGCGGCTACGACGCCTATCTCGAGGAACGGGCCACGGCCCGACGTCAGCAACGCGACGACTACGAGGAGTTCGCGGCGAAGAAGGCCGACCTCGTCTCACGTGCTCGCACGCAGCGC
Organism: Agromyces laixinhei; assembly: GCF_006337065.1. Lineage (NCBI taxonomy): Bacteria > Bacillati > Actinomycetota > Actinomycetes > Micrococcales > Microbacteriaceae > Agromyces > Agromyces laixinhei. The sequence goes on along the minus strand of NZ_CP040872.1, from coordinate 2,810,846 downwards.
GAGTGGTCGAGCCAGGGCGTGCGCAACGCGATGAGGAAGTCGCCCGACAACGACAAGATCCGGCGGAAGGCCGCCTCCGAGTCGAGCGAGAAGCAGGCGCAGAAGGTGCGGCAGATGGAGAGCCGCATCGCGCGGCTCGACGAGGTCGAGGAGCCGCGCAAGGAGTGGCAGCTCGAGTTCACGATCGGTCGGGCGCCGCGGTCGAGTTCGGTCGTCTCAACCCTTGACGAGGCGGTGGTGCGGCAGGGTGACTTCACCCTCGGGCCGGTCTCCCTGCAGGTCGACGCCGGGGAGCGGATCGGCATCACGGGCCCGAACGGCGCCGGCAAGTCGACACTGCTGTCGCTGTTGCTCGGACGGCGTGCGGCCGATGCCGGCAGGGCGAGTCTCGGGGCATCCGTGGCGATCGGGGAGATCGACCAGGCTCGCACCCAGCTCGCCGGGGATGCGCCGCTCGCCGAAGCCTTCGAAGCACTCGTGCCCGAGTTCTCGAGCGGCGAGGTGCGCACGTTGCTCGCGAAGTTCGGGCTGAAGGCCGATCACGTGCTCCGGCCGGTCGATGCCCTCTCACCGGGCGAGCGCACGCGCGCCGGGCTCGCGCTGCTGCAGGGGCGCGGCGTCAACGTACTCGTGCTCGACGAGCCGACGAACCACCTCGACCTCGCCGCGATCGAACAGCTCGAGGAGGCGCTCGAGTCGTACGAGGGCACGCTGCTGCTCGTCACGCATGATCGCCGAATGCTCGAGCACGTGCGCCTCGACCGCCGCTGGCACGTCGAAGCGGGGCGGGTCACCGACCACTGAGCTTCGAGACAGGCCGTCGCTCGGTCGAGCGCAATGACGACAACGCGCTCGCCTATAGCGGAGTCGCACCTCCGGGGCGGCGGTCGTCGTCGCGCCCCGCATCGGTCCGGTCGCGCGCCGCGTCATCGGTCCGGTCGCGTGTCGCATCGGTGTGGTCGCGTGTCGCATCGGTCTGGTCGCGTGTCTCGACGTCTGGATCCAACGTGTCGGCCTTCTTCAGGCGATCGTCGGCCTCGGTGCGGAGACCGGCTGCGTCGGCGCGGTTGTCGGTGCTCTCTCTGGCGAGACGATCGGCATCGAGCCTCGCCTGCGTGGCTTCGGCCTCGGCCTGCTTGGCATCGGCCGCAGACCTCGCGGCATCCGCTTCACGCTGTTGCGCGGCCGCAGTGGTCTCGGCCGCGCTCTGCCGCAGGTCGGCGGCCTGCCGACGCTCGGCTTCGACTCGAGCCTCCCTGCGGCGCCGGCCCGTCGTCATCATGACGACGACCACGACGATCGCGATGATGACGACGACCCCGATGATGATCCAGACGATCGTGCTGGTGTCCACAGTGATCCGCCTCCTCAGGTCGGTTTCGTTCAGACAAGCACGCCGGACTCGTTGCGGGCAACGCCTTGCGGAACCGGGTGCGGTGCGGAATCATCCGGCCGGGTGGTCTACTCAGTCAGTCTCGTCGCGGCGCTCTCCCGCGACCCGCTCCGACAACGTGAGAGGCTGATGCATATGGATATCGGCGCGACGTTTCTGACGACGCGATGGATGGCGCGCCTGCCCATCGCGATCTTCCGGGCGGGATTCGGATTCATCTTCGGCGGCCGGTTGCTGTTGCTCGAGCATCGCGGTCGCACGAGCGGCGAATCGCGCTTCGTGGTCATCGAGGCGGCCGACCGCGAGGCGCCCGATCGCGTCGTCGTCGCCTCGGGCTTCGGCACGCGTGCGCAGTGGTACCGGAACCTCGAGGCCGAACCCCGCTGCGGAGTGAGCATCGGGTGGCGCCGCCGGGTGCCGGCGCGTGCCGAGCTCCTCGGCACCGAGGAGAGTCGCCGCCTGCTCGAGCGGTACGGTGAGCGGCGCCCAGCGACGTGGGCGGTGCTCGAGCGTTCGATTCAGGATGCCACCGGCGAGGCCCATCCCGAGATACCGATGGTCAGGCTGCACCTCGAGTGACGCCGACGGAGATCCAGATCGTGTCGCGCCTGCGCGCGGCCGGCTGCGTGTTCGCCGAAGACGAGGCGGCCCTGCTCGAGGCCGAAGCAGGCGGCGCTGAGCTCGAGGCACTCGTCGAGCGCCGGGTCGCGGGAGAGCCCCTCGAGCAGGTGCTCGGCTGGGCGGAGTTCGCGGGCCTGCGCCTGCGGGTGCTGCCTGGCGTCTTCGTGCCGCGGCGCCGTACCGAGTTCCTGGCGCGCGAGGCTGCGCGTCTCGCGGCGCTCGCCGCCGTGGCACCGGCGGCGGGTGACGACGCGCGCATCCCGGTCGTCGTCGATCTCTGCTGCGGTGCCGGCGCCATCGGTGCGGCGGTTGCATCGGCGATGGCGGATGCCGCGGGCACCGTGCACCTCGTCGGCGCGGATCTCGATCCCGTCGCCGTGCAGGCGGCGCGACTGAACCTCGAGCCGCTCGGCGGCGTCGTGGTCGAGGGCGACCTCTACGACGCGTTGCCCGCCGAACTCCGCGGCCGCATCGACGTGCTCGCCGTCAATGCGCCGTATGTGCCGAGCGAGGCGATCGCCATGATGCCTCCCGAGGCGCGCGACCACGAGGCGCGCATGGCCCTCGACGGCGGGGGAGACGGGCTCGACGTGCATCGCCGGGTCGCGGCATCCGCCCGCTCATGGCTCGCGCCCGGCGGAGCACTGCTGATCGAGACGAGCGAGCGTCAGGCGCCGGTCGCGGCGGAGTTCTTCGAGAAGGGCGGACTCGTCGCCCGCATCATGCACGATGCCGAGGCCGACGCGACCATCGTCATCGGCGTGCGCTGACCCCATTCGCCGACCTCGTTCGCCGACCTCACCCTCTGCGTGCTGCGGTGAGCAGCGACGCGACCTGTTCGTCACTCGTCTGTGCGAAGTCGAGGTAATGCATGCCGACCGCCATGAAGCCGCGCGGCATCGACAGGCAGATGATCTCGTCGATGGCGGGGTCCGCGGCGAGCGAGCCGACGGCGTCGGGCGCCCCGACCGGCATCGCGAGCACGACCTGATCGGCGCCGCGGGCCTTCGCGACGTGTGCCGCGACCCGCGCCGTCGCACCGGTCGCGACGCCGTCGTCGACGATGAGCGCGGTGCGGCCCGCGAGCGGCACGGGCGGTGCGCCGCCGCGGAACCGTTTCACTCGCGCCTCGAGCTCGGCGCGCTGGACGCGCTCGATGTCGCGCAGCTCGCCGGGGGAGACGAAGGCCGAATCGACGATGTCCTCGTTCAGCACCCGAGCACCCTGCTCGCCGATGGCTCCCATCGCGACCTCGGGCTGCCCGGGCACCCCGAGCTTGCGCACGACGAGCACGTCGAGCGGCGCGCCGAGCGCTGCCGCGACCGGGGCGGCAACGGGCACCCCTCCGCGCGGCAGGCCGAGCACGACCGGCCTCGTGAGGTCGACCGCGCCGAGTGCCTCGGCGAGCCGCCGGCCGGCGTCGGCCCGATCGGTGAAGTGCTCCATGTCGCTCCCTTCAATGCTGCCACCGAGGTGCCGCGGCGCCAAGAGGGCGAAGGACGTGGCCGATACGCGAAATCCGAGTGAAATTCGCTTCTGGGAACTCGTCGTTTACACTGAACCAATCCTTCCCCCATCTGGGGGAACCCGAACCGAGGATTCGACGAGACCCCCACTCGTCGGCTTGGAGTGCCCGTGGGACGTCATACCGTCGCGGCATCGGCGAAGAAGCCGGGCCGCAAGCTCATCCTGTCCATCATCGGAGCCATCGTCGTGGTCGGCGTCGTCGCCGGCGGCGTCTTCCTGTGGGTCGGCGACTACCTGAACCCGCTCTTCGCTTCGGCCGGCACGGGCTGCGCCGAGCCGGAGGAACTCGTCGTCGTCGCCGACACCTCGATCGCGCCGGCGCTCACCGACATCGCCGAGGAGTTCGATCAGGACTCCGAGCTGTGCGTGTCGACCGAGATCACCGCACAGGACTCCGCGGACACCGCTGCAGTCGCCGCATCTGGGGGCATGGACGCCGACGTCTGGGTTCCCGATTCGAGCGTCTGGCTCGACCGTATGAACGCGACCGCCTCCTCACTCGGCCAGTCGCAGCCGGCGGTCGAGGCGCGCGAGTCCATCGCCACGTCGCCGGTCGTGTTCGCCGGCGCGTCGACGAAGGCCACCGAGATCGCGGCCGAACCGGTGAGCTGGGCACGGGTGCTCGGCGGCACGCTGCCGACGATCCTGCCCGACCCCGAGGCATCCGCTGCGAGTCTCGCGGGCCTGCTCACGCTGCGCGCCCACTCCGCACCTGAAGACCCGCGCCAGTTCGCCGGCGCCATGGTCGCCCTCAGCAAGTCCATCCCTGCTTCGACGAGCGCCGCATTCGGCGCTGCCAGTGCCGGGCAGGAGCCCGTCGTGGTCGTCACGACCGAGGCGCAGGTCGCCGCGTACAACCTCGACGACCCCACGGAGTCGCTCGTCGCCGCCTATCCCGTCGACGGCACGGTCTCGCTCGACTACCCCTTCGTGCGCATGACCGCGACGGATGCCGCGGGGGGCTCCGAATCGGCGGACTCCTCGGATTCGGCGGACTCCTCGGATTCGGCGGACTCCGAATCGGCGGATGCGTCGAAGGCCGAGTTGCTCGATGCGTTCGAGGCGGCCGTTCGCGACAGCGCGAAGACGTTCGCCGCCGCCGGCTTCCGCGCGCCCGACGGCTCGGGCGAACTCGACATCGCAGGTCTCGGGGCGGAAGCGCCCGAGGCGCAGACGGCGCTCGACGGAGCCGCGCAGCTCGAGATCCTCCGCAGCTGGTCGGTGCTCACCCTGCGCTCGCGCATGCTCGCCGTGATCGACGTGTCGGGCTCGATGGAGGAGCCCGCCGAGAACGGCCTGCGCCGCATCGACATCTTCCAGCAGGCGGCCGTCGGGGCGATGCAGAAGTTCTCGGGCGAGGTGGAGCTCGGCGTGTGGGTCTTCTCCACCGCGCGAAACGGCGAACTCGACTATGAAGAACTGTCGCCGATCGCACCGCTCGGCGACGCCGCGCACTCCCAGCAGATCGCCGGCGTCATCCAGTCGCTGCCGGCGCGGCTCGGAGGAGCGACCGGTCTCTACGACACGACGCTCGCCGCCGTGCAGCGAGTGCGCGAGACGTACGACCCCGAGAAGGTCAACTCCGTGCTGCTGTTCACCGACGGCAAGAACGAAGACGAGAACGGCATCGACCTCGAGACGCTGCTCGCCGAACTTGCGAAGATCGACGACCCGACGAAGCCGGTGCCCGTCATCATGATCGGCATCGGACCCGAGATCGACCTCGACGCGATGCAACGCATCACCCAGGCGACGAAGGGGGCTGCGTACTCGGCCACGAAACCCGAAGACCTCGGCGTCGTGCTGGTCGACGCGCTCACGCAGCGCAGCTGTCGGCCGAACTGCGGCTGACACCGGTCGACTGAACGACGACGGGGGCCCGGCAGATGCCGGACCCCCGTCGTGGTCTGCGGTCAGCGCAACCGCGTGTCGCCGCAGCGCGTCAGTGCGACGCGCCCTCCATCATGTCGGCGGGCTTGCGCACGAAGAATGCGCCGACGATGGCCCCGAGCGAGAGGATCGCCCCGACGAGGAACGCCGAGCGGACGCCGGATGCCGCAGCGGCCTCGACCGTCGCCCCCGCGGTCGACGCCGTCAGAGACTGCGCCGCCATGATCGTCACGAAGAGCGCGGTGCCTGCGGCACCGGCGACCTGCTGCACCGTGCCCACGAGCGCGGATCCGTGCGAGTAGAGCTTCGGCTGGACCGACCCGAGCGCCGAGGTGAACAGGGGCGTGAACATGAATGCGAGGCCGGCCGAGAGCGCCATGTGCGCCGCGAGGAGGAGCCATGGCGACGTCGTATCGGTCACGAGCGTGAGCGACCAGAGCACTGCGCTCACGATGATCGAGCCAGGCACGAGCAGCGGAGTCGGCCCGAGCCGGTCGAAGAGGCGACCGACGATCGGCCCGAGGAGGCCCATGGTCAGCCCGCCCGGCAGGAGCAGCAGCCCGGTCATGATCGAGTCGAGGTGCAGCACGTCTTGCAGGTAGATCGGCAGCAGGATGATCGTGCCGAAGAGCGCCGCCATCATGATCGTCATGAGGCCGATCGAGATCGCGAAGTTGCCGGAGCGGAAGGTGCGCAGGTCGAGCAGCGCGCGATCGGTGCGCTGCAGCACGAGCTGACGCCAGATGAACGCGGCGATCGCCACGGCGCCGACCCCGAGGGCGATCCACATGGGCGCTGCGCCGAGCGCGCTGCCGGCGGTCTCGGCGCCGATCAGGCTGAGTCCGTAGACGAGTCCGCCGAAGCCGAACGCCGAGAGCACGACCGAGAAGACGTCGATCGGGATCACGCGCGGCTCGCTGACGTTCTCGACCCGACGGATGCCGATGACGAGCATGGTGAGCGCGATCGGCAGCACGAGCCAGAACATGAACCGCCAGGAGAGGGAATGCAGGATCAGGCCCGAGATCGTCGGCCCGATCGCCGGTGCCACCGACATCACGATCGAGACGCGACCCATGAGTCGGCCGCGATCGCTCGGGGCGACGAGGGTCATGAGCGTCGTCATGAGCAGCGGCATCATGATGGCCGTGCCGCTGGCCTGCACGATTCGGGCGAGGAGCAGCACCTCGAAGCCCGGGGCGAGTGCGGCGATGAGCGTGCCGGTTGAGAAGAGGCTCATCGCGGCGATGAAGATCGGCCGTGTCGCGAAGCGCTGCAGCAGGAAGCCCGTGATCGGAATGACGACGGCCATCGTCAGCATGAAGGCGGTGGTGAGCCACTGGGCGGCGGAGAGGGAGATATCGAGGTCGTCGACGAGATGCGGGATGGCGACGCCCATGATCGTCTCGTTGAGGATGACGACGAACGAGGCGGCGAGCAGGAGCCAGATGACCCGGTTGTTGCGGGCGCCGTGCAGCGCCTCGACATCGGAGTGTTCGTGGTGTTCGTGGGTCGCGGAATCGCCGGCATGGGCGGTTCCGGGGTCACGGAGTTCGGGGACGGCGCGTTCAGTCAAGGAAGGTGGTCCAATCGAAGTCAGCGCACAGCTGCGCCGGGGAATTGCGTCGAGTACGTTTGGTCAACCCGTGCCGGGTGACTCGCTATTCCCGGATTCCGACATCGATCGGAACGCATGGAACCGCGCGTACCGGCTCGCGAAGGTCGGGCGGGAATCCCGGTCGGGCGGCCGGCCTGGTCGGACGGCCTACGGGGCCGGTGCCGGGCCGTCGGTCGGAGCCGGATCGGGGAGCAGGCCTCTCAGCAGCTCCTCTTCGGGAGCGAGCTCGTCTTCGAGACGCTGCTCAGCGGCTTCGTCGGCTTCAGGCGTCGCGTCGTCGCGGGCCGGTGTCGAATCGCTCATGTTGCCAGGATACCGCGTACCGCCGACACGGCACGAGCGACGGATGCCGCAGCATCCGTCAGCTCGTCGGCCGTCGTCGCAGCGCCGAGCGTGAACCGCACCGCCGTCTGCGCGAGCTCGGCCGGCAATCCGATCGCCGTGAGCACGTGCGAGGGCTCGTCGCTGCCCGCGGCGCACGCCGAGCCGCTCGAGCAGATGACGCCGTCGCGTTCGAGTTCGAGCAGCACCGCCTCGCCGCTCGTACCCGGGAAGACGAAGGAGACCGTGCCCGGCAGGCGGTGCTCGGGATCTCCGGTCGTCTGCGCGGCTGACACCGTGGCCGTCACCCGGGCGGTGAACTCGGCGCCGAGTGCGGCGACGCGGGCTGCGGCATCCGCTCGCTCCGCCTCGGCCAGCCGAAGCGCGGCGGCGAACGCGACTGCACCGGCGACGTTCTCGGTGCCCGACCTGCGGCCGCGTTCCTGCCCGCCGCCGTGCAGCACCGGCTCGAGCTGGAGCCGGCCGCGCACGACGAGCGCCCCGGTGCCCTTCGGGGCGCCGACCTTGTGGCCGGCGAGCGAGAGGGCGTCGACGCCGAGCGAGTCGATCGAGAGGGGGAGCCAGCCTGCCGCCTGCACGGCGTCGGTGTGCATGAGCGCTCCGGCGGCGTGCGCGACGGCGCCGAGCTCGGCGATCGGCTGCACCGTGCCGATCTCGTTGTTCGCGAGCTGCACCGAGACGAGGGCGGTGTCGGGCCGGATGACCCGGGCGAGCGCCTCGGGAGTGACGCGGCCGCCGGCGTCGACCGCGACCTCGGAGATCTCGAAGTCGTGCACGCGCGCCAGGTACGCTGCGGACTCGAGCACCGCCTCGTGCTCGATCGGCGAGATCACGAGGTGACGCCCGCGTGGGTTCGCGAGGGCGAGGCCCTTCACCGCGAGGTTGTCGGCCTCGGTGCCGCCGCTCGTGAAGACGACATCTCCGGGGCGGCAGCCGACGACCGCGGCGACACTGGCGCGCGCGGCGGCGAGTGCGCGAGACGCCTCGTCGCCGAGCGCGTGGTGGCTCGAGGGGTTGCCGAAGGACCCCGCGAGGAACGGCCACATCGCCTCGAGTGCCTCCCGGCGCACGGGCGTCGTCGCCGCATGGTCGAGGAAGATCACGTCTCGACCACCACGTCGAGGCCGAGGTCGAGTGAGCGCACCGAGTGCGTGAGGGCGCCGACCGAGATCACGTCGACGCCCGTCGCGGCGATCTCGCGCACGGTCTCGAGCGAGACGCCGCCGGAGGCCTCGACGACCGCGCGCCCGGCGATGAGCGCGACGCCCGCCCGCAGTTCGTCTGGCGTGAAGTTGTCGAGCATGACGGTGTCGGCGCCGCCGGCGAGCACGGCCTCGACCTGTTCGAGCCGGTCGACCTCGACCTCGAGGTGGGCGGTGTGGGGCATCCGATCGCGTGCCTCCCGCAGCGCGGCGGCGAGGTCGTGACCGCCCGCGGTGAGCACCGCGAGGTGGTTGTCCTTCGCCATCACCGCGTCGGAGAGCGAGCGGCGATGGTTGCGGCCGCCGCCGTCGCGCACCGCCTGGCGCTCGAGGCTGCGCAGCCCCGGCGTCGTCTTGCGCGTGTCGACGATGCGCGCTCGCGTGCCGGCCGTCTCGGCGACGTAGCGGGCGGTGAGCGTCGCGATGCCCGACATGCGCTGCACGAGGTTCAGACCGACGCGTTCGGCGCGCAGGATGCCGCGGGCCGGGCCGCTGACCCGGGCGAGCACCGCGCCCGGTTCGAACGGTTCGCCGTCGGTCGCGAGACGCTCGACGACGACCGCGGGGTCGACGAGCCGGAACGCCGCTGCGAACACCTCGATGCCGCTGAGCACGCCGGCCTCGCGCGTCACGAGTTCGGCGGTCGCGGTGGCGGAGGCGGGGATGAGCGTCTCGGAGGTGAGGTCGCCCCACGGGGCGTCCTCGTCGAGGGCGGCCCCCACGATCCGGTCGATCTCTCGCGCGTCGGTCATCAGGCGGCCTCTCGGTCGAGCTGGGCGGGGAGCGGGGCGACCGCGGGATCGTCGGTGCGGAAGTGCGCGCCGCAGCTCACGCGACGAGCGCGTGCGGCTGCGACGGTGAGTCGTGCGAGATCGAGCAGGTTGCGATCTTCGGCACTGCATCGGTCGTGCAGTTCGGGTGCGCGCCAGGTTTCGAGTCGAGCGGATGCCTCGGAGAGCCCCGCCTCGTCGCGTTCGAGCCCGACGCAGCGCCACATGAGCCGCTGCAGCTCTTCGCGGTCGACCGGCGATGCGCCGGAACAGCCGGAAGCGCTCGCCGAACCCCCGACCTCGCGGTGGTCCGGAAGGAGGCGGCACTCCGACGCTCCGGTGATTCCGGTGATTCCGGTGGTTCCGGTGGTTCCGGTGGTTCCGGTGGTGAGGGCCCGTACGGCGCGCTCGGCGAAGACGGCCGCCTCGAGCAGCGAGTTCGACGCGAGCCGGTTCGCCCCGTGCACACCGGTGCGGGCGACCTCACCGATCGCGAAGAGGCCAGGCAGGCTCGTGTGCCCGTCGAGGTCGGTCGCGACGCCGCCCATGGCGTAGTGCGCGGCGGGGGTCACGGGCACGGGTTCGCGCGCCCAGTCGAAGCCCGCGGCGCGCACGACGGCGTCGAGGCCGGGGAAGCGCCGTGCGAGCATCTCGCCGCCGAGTGCCGTCGCGTCGAGCAGCACGGGCGCTCCGCCCTGCTCGAGCGATCGCCGCCAGACCGCACGGGCCACGACGTCGCGCGGAGCGAGCTCGCCGCGCGGGTCGACGTCGAGCATGAAGCGGCGTCCGCTCGCATCGCGCAGCACCGCGCCCTCGCCGCGCACGGCTTCGGAGATGAGCGGCGTGCCCGGTGCGGCGAGTGCGGTCGGGTGGAACTGGGTGAATTCGAGGTCGGCGACGCGCGCGCCGGCACGCCAGGCTGCGGCCACGCCGTCACCGGTCGCCACGGCCGGGTTCGTCGTATGCCGATAGAGGCATCCACTGCCGCCGGTCGCGAGCACGACCGCGTCGGCGCGGCGTTCGATGAGTGCTCCGGATGCCGCGAGCAGTCGTGCGCCGACCACGCGGCCGCCCTCGACGATGAGGTCGACGAGCATCGTCTGCTCGTCGATCGCGACGGCGCGGCGTCGCACCGTGCCGACGAGGGCGTGCTCGATCGCGGCCCCGGTGGCATCGCCTCCGGCATGCAGGATGCGCGCGCGCGAGTGTGCGGCCTCGAGGCCACGCTCGAGACCCGACTCGCCCCGGTCGAACGCGACACCGAAGCGGATCAGGTCGCGAACCCGGTCGGGGCCCTCCTCGACGAGCACCCGCACGGCTGCCGGATCGGCGAGGCCCGCGCCGGACTCGATCGTGTCGGCGTAGTGGCGCTCGACCGAGTCGTCGGGAAAGAGCGCCGCGGCGATACCGCCCTGCGCGTAGCGCGTGTTGCCCTCGGCGAGCTCCGTCTTCGTGACGAGCTCGACCGTGTGCCCGGCATCGGTGGCCTTGACCGCAGCCCAGAGCCCGGCGATGCCGCCGCCGATCACGAGCACGCGTGCCATCTCAGGCTCCGGCGACCGGCTGCGCGGCCACGGGCGGCTTCGCCGCGAGCATCCGCTCGAGTGCCGCTCGCGCCGGCTCCGCCACCTCGTCGCCGACCGTGATGCGGTTGACGACGCGGCCTTCGACGAGTTCCTCGAGCACCCATGCGAGGTAGCCGGGGTGGATGCGGTACATCGTCGAACACGGGCAGACCACGGGATCGAGGCAGAAGATCGTGTGCTGCGGGTGCTCGGCCGCGAGGCGCTGCACGAGGTTGATCTCGGTGCCGATCGCGAAGGTCGAGCCGGCCGGCGCGGCCTGGATCGCCTTCACGATGAAGTCGGTCGAGCCGGCGGCATCCGCTGCATCGACGACCGGCATGGGGCACTCGGGGTGCACGATGACCTGCACGCCGGGGTGGTCGATGCGCGCTTGCGAGATCTGGTCGACCGTGAAGCGCCGGTGCACCGAGCAGAAGCCGTGCCAGAGGATGACGCGGGCCTCGCCCAGTTCGCCCGCGCCGTTGCCGCCGAGCGCCTTGCGGGGGTTCCACATCGGCATCTGCCGGGGCGGCACGCCCATGGCCTTCGCAGTGTTGCGACCGAGGTGCTGGTCGGGGAAGAACAGCACCCGCTGCCCGCGCTCGAAGGCCCACTCGAGCACGGTGCGGGCGTTCGAGGAGGTGCAGACGATGCCGCCGTGTCGCCCGACGAAGCCCTTGAGCGCGGCCGAGGAATTCATGTACGTGACCGGGATGACGGGAACCCTGCCGTCGGCGTCGACCGCCGTCAGGTCGCCGTAGACCGACTCGAGCTGCTCCCAGCACTCTTCGACCGAGCTCTCGTCGGCCATGTCGGCCATCGAGCAGCCCGCGGCGAGGTTCGGCAGGATCACGGCCTGCCCGGGCGCTCCGAGCAGGTCGGCCGTCTCGGCCATGAAGTGCACCCCGCAGAAGACGATCGCCTCGGCCTCCGGCCGGGTGAGTGCGGCGTTCGCGAGCTGGAACGAGTCGCCGACGAAGTCGGCGTGCTCGATGACCTCATCGCGCTGATAGAAGTGGCCGAGCACCACGACACGGTCGCCGAGCGTCGCCTTCGCGGCGCGGATGCGTGCGTGCAGTTCATCGGCGGACGCCGTGCGGTACGCCTCGGGAAGGGCGCCCTGGCGCGGCGATCCCGTCGGGATGACGTCGCTCATCGACGAGCCCGGACCGTAGGCGACGGGGCCCGCGTCGAACTCCCACGGCCCCTTGGCGAGCTCGGGCGAACACGACTCGCCGGCGGCGGCCCCGGCCGTGATCAGTCTGATGGTGCGGTCGACGGATGCCGCGGCTCTGGTCTGCTCGGTCGTGGGGTTCACGATGCCGGCCTCTCTTTCATGAACGGTTCACGGGTCTGCGCCGCGGCGGCGGTCTCGTAGCGATAGAGCTTCGGCGGCCGGTGCCGGGCGCCGGCCATTCGTTCGCCGGTCTCTCGCAGCCGGCCCGAGGCGAGCATCGTGCGGCGGAAGTTCGCCGGGTCGAGCGGGCGCTGCAGCACGGCTTCGACGACTTCGCGCAGCTCGGCGAGCGTGAAGGTCTCGCCGAGGAAGGCGTGCGCGATCTGGGCGTACTCGAGCTTCGTGCGCAGACGCCAGAGGCCGTACTCCACGATGCGGTTGTGGTCGAAGGCGAGCGCGGGCAGCGTGTCGGCCGGCACCCAGCGCACGTTCGGCCCAGCGACGGCGCGAGCGGCCTCGTCGCTCTGCACGAGTGCCCAGTAGACGACCGAGACCACGCGGACGCCGGGGGAGCGGTCGACCTCGCCGAAGGTGTAGAGCTGTTCGAGATAGGTGGGCGCGAGGCCGGTCGTGAGACGCAGCGTGCGTGCGGCCACGGCCTCCAGTTCCTCGTTGGGCGGCAGCCAGCCGCCCGGCAGTGCCCAGAGACCGAGCTGCGGGTCGCGGGTGCGGCGCACGAGCGGGGTCCAGAGCACCGGCCGGCCCGAGCTGTCGGGGCGCAGCGCGAAGATCACGGTCGAGACGGCGAGGCGCACAGCGGCGGCGTCGTGCGGTGGCATCCATCACCTCCGATCTTCGAGTCAATCTGACTCGAACCAGGTCCGACGGCAGCTTACAGTCAGCGTGACCAGAACGCCAGTCGTCCCGGCGCGGGCGTTGAGCCGGTCGAGGGGTGTCTGCGTACCCCGAACGGGGGATCGCCGCGGCGATGACATCGGTACTACCACTGAGGTGACGCCGCCCTACGGGCGCCAGCATGGTGCAGTCCCGGCGTTCACGGTGTGCGCCGGTCATTCCTGAGAGGAATCGCCTGATGCGCAAACTGTTCCAGATCGTGGCGTGGCTGTTCACCGCCGCCGTCGTCCTCCAGCTCTACTTCGCCGCCGTCGGGGTGTTCTCGAACCCAGAGGACGAGCTCTTCGCCTGGCACGGCACGAACGGCCGCATCGTGCTGCCGATCCTCGCGATCCTGCTGATCGTGAGCGCCGCGCTCGCGCGGGCGGGCAAGCGCACGATCTGGCTCAGCGTGCTGCCGCTCGTGCTCATCCTCTTCCAGACCGTGCTGTTCATCCTCACCGGGGTGATCTTCGGCCTCGAGGGGCCCGGCGAGCCCGTGCCGCTCAGCGCAACCCTGTTCCTGTCGCTCCACGGCGTGATCGGCACGGCAGTGCTGCTCCTCGGCGTTCTGATGATCGTGCGCGCCCACCGGCTCGTGCGCGAGGGTGCACCGGCGAAGCCCGGCGACTCGGCCGTCGACGGCACCGGCCCGGTCGATGACACCGTCACCGCTCCGCGCGCCTGATCCGTCACGGGGCGAAGGTCCAGGCAGCGAGGATCCTCTCTCTTGAGTAACGTGGCACTCCTGCTGCTGCAAGCCGTCGCCGGCCTGGCCGGCGCTGCACTCTGGCTCGCCGCCGGATTCAGCGCCGTCGGGCCGGCGCCGGATGACGCAACGCCGAGGAGTCGGCGATCGGCACGCACTCCCCGTGAGCGGATGCCGGTGCTCGCGTTCGTCGCGGGCGGCACCCTCGCTCTCGCGGGCGCCGTGGCCCTCGCGCTGGTGCTCGCCGGCCGAGGCTGGTGGTTCGCCGGCGAGAAGATCGTCATCGCCCTCCCGCTCCAGCTCATCGGGCTCGCGGCCGGAGTGCTCGGACTCGTGTGGTGGCTCACCGGCCGGCGGCCCGTGGCCGGTCGCACGCTGGTGCTCGGCGGCGGCTACGCGATGGCCGCCGCGGCGCTCGCCACCTGGCTCATCGGCTACCCGCCGCAACCCGTCGCGGCGCTCCTGCTCTTCGCAGCGGTCGCACTCGGCACCGGTCTCACCTGGGCGCTCCTCGCGCATCGCGGCCGGCGTGCGGTCGCCGGATTCGCGGGGTTCCTGGCGCTCCTGCTCGTCGCCGGCATCGGCTGGTCGTGGCTCTCCGACACCGCCGCGCCGACCCTCGAGGCGGGCACTGGGCACGGGCACGGCGCCGCCGCCGTGGTCGATGCGAACGACGGCGCCGTCGCCTCCCGCTCGGTCGAGACGCTCCGAACACCGGCGGATGCCCCGGGCGAGGTGCGTCGCTTCGAACTCACGGCTGCACATCACACGGTGGAACTCGCGGGCGGCGACTCGGTCGAGGCGTGGGGCTTCGGGGGTGATTCCCTGCCCGGCCCGGAACTTCGCGTCACCGAAGGCGATCTCGTCGAGGCGACCCTCGCGAACCGCGACATCGAGCGCGGCGTCACCCTGCACTGGCACGGCTACGACGTGCCGAACGGCGAAGACGGCGTCGCAGGCGTCACCCAGAACGCGGTCGCGCCCGGCGGCACCTTCACCTCCCGGTTCGTCGCCGACACCGCCGGCACGTACTGGTACCACACGCACCAGGCCGGATCGGAGGGGGTGCGGCGCGGTCTCTACGGGATGCTCGTCGTGGAACCCGCGGGCGGCGTCGCCGAAGACCTCGATCTCTCGGTGCCGGTGCACACGCTGGGCGGCGCCGTGTTCCTCGGCGAGATCGACGGGCCGCAGCAGATCGACGCCGAGCCGGGCAGCACGGTGCGGCTCCGGGTCGCGAACACCGATCGCTCGCCCCTGCGAGTGCTCGTCGCCGGTGCGCCGTTCCGCATCTCGGCGGTCGACGGCCTCGATGTCGAGGGCGGCGCCGAGGTGCGGGGCGAGGCGCTGCGCCTGGGCGCGGGCGCCCGCGCCGACCTGGTCTTCACGATGCCCGAAGCGCCCGTGCGCTTCGAGACGGATGCCTCCGAGGCATCCGTGATCTCGTTCGTGCCGCCCGGCGACGACGCGACATCGACCTCGGAGGGGGCGCCCTCGGAGATCGAGGCCGCACCGGAGCTCGATCTGCTCGCCTACGGCGACGCGGCCCGGCCCGAGCTCGGACCGTTCACCGCCGAGGGCGTGCTCGTGCTCGACCGCATGCCGCGGTTCGTCGGCGGTGCGCCGATCTACGCATACACCGTCAACGGGCAGGTCTTCCCGCACATCGAGCCGCTCGTCGTGCACGAGGGCGACCTCATGCGCATCACCGTCGCCAATCGCGGCTTCGACGTGCACCCGATGCACGTGCACGGCCACCACGTGCTCGTGCTCGCTCGCGACGGAGAGGCCGCGACGGGGGCGCCGCTCTGGCTCGACACGGTCGACGTGAGGCCGGGTGAGGTCTGGGAGCTCGCGCTCCGCGCAGACAACCCCGGCATCTGGATGGACCACTGCCACGACCTCGAGCACGCCGCGCAGGGCATGATGATGTCGCTCGCCTATACGGGTGTCACGACGCCGTTCGAACACGGGGGCGCACACGCGAATCGTCCGGAGTGAGAGAGCCACGCGGCATCCGGTGCCCCGCTGCTAGGATCGGAGCACAATCTCATACCGGGCCATCGACGCGTCGCGGGAGAGCCGGCAGCAGTTCGAGCCGGCACCGAAGGAGCAAGCCTCCCCGCCAATCTCTCAGGTCACTACACCGCGATGACAGAGGCCGCTCTGAAAAGTGGAATCCGCACGCCTGCGGCCTCCCGCCCACGGTGAAAGCGCGATCGCGTGAAACTCTCAGGCTCATGACAGAGGGGGAGTTCCCACACGGTGTCGCTTCCGCGACCGTGACCACGCCGGTTCGCGCCGGCACGTCTGGAGAACTCTCGTGACCAACGAACCCGGTACCGCAAGCCCCGAGGCATCCGCCGACGTCTCCGAGCGGCGCAGCCCGCTCGACGCCGTGCACCGCGCGGCCGGCGCGAGCTTCACCGACTTCGCCGGCTGGCAGATGCCAGTGCGCTACTCGAGCGACCTTGCCGAGCACCGTGCCGTGCGGAGCTCCGCCGGGCTCTTCGACCTCTCGCACATGGGCGAGATCGTGCTCATCGGGCCGGGTGCGGCCGCTGCCCTCGACCATGCGCTCGCGGGCCGGCTCTCGGCGATCGAGATCGGGCAGGCGAAATACTCGCTGCTGCTCGCCGATGACGGCGGCATCATCGACGATCTCGTCGTCTATCGCACGGGCGACGACCGGTTCATGGTCGTCGCGAACGCCTCGAATGCCGCGGTCGTCGCCGAAGAGCTTCGCGCTCGCGCGGCGGGCTTCGACACGATCGTCTCCGATGAGAGCGACGACATCGCGCTCATCGCCATTCAGGGACCCGACGCGCGATCGGTGCTGCTCGAGACCCCCGGCTTCGGCGTCGACGGGCCGGGCAACGATGAAGCGGACTTCGACGCGAAGCTCGACGCCCTCAAGTACTACCGCGCCTTCCCCGCCACGTTCGAGGGCGAACCCGTGCTCGTGGCACGCACCGGGTACACCGGCGAAGACGGCTTCGAGCTCTACCTCGCCCCCGAGCGTGCTGCTCGACTGTGGGAGGCGCTCGCCGAGACCGGGGGGCCGCGAGTGACGCCGTGCGGCCTCGCGAGCCGCGACACGCTCCGCCTCGAGGCGGGCATGCCGCTCTACGGGCACGAGCTGAGTCGCGACATCCTGCCCGTGCAGGCCGGTCTCGGCCGTGTCGTCGCGCTCGCCAAGCCCGATGCGTTCGTCGGCCGCGAGGCCATCGAGCAGGGGCCTGCAGCGGATGCCCCGGTGCTCGTGGGCCTCGCCGCGGAGGGCCGCCGCGCGGCACGCGCCGACTACGAGGTCTTCGACGGTGCCGACGCTTCGGCCGCCCGCGTCGGGGTGGTCACGAGCGGGGCACTGTCGCCGACGCTCGGCCACCCGATCGCCATGGCGTTCGTCGCGCCCGACGCCGCCGAACCGGGCCGCGAACTCTACGTCGACGTCAGGGGCACGCGCGTCGCGGCATCCGTCGTCGCCCTCCCCTTCTACAAGCGCACCGCCTGACTCGGCAACCAACTCATCGCAAGGAGCACGCCATGACCGACACGACCGCACTGCACTACACCGAAGAACACGAGTGGATCGCCGTCGACGGCGACGTCGCCACGATCGGCATCACCGACTACGCCGCCGACAAGCTCGGCGACGTCGTCTACGTCGACCTGCCGGCGGCCGGCACGACGGTCACCGAGGGCACCGTCGTCGGCGAGATCGAGTCGACGAAATCGGTCGGCGAGCTCTTCGCCCCCGTCAACGGCGAGGTCGTCGAGGCCAATCAGGCCGTCGTCGACGCGCCAGAGCTCGTCAACAGCGACCCGTTCGGCGAGGGCTGGCTCATCAAGGTGGCCACCTCGAGCCTTCCGACGTTTCTCACGCACGACGAGTACCGCGCCCTCGTCGGCGAGTAAGGACCGCAGAACCACATGACCGTCTCCTCCGCCTTCGACCTCGACGCCTTCGGGCGACGCCACATCGGCACCAGCCCGAGCGACCACGGGCTCATGCTCGCCGAGCTCGGCTACGACTCGCTCGATAGCCTCATGGCCGCCGCGGTGCCCACGTCGATCCGCATGGGAGATGTGCTGAACTCGGCGATCCCCCCCGCGGCGACCGAGCGCGAGGCGCTCGAAGAACTGGCCTCGCTGGCCTCGCAGAACACCGTTCGCACCTCGATGATCGGGCTCGGGTACTACGGCACCGTGACACCCGCGGTGATCCAGCGGAACGTGCTCGAGAACCCCGGCTGGTACACCGCCTACACTCCGTACCAGCCCGAGATCTCGCAGGGCCGGCTCGAGGCGCTCATCAACTTCCAGACCCTCGTGTGCGACCTCACGGGGCTCGACACCGCGAACTCGTCGATGCTCGACGAGGGCACCGCGGTGGTCGAGGGCATGCTCCTCGCTCGGCGCGCATCGAAGTCGACGTCCAACCGCTTCATCGTCGACGCCGACCTGTTTCCGCAGACGCTCGCGCTGCTCGAGTCGCGCGCCGAGGCGGTGGGCATCGAGCTCGTCGTCGCCGACCTGGGCGAAGCGACCGATGTCGCCGACCTCGGCGAGCACTTCGGTCTGTTCGTGCAGTACCCGGGCGCCTCGGGCCGCGTGTGGAACCCGGCATCCGTCATCGCGGCTTCGAAGGCGCAGGGCGGCCTCGTCGTCGTCGCCGCCGACCTGCTCGCGCTCGCACTCATCACGAGCCCCGGTGAGCTCGGAGCCGACATCGCCGTCGGCACCTCGCAGCGCTTCGGCGTGCCGATGGGATTCGGCGGCCCGCACGCCGGCTACATGGCCGTGCGCGCGGGGCTCGAGCGTCAGCTGCCCGGGCGCCTCGTCGGCGTTTCGAAAGACGTCGCGGGCGCGCCGGCGTACCGCCTCACCCTGCAGGCCCGTGAGCAGCACATCCGCCGCGAGAAGGCGACCTCGAACATCTGCACCGCGCAGGTGCTGCTCGCGGTGATGGCGTCGATGTACGCGGTGTACCACGGGCCCCGGGGCATCCGCCACATCGCGACGCAGGTCGCCGCGAAAGCGCGCCTGCTCGCCGGCTGGCTGGAGGAGATCGGGCAGCACGTCGCCCACGACGCCTACTTCGACACCCTCCGCGTGCATGTGCCGGGCATTGCGAAGCACGTCGTCGAGCGCGCCCGAGCGCTGGGCATCGACGTGTGGGAGGCCGACGACGCGACCGTGCAGGTCTCCGTCGACGAGACGACCACTTGGGAAGACCTGCAGGCGGTCGTTCGCGCCTTCGGATTCGACGACGCGCCGTTCCGTGCCGGCAGCGGCTCGCTGCCGAACGCCATCCCCGAGGCGCTCCGACGCACCTCCTCCTATCTCGAGCACCCCGTCTTCAACACGCATCAGTCCGAGACGCAGATGATGCGGTACCTGAAGCAGCTCGCCGACCGCGACTACGCACTCGACCGGGGCATGATCCCGCTCGGCTCGTGCACCATGAAGCTCAACGCGGCCACCGAGATGCAGGCCGTCACCTGGCCCGCCTTCGCGAACCTGCACCCGTTCGCGCCAGCGGCCGACGCCGTCGGGTCGCTCGGCCTCATCGAGCAGCTCGAGACCTGGCTCGCCGAGGTCACGGGGTACGACACCGTGTCGCTGCAGCCGAACGCGGGCAGTCAGGGCGAGCTCGCCGGCCTCCTCGCGATCCGCGGCTTCCACCACGCCAACGGCGAAGACGAGCGCACGGTCTGCCTCATCCCCTCGAGCGCGCACGGCACCAATGCGGCATCCGCAGTGCTCGCCGGCATGCGGGTCGTCGTCGTCGCGACCGACGCGCTCGGCAACGTCGACCTCGACGACCTGCGGGCGAAGATCGCCGAGCACGCCGAGACCCTCGCCGCGCTCATGATCACCTACCCGTCGACGCACGGCGTGTACGAGCACGAGGTGAAGGACATCGCGCAGGCGGTGCACGACGCGGGCGGCCAGGTCTACGTCGACGGCGCGAACCTCAACGCGCTGCTCGGCTTTGCGCGGTTCGGCGATTTCGGCGGCGACGTCTCGCACCTGAACCTGCACAAGACGTTCTGCATTCCGCACGGCGGCGGTGGCCCCGGCGTCGGCCCGGTCGCGGCGAAGGCGCACCTCGCGCCGTATCTGCCGGGGCATCCGATGGCGCAGCGTGCCGACCACTCGGGCGGATTCGTGCACGGCGGCGGACCGGTCTCTGCCGCGCCGTACGGCAGCCCGTCGATCCTGCCCATCTCGTGGGCGTACGTGCGAATGATGGGCTCGGAGGGCCTGAAGCAGGCGACCGCGACCGCGGTGCTCGCGGCGAACTTCGTGGCATCGCGGCTGCGCGAGCACTTCCCGGTGCTCTACACGGGCGACAACGGCCTCGTCGCGCACGAGTGCATCCTCGACCTGCGCCCGCTCACGGCCGCGACGGGCGTGAGCGTCGACGACGTGGCGAAGCGCCTCGTCGACTACGGCTTCCACGCGCCGACCATGTCGTTCCCCGTCGCGGGCACGCTCATGGTCGAGCCGACCGAGTCGGAGGACCTGGCAGAGCTCGAGCGCTTCGTCGAGGCGATGGTCGCGATCAAGGCCGAGGCCGATGCCGTCGCCTCGGGTGAGTGGCCTGCCGACGACAACCCGCTCGTGAACGCGCCGCACACCGCGGAGTCGGTCATCACGGGGGAGTGGACGCACCCGTACACGCGCGAGCAGGCGGTCTACCCCGTGCACTCGCTCGTGCGGGGCAAGTACTGGGCGCCCGTGCGCCGCGTCGACCAGGCCTACGGCGATCGCAACCTCGTCTGCGCCTGCCCGCCCATCGAGGCCTTCGCCTGACCTCACCCCGCATCCACTTTTTTCAGGAGTCTTCGGGCCGGTTCGGCTGAAACCGGCCCGTTTCTCCTGAGAAGAGTGCGATTTCGGGGGGCGGTTCCTGAGAAAGGGTGTGTCGCCTGGCGCGAGGCGCGCGCAAGCGCCGTTCGGCCGCGAGCACCTCGGTTTCGCGGCGCTGCGCCTCTCGTCGTGCTGCCCGGTCGATGCCGAAGCGGCGGTCGGTCGCGCGGGCCGCGATGAGGCCCACGGCGAGGGCTTGGGCGAGGAGCATGGTTCCGTTCAATCCTGTGCCCTCGACTGAGGACTCCTCCATGCTCGCGAGCCTCGCGAGCCTCGCGAATCGGCGGATCCGGGCCACCCCGTTCGCAACCCCCGGGAGTACACTGAGGTTCTCTCGAATTTCTCAGCGGGTTCCGTCATGGCACCCGGTTCTCTCGAAGCAGGGGGCATGATGTTCGTCGATTTCATCGGGGTGGTCGCCACCCTCGGATTCGTGGGGCTGCTCGTGGGCACCACGGTGCTCGCGGGCCGCGGCCTCGGGCTCGAGCAGCGCGCGGGTCTCCTCGAGCGACGTGACCCGGCCACCGCCGAGGCGCTGCGCAGAGCCCAGTCGATCACCGGTTTCGGCGGGGGCGCCTTCGGCGACGAGGGCTACTACTCGACGGTCTGCACACCGTCGCGGCGCAGCGGGCTCGACTTGGCGCGCGTGCGCGGCACCGATCCCGACCTGCGTGTCGAGGCCGCCGAGGAAGCGCTGCCGCCGATGCCCGCGACCGTGGTCGTGCTCGGCCGAAGCGAGCATGTGCCGCGCACGCTGCGCGCGGGGCACGCGAATCGTCGCTCTCAGCCGGTCGAAACGGTGAAGAGCCCCGGCCACCAGCCCACCGCGAGCGGGTAGCCGACGAAGGAGACGATGTCGAGGATCCAGTGCGCGATGACGAGCGGCATCGTGCGGCCCCAGCGCTGGTAGCACCAGCCGAAGACGACCCCCATCGCGACGTTGCCGAAGAACGGTCCGATGCCCTGGTACAGGTGGTACGTGCCGCGAAGCAGCGCGCTCGACACGATCGTCGCCCATGGTCCGACACCGAGTTCCCTGAACCTCGTGAAGAGGTAGCCCACGACGATGACCTCTTCGACGAGCGCGGCCTCGAGCGCTCGGAAGATGAGCACCGGCACCGTCCACCACAACCAGTCGGCCGGTGAGGCCTCCACCGCGACAGTGAGGCCGAGCGCGCGGCCGAGCGCGTAGAGGGCGAGACCGGGCACGCCGATGGCGAGCACGAGCAGCACTCCGGATGCCGCGTCGCGGCCGGGTCTCGACAGGTCGAGCCCGATGCGGCGGAACGGATTCGTGCCTGGCGCCCACAAGAGGTACAGCACGAGCGCGACGGCGAAGAGGCCGAAGAAGACGTCGAGGAACTGGTAGGTGAAGTCGAGCCATTCACGCGGCGCACGTGAGGGGTTCAGGGCGACGGTCTGCTCGCCGAGCGGGGTCTCCTCGGTCAACTTCGCCACGATCGAGACGATCGAGTAGACGGCGGAGGCACCGAGCGAGAGACCGAACACGATCCCGACCTCGAGTCGAAGGCGCGCCGCGGAAGACATGCGGCAATCCTCGCATGAGCGATCCGAACGCAAGAATGCTGCGGGGCCGCGGCGATTTCCGGCGGACGGGGCGTCGCTAGGTTGCGCGTGGGTAACGGTTTGCCGTTCTGGTTTGCTTCGAGGTGGCGCGCTTCATAGTCTCGATCTACCAGCGCTCCAGTGCGGCCAGAAGCCGTGCTGT
Organism: Agromyces laixinhei; assembly: GCF_006337065.1. NCBI lineage: Bacteria > Bacillati > Actinomycetota > Actinomycetes > Micrococcales > Microbacteriaceae > Agromyces > Agromyces laixinhei. The sequence continues at coordinate 2,788,530 of NZ_CP040872.1, read as the reverse complement.
CGACGCACATCCCACAGGAGGAACATTGAAGATCAAGAGAATTGGCGTGGTCGCCATTGCTCTTGCGGCTGCGGGAGCGCTCACGCTCTCGGGCTGCACCAGCGGCGACACCGGCGCTACAGACGAGTCCGGCAGCTCCACCGCCATCATCACGACGAACGGCTCAGAGCCGCAGAACCCGCTGATCCCGACCAACACGAACGAGGTCGGCGGCGGCAAGATCCTCGACTCGATCTTCGCGGGCCTGATCTTCTATGACGCCGACGGCGCCCCCGTCAACGACATGGCCGAGTCGATCGAGACCGAAGACGCGCAGCACTACACGATCAAGATCAAAGCCGATCAGACCTTCTCGAACGGCGAGCCGGTCACGGCGAACTCGTTCGTCGACGCGTGGAACTACGGCGCGGCGCTCGACAACGCCCAGCTTTCGAGCTACTTCTTCGAGTCGATCGAGGGCTTCAGCTACGACGTCAACGTGCCCGAACTGCCGGGTCTCGTGGTCGTCGACGACCTGACCTTCGAGGTGACGCTGTCGCAGCCCGAGTCGGACTTCCCGCTGCGCCTCGGCTACTCGGCGTTCTTCCCGCTGCCCGAGTCGGCATGGGAAGACCTCGAGGCCTTCGGCGAGAACCCGATCGGCAACGGCCCGTACATGCTCGACGGCGAAGGCGCCTGGAAGCACAACGAGAAGATCGACCTCGTCGTGAACCCCGACTACCAGGGCCCCCGCCAGCCCGCCAACGGCGGACTCGACATCATCTTCTACGCCACGCAGGACGCGTCGTACGCCGACCTCCAGGGCGGCAACGTCGATGTGGTCGACCAGATTCCGCCGAGCGCGCTCGGCACGTACGAAGACGAGTTCGGCGACCGCTCGGTCAACCAGGCCGCGGCCATCTTCCAGTCGTTCACGATCCCGGCTCGCCTGCCGCACTTCTCGGGCGAAGAGGGTGAACTCCGCCGCGCTGCCATCTCGAAGGCGATCAACCGTGAAGAGATCACCGATGTGATCTTCGAGGGCGCCGCTACGGCTACCCATGACTTCACGTCGCCGGTCATCGACGGCTACTCCGAAGAGATCCCCGGTTCCGACGTGCTCGACTTCGACGCTGACGCAGCCAAAGACCTCTGGGCTCAGGCCGACGCCATCGCGCCCTGGACGGGAACATTCCAGATCGGGTACAACGCCGACGGCGGCCACCAGGCCTGGGTCGACGCTGTGGCGAACCAGCTGAAGAACAACCTCGGCATCGAGGCATCGGGCAACCCGTTCCCGACCTTCGCCGAGTTCCGCACCTCGGTCACCGACCGCGCTATCCAGACCCCGTTCCGCTCGGGTTGGCAGGCCGACTACCCGGCGCTGTTCAACTTCCTCGGACCGATCTACGGCACGGGTGCGGGCTCGAACGACGGCGACTACTCGAACCCCGAGTTCGACACCCTCCTCACCGAGGGTCTCGCCGAGACTGAGATCGATGCCGCGAACGAGAAGTTCCAGCAGGCGCAGGAGATCCTCTTCAAGGACCTCCCCGCCATCCCGCTCTGGTACCGCACCGTCAACGGAGCGTGGAGCGAGCAGGTCGAGAACGTCCAGTACGGATGGAACTCGGTACCGCTCTACTACCAGATCACCAAGAGCGAGTAGTTCTCGTTCAGGTCGACTCGGGTTTCTTGAGTCACCTGTGGGGCGGCAGCCGATCGGCTGCCGCCCCATCCCCACGTATTCACCCGATGCGAACCCGATCGGCGTAGCATCGTGTGACGAACTCGCATAGCGGTGAGGTTTCTTCGACATGTCAACATCCACGAATTGCGGGGCCTGATCAATGGCCGGCTACATCGTGCGCCGACTGCTGCAGGTGATCCCTGTGCTGCTCGGCACCACCTTCCTGATCTACTTCATGGTCTTCGCCATGCCGGGCGACCCCGTCGTCGGGCTCTTCGGCGACAAGACCCCGCCCCCGGCCGTGGTCGAGGAGCTGCGGGCGCGGTACAACCTGGACAAACCGTTCATCGTCCAGTACCTGCTCTTCCTCGGCAACATCCTTCGCGGTGACCTCGGCGTCTCGTTCTCGGGTCAGCCGGTGGCCGATATCCTCGCGCAGACCTTTCCGGTGACCCTCCGGCTCGCGATGCTCTCGGTCTTCTTCCTGATGGTCGCCGGCATCTCGGTCGGCCTCGTCTCGGGCCTGCGCAAGGGCGGCATCTTCGATGCGAGCGCCCTCGTGGTCAGCCTCATGCTCATCTCGGTCCCGATCTTCGTCGTGGGCTTCGTGGCCCAGTACGTCTTCGCCATCCAGCTCGGGTGGTTCCGGCCCACTGTCGGGTTCGGTGCGCCATGGTCTGAGCTCGTCTTACCGGCGTTGGTACTCGCGACCGGCAGCTTCGCGCAGATCGTTCGACTGACGAGGTCGTCAGTCATCGAGACCGAGGGTCAAGACTTCGTTCGCACCGCCGCGAGCAAGGGCCTCTCCCGCCGGCGCATCGTCCCCGTGCACATCCTTCGCAACTCGCTGATCCCCGTGGTGACCTACCTCGCGGTGGACTTCGGTGTGCTCATGGTCGGCGCCGTCATCACCGAGGGCATCTTCAACGTGCCGGGTGTCGGCCGCACCGTCTACCAGGCGATCATCCGGGGAGAGAACCCGACCGTCGTCGCCTTCGTCACCATCATGGTGCTGATCTATCTCGTGGTGAACCTGCTGATCGATCTGTTCTACGCCGTTCTCGACCCGAGGATCCGCTATGCCAAGTAAGACCCGACCCAATCAGGAGCACTTCGTCGCTCCGCTCGAAGAGACGCCGCTCGTCGCGATCGACTCCGTCAAGACCGAGGGCAAGCCGTCGAACCTGTGGCGCGATGCCTGGGCCGACGTTCGCAAGCGCCCGATGTTCTGGATCTCTGCCGCACTCATCGTGCTGGTCGTCGTCGTCGCACTGTTCCCGAACTGGTTCACGCAGGTTCCCCCGAACAACGACTGCCAGCTCGCCAACAGCAACGGCGGGCCGACCGCGGGCCATCCGCTCGGCTTCACGAAACAGGGCTGCGACATCTACTCGCGCATCATCCACGGCACGTCGACCTCGCTGTCAGTCGGTCTCATCGTGACCTTCCTGGTGGCCTTCCTCGGCATCGTGTTCGGGGCATTCTCCGGCTTCTACGGCGGATGGATCGACTCGGTGCTCTCGCGAATCGGCGACATCTTCTTCTCGATCCCCTACATCCTCGCCGCAGTGGTCGTCATGTCGGTGATGTCGAAGTACGCGAGCGTCTGGGTGATCTCGCTCGCGATCGGCCTCTTCGCCTGGCCATCCACGGCACGTGTGCTGAGAGCCGAGATCCTCAGGGTGAAGAACTCCGACTTCGTGATGGCGGCCACCGCGCTGGGCGTCTCGAAGTTCAGGATCCTGCTCCGCCACGTGCTGCCGAACTCGATCGCGCCGGTCATCGTCATCACGACGCTCTCGCTCGCGGCGGCGATCGTCGCCGAGGCGAGTCTGTCCTTCCTCGGCGTGGGCCTTCCGAGCACGACGATGTCGTGGGGCAACGACATCTCGGCGGCGCAGAACGACCTGCGCCAGGCACCCCAGACCTTGATCCTGCCCTCCATCGCGCTGTCGATCACCGTGCTGAGCTTCATCATGCTCGGCGAGGTCATCCGTGACGCGCTCGACCCGAAGGCGAGGGCCCAGCGATGAGCGAGACCACGAACGGAGCCGGCATGCACGACAGCTCGGCCGGCGAGGAGCGGCCGCTCCTCGAGATCAAGAACCTGCAGGTCGGGTTCAACACCCAAGACGGAGTGCTCAAGGCTGTCGACGGCGCCAACATCACCCTGTACCGGGGGCAGAGCCTCGCGATCGTGGGTGAGTCGGGCTCCGGCAAGTCGACCACGGCGCACGCGATCATCAACCTGCTGCCCGGCACCGGCCACATCTCGGGCGGCCAGATCCTCCTCGACGGCCAAGACCTCACGAAGGCGTCGGCGAAGGAAATGGAGGGGATCCGCGGCCGCAAGATCGGCTTCGTGCCGCAGGACCCGATGTCCAACCTCAACCCCGTGTGGTCGATCGGCTTCCAGGTCGAGGAGGCCATCCAGGCGAACGGCATCGCCACGGGGCGCAAAGAGGTCAAGAAGCGCGCGATCGAGGTGCTGAAGCAGGCGGGTCTCCACGACGCCGACCGGCGGCTCAAGCAGTTCCCGCACCAGTTCTCGGGCGGCATGCGCCAGCGCGTGCTGATCGGCATGGGCCTCGCAGCGAACCCGCAGTTGCTCATCGCCGACGAGCCGACCTCCGCGCTCGACGTCACGGTGCAGCGGGTCATCCTCGATCACCTCGAGTCGCTCACCCGCGAGCTCGGCACGACGCTGCTGTTCATCACGCACGACCTCGGCCTCGCGGCCGAACGCGCCGAGCAGCTCGTCGTGATGTACAAGGGCCGAATCGTCGAATCCGGCCCGTCGGCCCAGATCCTGCAGAACCCGCAGCATCCGTACACGCAGCGACTCGTCGCCGCGGCGCCGAGTCTCGCCTCGCGCCGCATCCAGGCAACAGGATCGATCTCGGCGGCCGAGTCCTCGATGTCCGACGACGCAGCGAGTGCGGCAGGTGACTCGATCGACCTGCTCGCAACGGCGGAAGCCCGCGCCGAAGCGCTCGCCGCTGCAGAATCCGCTCCGCCGGCGATCGTGGTCGAAGACCTCACCAAGGTCTTCAAGATCCGGGGTTCGGGCGAGTTCACCGCGGTCGATCAGGTCTCGTTCCAGATCCCCAAGGGCACCACCATGGCGCTCGTGGGTGAGTCGGGCTCGGGCAAGTCGACCGTGGCGAAGCTGCTGCTGAAGCTCGAGGATGCCACGAGCGGGAAGATCGTCGTGGGAGGCAAGGACCTCGCGGCCACGAGCGGCAAAGAGCTGTTCGAGCTCCGCGGTCGAATGCAACCGGTGTTCCAGGATCCGTACGGCACGCTCAACCCGCTTCGCAACATCGGCAACACCATCTCGGAGCCGCTGTTCACGCACAAAGTCGGCACGAACGCTTCCCGCCGGGAGCGTGTGTTCGAGCTGCTCGAGCAGGTGTCGCTGCCGCGAACGCTGGTCGGCCGGTATCCCAACGAGCTGTCGGGCGGACAGCGTCAGCGCATCGCGATCGCGCGTGCGCTCGCGCTGAAGCCCGAGATCCTCGTGCTCGACGAGGCGGTCTCCGCGCTCGACGTGCTCGTCCAGGCGCAGATCCTGCGCCTGCTCGCCGATCTGCAGGCAGAACTCGGTCTGACGTACCTCTTCATCACCCACGACCTCGCCGTCGTGCGCGTCATCGCCGATCGGGTCTGCGTGATGCAGCGCGGCAAGATCGTCGAGTCGGCGACCACCGACGAGGTGTTCGACCACCCGCAGGAGCAGTACACGAAAGATCTCCTCGCGGCGATCCCCGGTGCGAACATCCAGCTCGGAGCCTAGACGCCGAGCTGGCGTACAGCAGTACGCGAGCGCCCGGCTCCGAGTGGATCGGAGGCCGGGCGCACGTGCGTTCTCAGCTTCGCGGTCGCCCGACCCTGTAAGCTGGATGGGCGCACGCCGTGACTGCGGCATCCTGCGCTCCCCACAGACCTTCATCTCAGCGCTTCCACGCTGTCTCCGTGCGCTGATCTCGTGCTCGGGGGCGACGGGCGGCCGGCACCCCGAGGACCAAACATGGCCAACGCCACCCGGAATGACCTGCGAAACGTCGCGATCGTCGCGCACGTCGACCACGGCAAGACCACGCTCGTCGACGCGATGCTCAACCAGACGAACTCCTTCGACGCGCACGCGCACGTCGAAGAGCGCGCCATGGACTCGAACGAGCTCGAGCGCGAGAAGGGCATCACGATCCTCGCCAAGAACACGGCGATCTCGTACAGGGGCACGCACGCTGCCGACGGTCCGATCACGATCAACGTGATCGACACCCCGGGTCACGCCGACTTCGGCGGCGAGGTCGAGCGCGGTCTGTCGATGGTCGACGGCGTCGTGCTGCTCGTCGACTCGAGCGAAGGGCCGCTGCCGCAGACCCGCTTCGTGCTCCGCAAGGCCCTCGAGGCCCGCATGCCGGTGATCCTGCTCGTCAACAAGACCGACCGCCCCGATGCGCGCATCGACGAGGTCGTCGCCGAGAGCCAGGACCTGCTCCTCGGCCTCGCCTCCGACATGGCCGACGACGTGCCCGACCTCGACCTCGACGCGATCCTCGATGTGCCGGTCGTCTACGCTTCAGGGCGCAACGGCGCCGCGAGCCATAACAAGCCCGGCAACGGCGAGCTGCCCGACAACGACGACCTCGAGCCGCTCTTCGAGTCGATTCTGCAGCACATCCCCGCGCCGACGTACGACGACGAGCACCCGCTCCAGGCGCACGTGACGAACCTCGATGCTTCACCCTTCCTCGGTCGTCTCGCGCTGCTCCGAGTCTTCCACGGCACGATCAAGAAGGGCCAGACGGTTGCCTGGGTCAAGCACGACGGCTCCGTGCAGAATGTTCGCGTCACCGAGCTCTTCCTGACGAAGGCCCTCGACCGCTACCCGGCCGAGAGTGCCGGCCCCGGCGACATCGCCGTCGTGGCCGGATTCGAGGACATCATGATCGGCGACACCCTCGCCGACGCCGACGATGTGCGCGCGCTCCCGATCATCGCGGTCGATGAGCCGGCGATCTCGATGACGATCGGTACGAACACCTCGCCCCTCGTCGGCAAGGTCAAGGGCCACAAGCTCACCGCCCGCATGGTGAAGGACCGACTCGACCGAGAGCTCGTCGGCAATGTCTCGCTGAAGATTCTCGACATCGGCCGCCCCGACGCGTGGGAGGTGCAGGGCCGCGGCGAGCTCGCGCTCGCGATCCTCGTGGAACAGATGCGCCGTGAGGGCTTCGAACTCACGGTCGGCAAGCCCCAGGTGGTCACGAAGCAGGTCGACGGCAAGACCCACGAGCCGTACGAGCACCTCACGATCGACGCTCCCGAGGAGTACCTCGGCGCGATCACCCAGCTGCTCGCCGCCCGTAAGGGGCGCATGGACAACATGTCGAATCACGGCACCGGCTGGGTGCGCATGGAATTCATCGTGCCGAGCCGCGGGCTCATCGGCTTCCGCACGGAGTTCATGACGACCACGCGCGGCACCGGCATCGCCAACGCGATCTCGCACGGCTACGACGCGTGGGCCGGTCAGATCGTCACCCGCAACAACGGTTCGATCGTCGCCGACCGCTCCGGTGTGGTCACCCCGTTCGCCATCATCGCCCTGCAGGAGCGCATGACCTTCTTCGTGAATCCCACCGAAGAGGTCTACGAGGGCATGGTGATCGGCGAGAACTCCCGCGCCGACGACATGGACGTCAACATCACGAAAGAGAAGAAGCTGACGAACATGCGTTCGTCGACCGCCGACACCTTCGAGTCGATGACGCCGTCGCGCCAACTCTCGCTCGAGGAGTGCCTGGAGTTCGCCCGCGAAGACGAGTGCGTCGAGGTCACGCCGGCCGCCGTGCGCATCCGCAAGGTCGAGCTCGACGCCACGGCGCGTGCACGTGCGACGTCGCGCCTGAAGAAGCAGGGCTGACACACGACTTCTGCATGAGCGGATGCCGCGGGGCTGATCGGCCCGGCGGCATCCGCTTGTTGTCTCGGTGTGCGTTGCGTGTGCCTGGTGCACCTGTGTGCACCTGAGTGCACCTGAGTGCGCCGCTCGCAGGTTCTATGCATGCGCATCTGAGGCTTTTCTCAGAATCGATCCGTACCGTAACTGAGGTTGTCTCGCACTCGACTCGGAAAATACGTAACGCACCCCCATATGATTCCCCCCAAGCACGGCCGCCGCGCGGCCGCCCCCAGCCCCTCCCGCCTTCGCACCGCCCGCCGCTCCGTCGCCGGCGCACCGCATGACCCGACCGGACCCGGCGGCACACCCTCCGCGGTGCGCGCGCATCGCCCGAGGCGCTCGCTGCGGCCGATGTTCTCAGTCATCGCAATGTCGTTCGCCGCGGCCATGATGGTCGCCACGAGCCTGCCGTCACTCGCGGTCTCAGCGACCGACACGGAGGCCCGCGCCTCGGTCTATGCCCCGGCCGAAGACACGATCGAGTACACCCCGCAGACGGTCGAGGTCGGCGGCGAGGGTGTCATGTCGCAGCTGGCGGCCGAACCGTATGACGTCGTGGCGGCGCCGCCGCCCATCGTGTCGGAGGTCGCGAGTCTCGGCAACGTCGCACTCGTCGACACCGACACGATCGTCTGGCCGGTGCTGACCCCTGAGAACCGCAGTAGCGGCTTCGGCCCGCGTGCGGCCCCGTGCTCGGGCTGCTCGACGAATCACGACGGCGTCGACTTCAACCCGGGCAACGGCACCCCCGTGATGTCGATCGCCGACGGCGTCGTGGTGCTCGCCACCGAGAACGGCGGCGGACTCGGGGTCAACATCGAGGTGCAGCACAACATCGGCGGCGAACTCATCACGAGCTCGTACGGGCACATGCAGATCGGGTCGATGACCGTCTCGGTCGGGCAACAGGTCACGGCCGGCCAGGTCATCGGGCTCGTGGGTTCGACCGGTCAGTCGACCGGCCCGCACCTGCACCTCGAGATGTTCGGCGAGGATGGCGTGCGATTCGACGGTTTCGCCTGGCTGTCGGCCCGCCTCGGCTGACGCGCGGCTCAGGCCGCCCAGCTGTGGGACTGGTCAGCAGACGCGGGACTGGTCAGCAGCTGTGGGACTGGTCAGCAGAGCTGGCCGGTGATTAGAGGACTGTAGGACGAAGAGCGCTGTGTAGGACGCGCCGATATCGGTGTGTCCTACAAAGGTGGCTTCGTCCTACATGGGTGCGCGCGGAAGGCGCGCGTGCGCGCGGAAGAGGTGCGTGCGCGCGGAAGAGGTGCGTGCGCGGAAGGCGCGCGTGCGCGCGAGGAAGGTGCGTCGCGCGGAAGCAGTGCGTGCGTGCGCGGCTCAGGCGCCGGTGAACTCCGGCTCGCGCTTCTCGACGAAGGCCGCGACGCCCTCGCGCATGTCCTGTGTGCGGAATGCGTCGCCGAAGCCCGCGACTTCGAGCTCCGTCGCCGACTCGGTGCGCCGGCCGGCCGCGTCGACGAGCACGCGCTTGGCGAGACCGACCGCGGGTGCGGCGTTCGCGCCGACCTCGTCGAGCGTCGCCCGAGCTCCCGCGAAGAGCGACTCGCGATCGGCGAACGACCGAGCGACGAGTCCGATGGCGAGGGCCTCGGCCGTGTCGATGCGTCGTCCGGTGTAGATGAGCTCCTTCGCCCTGGCCAGGCCGACGGCACGGGGGAGACGCACGGTGCCGCCGAACCCCGGGATGAGCCCCAGATGCACTTCGGGCTGCCCGAAGCTCGAGGCATCCGTTGCGTAGATGAAGTCGCAGGCGAGCGCGAGTTCGAGGCCACCGCCGAGTGCGAAGCCGTCGACGCACGCGATGACGGGGGCAGCGAGCCCCTCGATCGCTGCGGCGACCCGGTGACCGAGTCGGGCCGTCTCTTCAGCCTGTTCGGGTGTGAACTGCGCCATCGCCCTGATGTCGGCGCCCGCCACGAAGGCGCGTCCGCCGGCGCCGGTCAGCAGTACCCCGCGTACGTCGCTGCCCTCGGCGGCGAGCGCCTCGAAGGTGCCGAGGATCGTGGAGAGCACCTCAGGGGAGAGCGCGTTCAGCGCCCTCGGCCGGTCGATCGTCACGATCGCGATGCCGCCGTCGCGCTCGACGCGCACGTCGGGCCCGTTCTCCTGGGTGCTGGGCTCGGCCATCGTCGATCCTCTCCGCACGGCCCGTTCCGTGTCGCGCTCCACGCTACGGCATCCGCCCCGCGTGCCCGATAGAATTCCTGAAGGGGCCATCGGATGCCTCGATGCGCGCCGTGCACGCCCCGATACCAGACCACTGCATACGAGGAGTCGACCATGCGACAGTCCACCACCAGCCGTCGTCTGGGCGCTGCCGCGCTGATCGCGGCGCTCGCCGTGACGGGTCTTTCCGCCTGCTTCCCGAACCCGGCCGACCTCGTCGAGCAGGGCGTCGAAGACGCCGTCGAGGGCGCCACCGGCGGCGACGTCAGCCTCGGCGGCGAACTGCCGGACGGCTTTCCCGAATCGGTCGCACTCGTCGACGGCGACATCACCTTCGCCGCCGGCGCGGGCGGCAGCGAAGGCTGGATCGTGATGATCGCGTCGACCGCGGCCGACCCCGTCGCCGACGCGGCGGCGAAGCTCGAGGCCGCGGGCTTCACCGAAGACACCACACTGTCGGGTGAGGGCGCGAGCGCCGTCGTGTACTCGAACGGCGAGTACTTCGTGCTCGTGGCCGGTGAGGGCGAGGCGGTCTCGTACACGGTCACGCCACAGACGAAATGACGAGTCGCGGCAGCCGCATCGGCACGATCGTCGTCGCGTTCCTGATCGGGCTCTTCTACGGCGCACTCGGCACGGTCGGGCATCGCACGTCGTGGACCATCGGTGAGATCGCGGTTCCGTGGGGGCTCGTCGCCGCCCTCGTCGGCGTCGCGGGCCTGCTGCTCGGAATCAGGCTCGTCGCCGGCGGGCGCGGGGCCGCCGCAGCAGCGGGTGCCGGCATCGTCGTCGCGGTCGCCGTGCTCACACTTCCGGGTCCGGGCGGTTCGGTGCTCATCGTCGGCGACCTCACCGGCACGGTGTGGTCGATCGCGCCTGCGCTCATCGCGGTGCTCGTCGTCGCCTGGCCGAAGCTGCCGAAGCCCCGGCCGCGCGACGCCGAGACCCTGCGCGACGCCTAGACTGGAGTCCCATCCTCTCGAAGGGACAGCGAACACCGTGACCTATGTCATCGCCCTTCCGTGCGTCGACGTCAAAGACCGCGCCTGCATCGACGAGTGTCCCGTCGACTGCATCTACGAGGGTGAACGCTCGCTCTACATCCACCCTGACGAGTGCGTCGACTGCGGGGCGTGCGAACCGGTCTGCCCGGTCGAGGCGATCTACTACGAAGACGACCTGCCCGAGATGTGGGCCGACTACTACAAGGCCAACGTCGAGTTCTTCGACGACATCGGATCGCCCGGCGGTGCCGCCAAGATCGGCGTCATCCCGAAGGATCACCCCGTGATCGCGGTGCTCCCTCCTCAGGCGCACTGAGCATGGCGCGCGGCGAGCTGCCCGACTATCCGTGGGACCTCATGGTGCCGTTCCGTGAGCGCGCCGCCGTGCATCCCGACGGTGTCGTCGACCTGTCGATCGGCTCGCCGGTGGACCCGACCCCGGCGCTCGTGCGAACAGCGCTCGCGAACGCGACCGATGCCCACGCCTATCCCCAGACGATCGGCACCGACGAACTGCGCAGCGCCATCATCGACTGGTTCGCCCGTCGCCGCGGTGTCACCGGGCTCACGTCGGCCAATGTGCTGCCGACCGTCGGCTCCAAGGAGCTCGTCGCACTGCTGCCGTTCCTGCTCGGACTCGGCGAGGGCGACGTCGTCGTGCACCCGCGGGCGGCGTACCCGAGCTACGAGATGGGCGCCGTGCTCGTCGGCGCCACGGCGATGGCCTCCGACGACCCGGCCGAGTGGCCCGCCGAGACGAAGCTCGTCTGGCTGAACAGCCCAGGCAACCCCGACGGCCGGGTGCTCACGATCGACGAACTGCGCACCGCACGCGAGCGTGCCCTCGAACTCGACGCGATCATCGTCGGCGACGAGTGCTACGCCGAGCTCGGGTGGGAGGGCGAGTGGGCGGATGCCCCGGCTCCGAGCCTGCTCGACCCGCGGGTCGTCGGCGAGAGCCGTCACCAGGTGCTCGTCGCCTATTCGCTGTCGAAGCAGTCGAACATGGCCGGGTACCGCACCGCCTTCATCGCGGGGTGCGCAGCCGTCATCGGGCGCATCACGACCGTGCGCAAGCACGCGGGGCTCATGCTCCCGCAACCGTTGCAGGCGGCGATGATCGCCGCGCTCCGCGACGACGTGCACGTGGCAGAGCAGAAGGAGCGATACCGCGCACGCCGCGACCTGCTGAAGCCCGCGCTCGAGGCAGCCGGATTCCGCATCGATCGCAGCGAGGCCGGACTCTATCTCTGGGCGACCGAGGGCCGCGCGGCCTGGGAGTCGATCGGGCGGCTCGCCGACCTCGGCATCGTCGCCGGCCCCGGCATCTTCTACGGCCCCCACCATCCCGAACATGTTCGGCTGTCGCTGACCGCGACCGACGAGCGCATCTCGGCCGCCTCCGAGCGGCTCCGAGCTGCCGCACCGGCGTGACATCCGCTCGTTCGTGCTGAGGCGAGGCCTGCGGCTGTGATTCCCACCAACGGAAGCGGCGATCTGTTGGCGAGTGCGACAGTTGGCCCGGCGCCCGTCTAGGCTGTAATCGGGCCGCGGCCGCCCTGAGGGCCGCGACCGGAAGGCAGGTGACCGCGCTAGTGACGATCACAGGAGGCGCCGTGAGCGACGTCGTGAAGAATGCGGCAGGACAGACCCCTCAGACCGCGACCCTCAGCTACGGCGGTACGACGGCCGAGCTGCCCGTCCAGCGCGCGGTGCAGGGCAACTCGAGCATCGACGTGTCGACGCTGACAAGGCAGACGGGCCTCACCGCGCTCGACTACGGATTCGTCAACACCGCATCGACGCGGTCGGCGATCACCTACATCGACGGCGAGCAGGGCATCCTCCGCTACCGCGGCTACCCGATCGAAGAACTCGCGGCGAACTCGACGTTCCTCGAGGTCGCGTGGCTGCTCATCTACGGTGAACTGCCGACGGCCGACCAGCTGGGCGAGTTCGACGAGAAGATCCGGCGCCACACGCTGCTGCACGAAGACCTCAAGCGCTTCTTCTCGTCGCTGCCGCACACCGCGCACCCCATGTCGGTGCTCTCGAGCGCCGTGTCTGCGCTCTCGACGTACTACGAGGACTCGACGGACTCGAACGACCCCGAGCAGGTCGAACTCACCATGGTCCGCCTCCTCGCGAAGCTGCCCGTGATCGCGGCCTACGCGCACAAGAAGTCGATCGGCCAGGCCTTCCTGTACCCCGACAACTCGCTGTCGTTCGTCGACAACTTCCTGAAGCTGAACTTCGGCAACATGGCCGAGCCGTTCGGCGTCGATCCGGTGCTCTCCACCGCGCTCGACCGGCTCCTGATCCTGCACGAGGACCACGAGCAGAATGCGTCGACGTCGACCGTGCGACTCGTCGGATCGACCGGCGCGAACCTCTACGCTTCGATCTCCGCCGGCATCCAGGCGCTCTCGGGCCCGCTTCACGGCGGTGCGAACGAAGCGGTGCTGCAGATGCTCGGCCGCATCCGCGACTCCGGCGAAGGGGTCGAGAAGTTCGTCGAGCGCGTCAAGAACAAGGAAGACGGCGTGAAGCTCATGGGCTTCGGGCACCGCGTCTACAAGAACTACGACCCGCGCGCGACGATCGTCAAGCAGTCGGCCGACGAGGTGCTCGCCGGGCTCGGCGTCGCCGACCCGCTGCTCGACATCGCGAAGGAGCTCGAGCAGTTCGCCCTGCAAGATGACTATTTCAAGGAGCGGCGGCTCTACCCGAACGTCGACTTCTACACGGGTGTCATCTACAAGGCGATGGGCTTTCCGACGCGCATGTTCACCGTGCTCTTCGCGATCGGCCGCCTGCCCGGCTGGATGGCCCACTGGCGCGAGATGAACCTCGACCCGCAGACGAAGATCGGCCGCCCGCAGCAGCTCTACATCGGGGAGCCCGAGCGGCACTACCCCTCGGCCTGAGCCGGCTGCAGCGTCAACGTGTCGCGTGCGTCGGCCTCGACGCCCTCGCGGGTGAACGGCCAGTCGAGCAGTTCGCCCCGCTGCCAGAGCGGTGCCTGATCGGCGTAGTTCGCGTGGAACGCGTGACCCGAGGCGCCCGTCAGGTTGATCCAGCGTGAAGCGTCGCGGTCGGCCAGATCGACGACCATGCGCATCGAGGGAACCCAGTCGACGGCGTAGCCGAATCTCGCGTCCCAGCCGATCGCATTCACGATCGCCGAGCCGCCGCCGAGCTCGTACGGGCCCCGATTGAAGAGCCACTCGATCGGTGCGATGCCCGATTCCCCGAAGCTCTGGTTCGTGAGGGTCAGCGTGTGCAGCCGACCCCATCGCCACGAGTCGGGGTTCGACCCCATGCGCTGCTCGGCCTCTTTCCACGCGGCGTCGAGCGCGTTCGCGATCATCGCGTCACGGCCGGCGACGCCGAGGTCTTCGTTCGTCCACCACGCCGCGTCGGGCTCGCCGAGCAGGGTGCCGACGACGTTGAACCATCGGTCGCCGCCCTGCGGAAGGGCGGCCTCGGGCAACTCGCCGAACATGTCATCGAGCAGCGTGCGCCAGAACACGGCGAAGTAGGCCGCCTGTGCGCTGTCGACATCGGCGTTGCCGTTCCAGCCGCCGAGCAGCTCCGCGCCACGGGCGGCATCACCGTCGACCTCGAGCGAGGCGATCACCGGCAGGAATGCCTCGGCATTCGCATCCGCCGTGTCGAGCTGGATCTCGGCGAGCGAGTCGACCGTGAACTTCTCGCCCGAGTCGATGCGCTCACGGATCAGGCGGTCGATACCCGCGGCTCGGTACCCGTAGTCCCAGTCCTTCGTGAGCATCGGCCCGTCGGGGCCCGCGGCCGCGTTGTTGGCGGTCACGATGTAGCCGGCCGCCGGATTCAGCACCGACGGCAGCTCATCGAAGGGGATCGTGCCCGACCAGCCGTTCTCGCTCGTCCACCCCGGCACGGGGAGGGTGCCGTCGCCGGACGTGCGCACGGGAATGCGGCCGGGAGCCTGATAGCCGATGTTGCCCGCGACATCGGCGTAGATGAGGTTCTGCGCCGGCACGTCGAAGAGCGCGGCGGCCGCGCGGAACCCGTTCCAGTCCTGCGCCCGGTCGAGCGCGAAGATCGCGCCGGCGGTCGTGCCCGGCGTCAGCGCGGTCCACTGGAGCGAGACCTCGTACGTGCCGTCGGGCTGGCCGGATGCCGCGGGGAACTGCGCCGCGACCTCGCCGAAGTCGGTGCTGATGTCGGTCACGATCGGGCCGCGATCGGTCGAGCGCACCGTGATCGTGACGGGATCGCCGCCCGCGACCTCGATGGTCTCCTCACGGAGTGTCAGCGGCACGAGCGCCCCGTCGAGTTCGTAGGAGTCGCCGTCGAGACGTTCGAGGTAGAGGTCGGCGACGTCGGGCCCGAGATTGGTGAAGCCCCACGCGATCGAGGCGTTCTGGCCGATGACGATTCCGGGCAGCCCCGAGAAGGAGAACCCGGCGACGTCGAAGCCGCAGGTCTCGGTGATCTCGACGCAGTGCAGGCCCATCTGGGTCCAGATCGACGGCATGGTCGGCCCGAGGTGCGGATCGTTCGCGAGCAACGGCAGGCCCGACTCGGTCAGCGCGCCCGACACCACCCACGAGTTCGAGCCGATGTCACCGCCCTCAGGGCCGAGCAGCTCGGGCACCCCGTCGATCGTCGCGCGCAGCGTGGCGAGGGCCGCGACGTAGTCGGACACGGGCGCGGATGCCGCGGCGGCATCCGTCTCGGAGGCGTCGACGTCGCCCGGAAGCCGGGTCGACGACAGCCCGGCGGGCGCTGCTGCCGGCTGCTCGCCGACGATCGTCGGCATGGTGCCCCACGGGAACTCGGGATGGAGGCGGGCGACCTCTTCGGGCGGCAGCGCGGTCGACAGCATCGCGCGGTCGATCTCGTCGCCGAGGTTCGAGCGGAGATCCCACGCCATGGCCTTCAGCCAGGCGATCGAGTCGACGCCCGTCCACGGTTCGGGGGAGTAGCCGGGATTCTGCAGCCCGAGCACCGCGTACTCGAGCGAGAGGTCGGCACCGCTGCGCTCGCCGAGGTAGGCGTTGACCCCCTCGGCGTATGCGTCGTAGTACGCCTTCGGGGCGGATGCGAGCGCCTCGTACTCCTGTTCTGCGATGCCCCGCCAGTCGAGGGTGCGGATGAATGCATCGGTGCCCACCTGCGATTCTCCGAAGAGCTCGGCGAGGCGCCCGGAGGTGACGTGCCGGCGGAAGTCCATCTCCCAGAAGCGGTCTTGCGCGTGCACGTAGCCCTGCGCGAAGAACAGGTCGTGGTCGGTCTCGGCGTAGAGCTGCGGGATGCCGGCATCGTCGCGGATGACGGTCACCTCGGCGCCGAGCCCCGGAACGTCGACGGCGCCGTTCAGGGTCGGGAACGAACGATGCACGGTCCACCAGCCGAGTCCGGCCGCGACGATCGCGAGCACGAGCACGGTGATGAGCAGGCCGATGACGAATTTCATCACTCGATGCCGACTGGTTCGCGATGCGTCGGTACCCACGCCACTCCTTCGTGATGTGCAAGCAGAGGGCCGCCCCATGGCGGCCCGAGTGAACAACTGTAGCGGAGACGACCGCCGTTGCGGGCGGTCGTTGCAGGGCTGTGATGTGGGAGTGCCGGGCCGGGTCGCGTGCCCGGAGCTGCTACGCGTGCAGAGCGGTGTTCAGCTGCACGCCGTCGCCCGAGCGGGAGAGGGCCTCGACCTGGCCGTTCAGCGAATTGCGGCGGAACAGCAGGTTCGGCACTCCCGAGAGCACGACCGCCTTGACCGTGCTCGGCCGCTCGCCCTTGCCGCCGAGCAGCACGACCTTGGTGCCCGCCGTGACGTAGAGGCCCGCTTCGACGACGCTGTCGTCGCCGATCGAGATGCCGATGCCCGAGTTCGCGCCGAGCAGCGCGCGCTCGCCGATCTCGATGCGTTGCGTGCCTCCGCCCGACAGCGTGCCCATGATCGATGCGCCGCCGCCGATATCGCTGCCGTCGCCGACGACGACGCCCTGCGAGATGCGCCCCTCGACCATCGACGCCCCGAGCGTGCCGGCGTTGAAGTTCACGAAGCCCTCGTGCATGACGGTGGTGCCGGGTGCGAGGTGCGCGCCGAGTCGCACGCGGGCGGCGTCGGCGATGCGCACGCGGTCGGGTGTGACGTAGTCGAGCAGTCGCGGGAACTTGTCGAGCCCCTCGGCGTGGATTCCGGCACGCTGGAGCGCCGGGCGCAGTCGTGTGAAGTCGTCGGGATGCACCGGCCCGCCGTTCGTCCACACGACCGAGGGCAGGTGCGCGAAGATGCCGTCGAGGTTGATCGTGTTCGGCCGCACGACGAGGTGCGAGAGCAGGTGCAGGCGCAGGTACGCGTCGGCCGTGCCGTCGGGGGCTGCGTCGAGATCGATCGTGAAGTCGACGGCCTCGACGGTGACGTTGCGTCGGTCGTCGGGCCGGGCGAGTTCGAGGTGGGCAGGTGCGAGAGCGGATGCCTCGGCGCCGCCTTCGCCCACGAGCTCGGGGTTCGGGAACCACGCGTCGAGCACGGTGCCGTCGGCCGCGACGGTTGCGAGACCGGCGCCGTGGGCGGTGCGGGCGGGAGGGGTGGAAGCATCGTTCGCGGGCATGCGTCAAGCGTATCGAGGCAGTGGGCACGTGTGACTCACGAAGGCGACTCCGCGTGACGCCGTCGTTCAGCCGGTCGTGGTCCCGGCTCCGGCACTGCGCGTGCGCAACGCCCGCGTGAGCAGACTGTCGAGGGTGAACATCAGGAACGCCGCGGATCCGAGCCACGGCGACAGCACCACCACCGAGGTGGCGAGGATGACCGCGCTGAGGGATCCGCGATCGAGCGTGCGCACATCCTGCTCGGGAAGGTCGGGCATCAGGTCGCTGCGGTGGTGCACGGCCCAGCGCCACTGCAGCCAGCTGAACAGGATGGCGAGGAAGAAGGTGATGGGCATCAGCATGCGCCCGGCGTAGTACTCCGAGTACTCGGTCGCGACACCGGTCGTGAAGGGCACGAGCACGACGAACAGCAGTCGGCCGTTGTTGAGCCAGGTCATCACGGCGTCGACCCGGGCGATGCTCTCGAACTGCTGCACATGGGTCATCCACAGCAGGCACAGCACGATGAAGCTGACCCCGAAGTTGAGGAACAGCTCCCACATGCCGCCCAGTGCCGCCCACAGTTGGGCGTCGCTGTCGACCTCGCCGAGGGCGTGGGTCGTGAGGTCGAGCACGAGCAGCGTCGCGGCGATCGCGAACACGCCGTCGGTGAACGCCTCGAGGCGCGTGGTGGCCTGAGTCGCATCCGGGTGCTGCCGCCGCCTGATCACGCGCTCAGCCTACTCGGACGCCTAGACTCGGGGGATGCCCGCCCACACGCCGCTCACGCTCGACCTGGCCGCCGATTCCGTCGCCATCACGCAGGCGATCTGCGATGTGCCGAGCGTGTCGGGCGATGAGACGCTGCTCGCCGACCTCGTCGAACAGGCGTTTGCCGGGGCGTCCCACCTCGAGGTGTTCCGCGACGGCGACACCGTGGTCGCACGCACGAACCTCGGTCGCGAGCGCCGGGTCGTGATCGCCGGCCACCTCGACACCGTGCCGATCAACGGCAACGTGCCGACTCGGTTCGAGACCGAAGACGGCGTCGACTACCTGTGGGGGCGCGGCACGGTCGACATGAAGGCCGGCGTCGCGGTGCAGCTGAAGCTCGCGCTCGAGCTCACCGAACCCGTCGTCGACGTCACGTGGATGTGGTACGACAACGAGGAGGTCGCGGCATCGCTGAACGGACTCGGCCGACTCTCGCGCAACCGGCCCGACCTCTTCGCCGGCGACTTCGCGATCCTCGGCGAACCGTCGAACGGGCAGGTCGAGGGCGGCTGCAACGGCACCCTCCGCGCTGAGGTGCGCACCGCCGGGCTGCGGGCGCACTCGGCGCGCAGCTGGGTGGGCGAGAACGCCATCCACAAGCTCGCTCCGGCGCTCACGCGGCTTGCGGAGTACGAGGCCGAGACCGTCGAGGTCGACGGGCTCGCCTACCGCGAGGGGCTGAACGCCGTGCTCGTTTCGGGCGGCATTGCGGGCAACGTGATTCCCGACGAGGCCGTGCTCACGGTCAACTACCGTTTCGCGCCGAGCCGCAGCGTGGCCGAGGCATCCGCCCTCGTGACCTCGTTCTTCGACGGCTTCGACGTTGCGATCGTCGACAGCGCAGAAGGGGCACGGCCCGGACTCGACGATCCGCTCGCGCAGCAGTTCGTGCGCGCGGTCGGCGCAGAGCCGCGCCCCAAGTACGGCTGGACGGATGTCGCTCGCTTCAGCGCCCTCGGCATCCCGGCGGTGAACTTCGGCCCCGGCGACCCCCTCAAGGCGCACGCCGACGATGAACGGGTCGATGTCCGGCAGATCCGGCACACCGAGACGGCGCTCCGCGCCTGGCTGACCGGCGTCACCGCCTGAGCGGCGCGATCCGAACGGGGAACGCATGAGCACGTCGTCGGCCGCTCTTCGCGACCCCGACCCCTTCCGCGCCACGCGCCGCTCGCCGCGCGTGCGCTGGCGGCTCGCGCCGTGGTGGGCGAAGGTCGCCCTGATCTTCCTCGGTGCCCGCGCGATCACGACGGTCATGGTGCTCGTGCTGGCGGGCGTGCAGGGTTCGAACCCGTGGACGGCCGCGCGACCGGACTACTTCGACTACGCGAACCTCTGGGATGCCCGGTGGTACCAGATCATCTGGCTCGGCGGGTACCCGAGTGAGCTGCCCCTGACCGAGGCGGGGCAGGTCGCCGAGAACGCATGGGCGTTCCTTCCGGTCTACCCGGTGCTCGTCGGCGTCGTGACCTGGCTCGGGGTGCCGTGGAACGTGGCATCCGTCGTCGTGTCGCTCGCCGCGGGTCTCGGAGCCGCGCTCGTGACCCACCGGCTCATGTCGCGCTTCCTCGAACCCGACCGCGCGCTCTTCGCCGTCGTGCTCTTCTCGGTCGCACCCGTCTCGCCGATCATGCAGTTCGGGTACGCCGAATCGCTCGGCCTCCTGTGGCTCGCACTCGCGCTGCTCCTGCTCGTCGATCGACGATACGGATGGCTCGTGCCGGTGCTCGCCGTATGGGCGTTCACGCGGCCGGGGGCGCTCGCATTCGCGCTCACCCTCGGACTGCACTGGGTCTGGCGCTGGTACACGCGCAGGAGCGACCCGTTCCCGATGCGGGAACGGGTGCTCGCGGCATCCGTGACCGTCTTCGCCGGGCTCATCGGGCTCGCGTGGCCCGGCATCGTGTGGGCGGCGACCGGCGAGTTGCACGGCTACACCGCGACCGAACTCGCGTGGCGCTCGGCCTACATCGGGTACCAGGAGCTCGTGCCGTTCACCGCGTGGTTCCAGTCGGGTGACTGGTGGCTCGGCCAGCCGTTCGGCACGATCGTCGTGGTCGTACTCATCGTGGCGTTCGCGGTGACGTTGTTCCTGCCGGCGGTGCGGCGTCTCGGGGTCGACCTGCGGCTCTGGCTCGCGAGCTACGCGCTGTACCTGCTCGCAGTGTTCTTTCCGCAGTCGAGCACCTTCCGGCTTCTCGCGCCGATGTTCCCGCTCGTCGGTGCCGTGGCGCAGCCGCGGGCGCGGTGCTATCGCTGGGGGATGGTCGCGCTCTCCCTGCTGCTGCAGCTCGGTTGGCTGCTCATCGCGTGGGGGATCGACGGCCGCGACTGGACGCCTCCCTGATCGGAGCGGGTGTCCGCGCCCGTGTGAAACGTCGTCGAGCTGTGGAAAGTCGACGATCAGGTTGTCCACAGGCTCGCGGCGATTTCTCAGCAACGCCCGCATTGGCAGATAATGGAATCTCAGCCACGAAAGGGGAGCTCAATGGCGGCCATGAAGCCACGCACCGGAGATGGGCCGATGGAGGCCGTGAAGGAGGGTCGACTCATCATCGTTCGAGTTCCACTCGAGGGTGGCGGGCGCCTCGTCGTCTCGGTGAACGATGCTGAGGCCAAGGAGCTCTACGACGTCCTCGGCGGCGTCGTGAATCCCGCCTGAGTCACGTCACTCGAATCGAGCCCCGAGATCCCTCGGGGCTCGATTGCTCTGTGCGGTCTCGATTGCGCTGTGCGGCGGCCGGAGCTCAGACGCCGAGCTTGACGATCTGCAGCAGGCCGTCGCCGGCGGGCGAGATCGCGGTGGCCACGGCCGTCGACGTCGCGAGCTCCGAGATGAGCGAGCGGTAGGCGTTCGCCGATTCGTCGCGGCGCGCGGGGTCGGACACCCGGCCCTTCCAGAGCGCACGCGCGACGAGCACGATGCCGCCGGGCTTGGCCAGGCGAAGGCCGTGCTCCGCATACTCGATGACCGACGGGGCGTCGGCGTCGATGAAGACGATGTCGTACGAGCTCTCGTTCATGCGCGGCAGCACTTCGCTCGCGCGACCGGCGATGAGCCGCACACGCGCGGCCGCGACGCCCGCGTCGGCGAAATGCTGCCGGGCGTGCTGCTGATACTCGGTCTCGGTGTCGATCGACGTGAGGAGGGCGCGCCGGGCCGCCTGCATCATCCAGAGGCCAGAGACGCCGACACCGGTGCCGACCTCGATGATCGACTCGGCGCGAGATGCCGCGGCGAGCACGGCGAGTTGCGCGCCGATGGCCGGCGACACCGGATCGATGCCGAGCTCCAGCGATTGCAGGCGAGCCCTTGCGATCGATTCGGGCACGGCGACCGAGTCGTCGACGTACTTCCAGTTCAGGTCGTGATCGGTCACGTGGCGTCTCCCGGATGCATCTCTCTCAGTCCCTCAGCCTAGGGTGCCGACGGCGTGTCTCCCAGTCGCCTCGCCGCCGACTATCCTGTATGGGTGTTCGGTCTGACGTTCGAGAAGCTCCTCATCGTAGGGGTGATCGCCGTCTTCCTGCTCGGGCCCGAGCGGCTGCCGCACTACGCGGCGCAACTCGGCCGGCTCGTCAGATCGCTGCGCGACATGGCCAACGGCGCGAAAGACCGCATGCGCAACGAGATGGGCTCCGACTTCGACGACGTCGACTGGAAGAAGCTCGACCCCCGCCAGTACGACCCGCGACGCATCATCCGCGAGGCGCTCACCGACGTCGACCCGTTCGCCGAGGAGGCCCCGACGCCCACGGTGGCACGAACCTCTGCGGGCGAGAACTCGGCCTACCTGCAGCAGAAGCGGGGGCGCGAACCGCTCGGTCCCGAGCAGCCGGCACCCTTCGACTCCGAAGCGACCTGAGCGGCCCTGCGGGGCGCTCAGCGCAGCCGCAGTGCCTTCAGCGCCTGGGCGAGCAGCATGAGCAGCGGTGCCTGCTGTTCGTACTCCCGCCCCGTGCGCGGCAGCTGCAGCAGGCCGGTCGTCGATGAGATCGTGACGGGCTCGACGAAGCGCAGCATACCCGCCTCGCCATTGCGCCGACCGAGGCCCGACTGCTTGACGCCGCCCATCGGCGCGGCGACCGAGGCGAACGAGCCGCGGTACCCCTCATTGATGTTGACGCTGCCGGCCTCGATCGCGTCGGCGACACGGCGCGCCCGGCCGGCGGAGCGCGTGAAGACGGCGGCGTTCAGGCCGTAGTCGCCCGCGTTGGCCGCGAGCACAGCCTCGTCGTCGCCATCGACGAGGTAGAGCGAGGCGATCGCCCCGAAGGTCTCTTCGGCGTACACGAGCATGTCCGGCGTGACGCCGGTGAGCACCGTCGGCTCGAAGAACCACGGTCCGATGTCGGGCCGGTGCTTGCCGCCGACGAGCACCACGGCGCCCTTCTCGACCGCATCGTCGAGATGCGCCTGCACCCGGGCGAGTTGCGCGGCGCTCGCGAGCGATCCGAAGTCGGCGTCGAAGTCGAGCTCCGAGCCGAGCCGAGCTGCCCGCAGTCGCTCGATGAGCGCACGCTGGAACGGGCCGGCGACCTTCCGCTGCACGTAGATGCGCTCGACCGAGACGCAGAGCTGGCCCATGGCAGAGAAGGCGGCGTGCGCGGCGTTCGCCGCGGCCTGCCCGGGGTCGACATCGTCGAGCACGAGCAGGGCGTTCTTCCCGCCGAGTTCGAGCGAGGCGCCGACGAGGCGTCGGCCCGCCTTCTCGCCGATCGTGCGGCCGGTGGCCGTCGAGCCCGTGAAGCAGATGAAGTCCGCGACATCCGTCAGCGCTTCGCCGACCTCGGCCGCCGGCCCGGCGACGACCGCCCAGAGCGCGGCGGGAACGCCGGCGTCGATGAAGGCGCGTCGCAGCGCGAGGATCGAGAGGGCGCCCTGGTCGTCGGCCTTCTGCACGACGCCGCAACCGGCGGCGAGCGCGGGAATGACGTCCATCGCGACGAGACTGAGCGCGAAGTTCCACGGCGTGATGACGCCCGCGACGCCCTTCGGGCGGTATCGCACCCGGCTGGTCGCAACGGTCGGCAGGCCTGAGCGAACGGGGCGGCTGCGGAGCACCTTGCGGGCCGCGAGTGCGTTGTACCGGGTGACGGAGACCGCCGCGAAGATCTCCTCGAACGCCTGGCCGCGGGTCTTGCCGCTCTCGAGCTGGATGAGGTCGAGCAGCATCTCGCGGCGCTCCAAGATGAGGTCGTGCGCCCGCAACAGCACGCGACGGCGTTCGGCGAAGCCGACGCGGGCCCACGCGAGCTGTGCGAGACGTGCTCGGGCGAAGGCGTCGCGCACGTCGTCGGCGCTCGAACGCGGCAGTTCATGCAGAGTCTCGCCCGTTGACGGGGTCGGCACGGAGACGGTCTCGGAGCCCGAAGCGACGACATCGTCGTCGAGGCTCGCGAACAGGGCGGGGGAGACGGTTTGGGCACGCATGCGCACAGTCTAGGTCAAATGACCCACTTCGCTCTCCGGCGAGACCGAATGCGGCCCGTCGGGGGTGAGTACACTGCCTCCATGGCCGCATCGGAGCGAACCCTGTCCCGCGGTGTCGTGACCCGCTATGCGATCGGATCCATCGGCACCGGGGGCTTCGCCACACTGCCCGGCCTCGTGCTCGTGTACTACCTCACCGACACGCTCGGGGTGACCGCACTGGTCGCCGGACTCGTCGTCACCGCCGCGAAGGTGTGGGATGTCGTGATCGACCCGTGGATCGGCGAGCGCAGCGACCGAGCGCTCGCGCGCACCGGCACGCGCCGAACCTGGATGATCGTCGGCGCCCTCGCGCTGCCCGTCGGATTCGCGGCGACCTTCGCGGTGCCGGCCGGACTCGACCCCGGGGCGTCCGGCATCTGGGTGTTCCTCGCCTTCCTCACGACGGCCACGGCGTTCAGCATCTTCCAGGTGCCCTACGTCGCGCTGCCGGCCGAGATCACCGCCGACTACGACGCCCGCACGCGGTTGCTCACCTGGCGCGTCGTCGTGCTCACGCTCGCGATCCTGCTCTTCGGCGCCGGCGGCCCCGAGGTGCGGGCGGCCTTCGACGACGAGCGCACGGGGTACCTCGTGATGGCGCTCGTCGCGGGCCTCGTGATCGGCGCGGGCATGTTCGTCGCCGCGACGACGGCTGCGAAGGCCGGTGCGCCCGAGCTCAGTGCATCGACGGATGCCGCGCCGCGCCGCGACATCCGTGCCGGCTACGCCGAGGGCTTCGCAGCGCTGCGGCGGAGCGCCGCGTTCCGCGCGCTGCTCGCCGCATTCGTGCTGCAGGGACTCGCGACCGGACTCATGCTCGCCGGTGCCCAGTTCGTCGCGACCTGGGTGCTCCGCGACGAGCGAGCGGTCACCTTGCTCTTCGTGGCGCTCATCGGCCCGGCCGTGCTCTTCGCGCCGGTCTGGCAGGCGGTGGCAGCCCGCGTCGGCAAAGAGCGCGGCTTCGCGCTCGCGAGCACGCTCTTCGGCCTCGCGGCGCTCAGCCTCGTCGGCATGATCTGGGGGCCCGGGGCTTGGGTCTACGTGCCCGTCGCGCTCGCCGGCGCGGGCTATGCGGGCATGCAGTCGCTGCCGATGGCGATGCTGCCCGACGTGATCTCGCACGACGCCAGCACGCACGGCATCGGCCGCGCCGGCAGCTTCGGCGGGGTCTGGACCGCCGGCGAGACGGCCGGCATGGCGCTCGGCGCCACGGTGCTCACGATCGTGCTCGCGATGACGGGCTACGCGGAGTCGACCGGCTCCCAGACGGTGACCCAGTCGCCGGCCGCGATCGCGGGCATCGCGATCAGCTTCAGCGTGATCCCCGCGCTGCTCGTGGCCGCGAGCCTCGTGGCGCTGCGCAGGTACCCGCTCCGGCGCGGCGATATCGAGGCCGACGCCGTCGCACCGACTGCGGAGACGGTGGCATGATGCACGGATTTCGTCGCGATGCACCTGAGATCCTCGCCGAACTCGAGGCGCTGCGCGCTGCCGACGCACCGACGCACGGGGGCCGGGTGCTCTCGTACGTGTACGACTCCGGCCTCGCCGAACTCGACGAGCTCGCAGCCGATGCCGCGAGGCTCGTGCAGCCGGTCAACGGCCTCGACCCGACGACGTTCACCTCCGTCGCCGCAATGGAGGTCGGCGTCGTCGGCTTCGCACGGCGGGTGCTCGGCGGGGCGGAAGACGACGAGATCGCCGGCTCGGTCACCTCGGGGGGCACCGAGAGCTGCCTGCTCGCGGTCAAGTCGGCCCGCGACCTGTGGCGTTCGGTTCGTGCGGGCACGCCACGGGTGCCGCGGGTGGTCGCTCCCGTCACCGTGCACGCCGCGTTCCACAAGGCGGCCGAGTACTTCGGGCTCGAGCTCGATCTCGTGCCCGTCGACCCGGCGACGGGCGCCGTCTCGGCCACGGCGATCGAGGAGCGGCTCGGCGACGACGTGGCCCTCGTGGTCGTGAGCGCGCCGTCGTACCCGTTCGCGGCGCTCGACCCGGTCGTGGATGTCGCGGCGATCACCGCCCGGCGGGGCATCGCCCTGCACGTCGACGCGTGCATCGGCGGCTTCGCACTCGCCTTCTGGCCCGAGGAACTGCCGGCGTGGAACCTGTCGGTGCCCGGCGTCACGAGCCTTTCAGCCGACCTGCACAAGTACGGGTACGCGCCGAAGGGCGTTTCGGTGCTGCTCACGAGGGGGCGTGATCGGCAGCGGTTCCAGTACTTCGCGACGACCGCGTGGCCGGGCTACCCCGTCGTGAACCCGACGCTCATGGGCTCGAAGCCCGCCGGACCGCTCGCCGCGGCGTGGGCGATCATCGAGGCGCTCGGCGACGACGGATTCACGGGCCTCACCGCGCAGGCGGCGCGCGCGACCGGCGCGCTGCGCGAGGTCGTCGCGGGCATCGAGGGGTTGACGGTGGTCGGCGAGCCGACGGGCCCGCTCTTCGCCGTCGCCACCGACGAGTCGGTGCCGGCCGGCCGCCGGGTCGACCCGCACCATTGGGCGGATGCCGCGCGCGCGGCCGGCTGGCACCTGCAACTGCAACCCGCCCTCACCCAGGCCGACGGCACGCGCCTGCCGCACACGACCCACCTCACGGTGACACCCGTGACGAAGACCGTGGTCGGCGAGCTGTCGCAGGCACTCGTCGCCGCGGCCGACGCCGTGCGCGGCGAGCCGGCCGTCGACGGGGCGGCTCTCGTTGCAGCGCTCGCAGACTCGGTGCCCGGCGGTCTCGACGCGCTCGCCGGAGCATCCGCCGGTCTCGACTCGGAGAGCGCGGCAGGTCTCCTGCGCGCGTTCGGGCTGCTCGGCGGCGTCGCTCCGGATGACGAGACCACGGGTTCGGCCGGCGCCCTGCCCGACACGCTCGCACCGGTGCTGGCGCTCGTCGAAGAGCTGCCGCCCCAGCTCACCGAGCGGTTGCTCATCGAGCTGCTCGCGCGGGTCGTGGAGCCGGTCAGGGATCGAGGATGAACGCCCGCTCACCGGTCAGTGGGCGGAGCCGGTCGTCGATCGGGAATGGCAGCTCGTACTCGACGGTCGGCACGTCGATCGCGCCGAAGTCGTCGTTCTTCACGCGGAGCACCGTCGAGGAGGCCTCGGTGATGCGCACGCGAATCCAGCGCCCGTCGTCGAGCCGCAGCTCGTAGAGTTCGGCGAGGTAGCCGATACCGGTCGCCTCGAGTGTCTCTTCAGCGCTCAGCCAGTCGACGGCATCGGTCAACGGGCGGCCGAGCAGGTCGATGACGACGAAGCCCTCACCGTCGGGTCGCATCCACCCGAGCAGTTCGCCGTCGCCTCGCCGATGCTCGATCCAGTCGGCAGCAATCGCCATGGAATCCTCCTTCGCCGCTGCGGCGATCAGCTCGTGCGGATCCGCCCCGCGGCGTCGACCGTGATGACGACGGTGAGCACCTTGCGGTTGAGCGCGCGATAGACGACGTAGATCAGCCAGAGGCCGCCGGTGAGGAGCACGAGGATGAGGTTCCAGAACCAGCCGATGCGCTTGTTCCTGGAGACCACGGCCTGACCGGCGACGACGGACTGCACGGTCCATCCGCGCTGCGCGTATCTCGCCACCTCGGCATTGAGCAGTTGGGCGCGCGACTCGTCGGAGAGCGGGGCGGGATCAGGGTTCGTCGTGCTCATTCCGGGATTCTATCGAGCACGGGTCCGAGCACGGGTCCGAGCGCCGGTTCGAGCACCGGTTCGAGTGCGCTGATGAGGATGCTGCAGGGTCGCTGCCGTCACTGCAGCCCGCACCGCTCGCCGTAGTAGGCGTAGAGCTCGGCCTTCAGCGCGTCGCCCGATGAACGGTCGAGCCGGCCCGCTCGCCCATCGCTCGTGCGGATCTCGAACGGCAGGATCGTGCCTCGCTTGTCGTCGGCGACCCCGTGCGCGTCGCAGCGGGCGGGCCGAACCGGCAGCGTGATCGTGACGGGATCGCCGCCGGCGGCCACCTCGATGCCGAGCGGCCATTCGGCCCCACTCTCTGCACTCAGGAGGGTCGTGCCGTGGACGCGGTCGATCACGAACGAACCCTCGACGTCATCAGACGGTCGGGCGGATGCCGCGGGCACGACCTCGACGTCGATGAACGCGCGCTGCTCGGTGCCGCTGCCGATCACGCGAAGGTGCTCGGGCATCACGATCGCAGCGACGCGCTCGACGGACTCGGCGAGGCAGTCGGCGGCGACGACCCGTGCGAGCGTGTCGAAGGGGTCGTCTGCCGTGAGTTCGCCCGATGCCGCGCCGGACTCGGTCGTGACGTCGAGGACGACTGTCGCGACGGGCGCCGCGACGTCGCTGCTGTCGGCGTCACCGCCGCTCGGGGCGCAGTCGGTCTCGGAGAGCGGCACCCGGATCTCGAGTGCGTCGTCGGCTCCGACCTCGAAGGGTTCGTCGCGCACCATGGCGGGGGTGAAGCTCGGTGAGGCGATTTCGAGCCGCTCGACCGTGACCGGCACACCGCCGGCGTTCTCGATGCGAACGACGAGTCGGCGCGCCTCGACATCGAGCCGGCCCTGCTTGACCTGCGCCGAGAGCCCCTCGGGCAGGGGTGTCGCCGCGGGGGTGCACGCGGCGAGCGCGAGGGCGGCAGCGAAGGCGGCGGCGACGGAGCTCGCGCGTCGACGGTTCAGACGGGCGCGAGACATCCGCTCACCGCACGGTGACATCGAGACGTCGGCCGGCCAGCGAGCGCGGCACCGAGGCGAGTTGCGCGGCGATCTGCTCGATCGCGCGGGCAGCGGGGTCATCGGGCTCTGCGAGCACGACCGGGATGCCCTCGTCGCCGCCGCGGCGAAGGGCCACGCTGAGCGGCACGCTCGCGAGGAGCGGCACGGGTACGGGCTGGCCCTCCGAGAGACGTTCGGCCACGATCGCGCCCCCGCCGGCGCCGAAGAGGTCGAGGACCTCGCCGCCGGGCTGTGCGAACCCGGCCATGTTCTCGACGACACCGACGAGCTTCTGCCCCGTCTGTCGCGCGACGACCCCAGAACGCTCGGCGACGTCGGCTGCCGCGGGCTGCGGGGTCGTCACGACGAGCACCTCGGCGTTGGGCAGCAACTGCCCGAGCGAGATCGCGACGTCGCCTGTGCCCGGCGGCAGGTCGACGAGCAGCACGTCGAGGTCGCCGAAGTACACGTCGGTCAGGAACTGCGACAGCGTGCGGTGCAGCATCGGCCCGCGCCAGGCGACGGCGACGGATGACGCGCGCCCGCCCTCTTCGCTCGGTTCGACGAACATGCCGATCGAGATGACCTTCACCCCGTGCGCGACGGGCGGCAGGATCATCTCGTCGACCCGCGTCGGCCGGGCGGCGAGGCCGGCATCGTCGACGAGACCGAGAAGCCCGGGGATCGAGAAGCCGTGCACGTCGGCATCGACGAGCCCCACCGAGAGACCCCGGGCCGCGAGCGCGACGGCGAGGTTCGCGGTGATCGTCGACTTGCCGACCCCGCCCTTCCCGCTCGTGACCGCGATGACCCGGGTGAGGCTGCCGGGCCCGAAGGGGTTGCCGCGCGCAGCACGGCCGCCGCGGAGGCGTTCGGTGAGGGCGGAGCGTTGCTCGGGCGTCATGACCGAGAGCACGACCTCGGCGTTGCCGTCGCCGACGACGGATTCGGCGGCCGCTCGCACATCGCGTTCGATGCGGTCGGAGGCGGGGCATCCGACGATCGTCAGGCGGATACCGACCTCGACGCGACCACCGTCGAGGGCGACGACGTGATCGACCATGTCGAGATCGGTGACGGGCTTGCGGATCTCGGGGTCGATGACGCCGGTGAGCGCGAAACGCACGGCCGCCTCGAGCGCGGCCGGGTCTGTGGCACCGGGCTCAGCGGCCGGCATGCTCCGCCTCCTCCTCGTCGCGTCGGTCGAGCTCCTCGATGATCGAGCGCAGCTCGGAGCGGATGAAGTCGCGCGACGCCAGGTCTTTCATCGCGAGGCGAAGCGCCACGACCTCGCGGGCGAGGTACTCGGTGTCGGCGAGATTGCGCTCGGCACGCTGGCGGTCCTGCTCGATCTGCACGCGGTCGCGGTCGTCTTGGCGGTTCTGCGCGAGCAGGATGAGGGGCGCGGCGTACGAGGCCTGCAGGGAGAGCATCAGGGTGAGGGCGGTGAAGCCGATCGCGAACGAGTCGAACCGCAACTCCTCGGGGGCGAAGGTGTTCCACCCCATCCAGCCGATCGCGAACACCGAAAGCCCGAGCAGGAACCCGGGGGTGCCCATGCCGCGCGCGACCCACTCGGTGAAGCGACCGAAGCGGTCGCTGTCGCCCGAGCCGCGGAAGGACCTGGAGCGGCGGGTGCCCTTCGGGGTGTCGAATCGACGCTCGTCGTCAGCGCGTGCCATCTCCCGCCCTCCTTCCGTGTGGGATGGGGATGCTCCCCGTCGTCATCTGGGCACGCGCGGCTGCGCGGCGCCCCACCTCGGCGTCTTCGGGATGACTTCGCCAGTCATCTGGCAGGAGGTAGTCGAGCACGTCGTCAATCGTCACCACCCCGACGAGTCGATGCTTCTCGTCGACGACGGGCACCGAGACGAGGTCATAGCTCGCGAGGATGCGGCTGACTTCGGCGGCCGAAGTGTCGGCACGCACAGGCTCGAGGCCCTGGTCGATGAGGGTGCCGAGGCGCTCGTGCGGGGGATAGCGCAGCATGCGCTGGAAGTGCACGAAGCCGAGGAATCGCCCGGTGGGCGGCTCGTACGGCGGCAGCGTCACGCAGATCGCGGCGCCGAGAGCGGGCGGCAGGTCGTGGCGGCGGATGAGCGCGAGTCCCTCGGCGACGGTCGCGTCGGCCGAGACGATGATCGGCTCGGTCGTCATGAGACCGCCGGCGGTGTCGGGCCCGTAGGAGAGGAGGAAGCGCACATCGTCGGCCTCTTCGGGTTCCATGAGCTCGAGCAGGTGCTCGCCGCGCTCTTCGGGGAGTTGCGCGATGAGGTCGGCGGCGTCGTCGGGCTGCATGTGGTCGAGCACGTCGGCGGCCCGGTCGTCACCGAGACCGGCGAGGATCACGACCTGGTCGGCCTCCGGCATCTCTTCGAGCACGTCGGCGAGCCGGTCGTCGGAGAGCTCTTCGGCGACCTCCTGACGGCGCTGCACCGGCAGATCGAGGAGCGTGTTGGCGAGGTCGGCGGGCTTCAGTTCGGAATAGCTCGCGATGAGGTGCTCGGCCGACTGCGCCTCACCGCTGGTCGTGAGCTCGCGCACCTCTCGCCACGTCACGTAGGCCGACTGGCCCTTCGAGAACGGCGAAGCTCCCTTCGGGCGGCGCACGAAGAGCTGGTCGACCTGCCACTCGCCTGGCTCGAGCTCTTCGATCGCGACGTCTTCGATCGTGGCGTCCCCGGAACCGTCGGTGAACGCGACCTTGCGACCGAGCATCTCGGCGATCACGCGCACCTCGCCGCCGCGCTGTTCGAAGCGGCGCAGGTTGATGAGGCCGGTCGTGATGATCTGCCCGCCGCCGATCGAGGTCACCCGGCCGATCGAGAGGAACACGCGGCGCTTGCCGGGAATCTCGACGATGAGGCCGACGACGCGCGGAGGGTCGTTCTTGCGGTACACGACGAGGACGTCGCGCACCTTGCCGACCCGATCACCGGCGGGGTCGAATACGGCGCACCCGGCGAGTCGGGCGACGAAGACTCTCGTGGCACTCACGGTTCCAACCTAGTCCCGGATGCCGCGTGCGAGGCGCCTTCCCGGCTTCCGACGCGTGCATCGTGGAAGAATGGCCGGGTGAGTAGTCAATCGCCGTTCGGCGGCCGAGTGGGCCGAGCATATCCGACCATGCCCAAGGGGGAGACGGTCGCGAGCTTCGAGACCTACGCCGAGGCGCAGGCCGCCGTCGACACGCTCGCCAAAGCCGAGTTCCCCGTGAAGGAGCTCGCGATCGTGGGCACCGACCTGACGAGCGTCGAGCGCATCACGGGCAAGCTCACGTGGGGCCGCGCCGCCGCCGCAGGGGCGCTGTCGGGCGCGTGGCTCGGAACATTCCTCGGCCTCCTGTTCTTCATCTTCGCGCCGACCGGCGCCTCGGTCGGCATCCTCATCTCGGCCGTGCTCATCGGCGCCGGGTTCGGGGTGATCTTCGGCGTCGTCTCGTACTCGCTGAACCGCCGTCGCCGCGACTTCACCTCGGTCGGGCAGGTGCTCGCGGCCCGCTACGCGATCATCGCCGCGAACGCGCACATCGATCGCGCCCGCAGCGTGCTCGGCGTCGATGCACCGGCCCCCGAGCGGCCCGCCACGTCCGCTCCGCTCGAGAACGGCAGTCGGCCGCTCAGCTACGGCGAGGCGACGGATGCCGCGAAGCGCGCCGCCGCAGAGGCCGCCCGTTCCTCGCAGGCGCCCGCTCGCCCGCGCTACGGGGAGCTCGCGCCGACGCCCGGCGCCGACGACGCGGCATCCGCTGCACCGCAGGCCGATGGCGACGGATCCGATTCCGGGTCGACCGAGCAACCGGCATCGGAGCCGCCGGCATCGGAACCCCCGGCATCGGAGCCGCCGGCGTCCGGTCGCTGAGCGCCGGCGAGCCCTCGCCCGGATTCGAGGCTGAGTCCCAGACTCGCGATATAGCGTGACCGCATGGTGACGCAGGACGAGATCGCAGCGGAGATCGCCGAGGGCGAGCGACCCGACCGGCCGATCATGCGGCTGCTCCGCGGCGTCCGCCGGCGCATCGAGGGCAGGCCGGGCCTGCGCCGTGCCTACCGCATCGTCGTCGCCGTGCTCGGCGGCCTCATCGCGACCCTCGGCCTGCTGCTCGTGCCGCTGCCGGGGCCCGGGTGGCTCATCGTCTTCCTCGGCCTCGCCGTTCTCGGCACCGAGTTCGCCTGGGCGAAGCGCGTCGCCGCGTTCGTCAAGCGCCATCTCGCCCGCTTCTGGGCGTGGTGGCAGGCGCGCCGGGCCGCTCGCCCGACGGCCTGACCGCCGCGTCGTCGGTCAGTCGGCGGCGCCGCGCACCCACGCCTCGACCTCGTCGGCCGTGCGGGGGATGCCGGCCGAGAGGTTCTCGGCGCCATCGGCGGTGACGAGGATGTCGTCTTCGATGCGCACGCCGATGCCGCGGAACTCCGTCGGCACGGTGAGGTCGTCGGGCTGGAAGTAGAGACCGGGCTCGATCGTGAAGACCATGCCGGCCTCGAGCACGCCGTCCATGTACATGTCGCGTCGCGCCTGCGCGCAATCGTGCACGTCGAGGCCGAGGTGGTGGCTCGTGCCGTGCACCATGTAGCGGCGGTGGAACTGGTTGTCGGGCTCGAGCGACTCCTCGGCCGAGACCGGCAGGAAGCCCCACTCGGCGGTCTTGCGGGCGATGACCTGCATCGCCGCGGCGTGCACCTCGCGGAAGACGATGCCGGGGCGCACGATCGCGAAGGCCGCATCGGCAGCTTCGCGCACGGCCTCGTAGACCTGACGCTGCACGTCGGAGAACGTGCCGTTCACCGGGAACGTGCGGGTGATGTCGGCCGTGTAGTAGCTGTCGATCTCGACGCCCGCATCGAGCAGCACGAGGTCGCCGGGCACGACGGGGCCGTCGTTGCGGGTCCAGTGCAGCACGGTCGCGTGCGGGCCGGCGGCGGCGATCGAACCGTACCCGACGTCGTTGCCGTCGAGCCGGGCGCGTGTCGCGAAGACGCCCTCGATGACGCGCTCGCCGCGAACCTCTGCGGTGATGCGGGGAAGCTCTTCGATGACCTCGGTGAAGCCGCGCTGCGTCGCGTCGATCGCGGCACGCATCTCGGCGATCTCGAACGAGTCCTTCACGAGCCGAAGCTCGGAGAGAGACTGGGCGAGCTCGGCGTCGGGCTCGTGCGAACCGCCGACCTCGAGCGAGAACGGAGCGTCGCTGGCATTCGTCGACAGCGCCTGCTCGGCGGCGAAGCGGATTCGCGCGTGATCGACGCGTTCGGTGACGGATGCGTCGGCCTCGCGAACCACGAGGGTCGCCGTGTCGACGGCGTCGATGACCCGGTCGAACTCCTCGAGCCCCCTGGTCGCGAGGTCGAGGTCGGCGGCGACGTGTGCGAGCGAGGGTCGCGGGCCGATCCAGAACTCGCCGATCGCGGGGTTCGCGTAGAACTCCTCGGAGTCGCGGCCCGCGCGCTCGCGGAAGTAGACGGTGGCCTCGTGGCCGTCGGTCGTGGGCTCGAAGACGAGCACGGCGCCGGGCTCGGAGTCGGAGCCCCAACCGGTCAGGTGCGCGAAGGCCGAGTGGGCGCGGAACGGGTAGTCGGTGTCGTTCGCGCGCTGCTTCATGTCGCCGGCGGGCACGATGAGTCGCCGGCCCGTGAACGCCGCCGAGACCTTCGCCCGGCGTGCAGCGGCGAACGACGCCTGCTCGCGCGCCTGCGGCAGGGTCTCGTCGCGCTCGGCCCAGCCGCTGCCGATGAAGTTCTTGAAGCCCTCGGAGCCGGGTGTCGTCGAACGGTTCGCGTTGCGACCGCTCTCGTCGCTCTCGGTCGTCGCGGGAGCCGCCGTCTCAGTTGTCGAGGTGTCGCTGGTGTTCGCCATGCCGACCATTCTCGCACCGCCTCCTGTCAATCGGCCGCGACGAGCGTCGCCACGACCGGCCGATGGTCGCTGCCGGCGTCGTCGTGGCTCTCGAGCATCTCGAACGCCTCGACGCTCCAGTTCGGCGTCGCCATCACATGGTCGATCGGGCTGCCGAAGAACGGCGGCACGTCGGTCGGCCACGTGCCGAGGCCCGCTGCGCCGGCGTGCGCCGCGGCATCCGTGCATCGCCCCAGGTCACCGCCGTCGATGCCGTGACCGGCGAAGTGATCGACCGTGGCGTTGAAATCGCCGGCCATGATGACGTCGTCGCCGGCGCACTGCTCAGCGAGCCAGTCGAGGTCGCTGCGCCAGTTGCGCAGCTCCCACCGGATCGGTGCGACCGCGTGCACGGCGACGATGCGCGGGCCGTCACCGTCGACGGGGTCGGCGACGACACTCGGCACGGTGTTCGTGTTGCCCGGCGGGCCGGGCGCGTTCGCCGAGACGACCTCGTAGTCGCCGAGGTCGGGGCTGATCAGGATCGTCGTGGAGCGGGCCTTCGCGATGTCGTCGTAGGAGGCCGTGTGCACCCACATGGGGTTGCCGCCCTCGCGCATCGCGATCGCGACCTCTTCACCGAGCGGTTCGGTCGTCTCGGGCAACACCACGATGTCGGCACCTCGCTCGAGCGCGAGGCCCGCGATCGTCGACGCATCGGGCACCTCGCCCAGCGTGTTCCAGGAGAGTACCGTCACCGAGTCGGCGCCGGCCTCGGAGGTCGAACCGCCGAAGCCGCGAGCGGTCAGCACCGTGATGTTGCCTGCCGCGAAGAGCGCGAACACCGCGGCCATCGCGAACGCGAAGACGCGGAGCGGCCGCGCGAGCGCGAGGAGGAGGAAGAGGAGCAGCGCGACGATCCCGCCCGCGGCCGCCGTGCCGCGAAGCGCGACGATGTGCGCGGCCACCCACTGGTTCTGCAGGCCGAACGCCTGCGGCCAGAGGAGGACGAGCGCCATGACGGCGGTGCCGAGCACGATGGCCCAGCCGAGGATGCGGGGGAGCATTCCATCCACACTAGGGGCGCTGACCGTGAGAATGCCGCGACTAGCATGAGGGGATGCCGGAAACCACCGTCGACGCGGGAGAAGCCGACCTGCACACGCACTCGACGGTCTCCGACGGCACCGAAGCGCCGGCCGAACTCATGCGGCAGGCGTCACGCGCCGGCCTCTGGGGCGTCGCCCTCACCGACCACGACTCCACGAGCGGTTGGGTGGAGGCATCTGCTGCCGTCTCCGAGACCGGCGTCGCACTCATTCCCGGCATGGAGCTCTCGACCCGTGAGGGGTACACGAGCGTGCACCTGCTCGGGTACCTCATCGACCCGTTCGACGAGTCGCTCATCGCCGAGACGGCGCGCATCCGCGAATCGCGGCTGAACCGTGCCGAGGCGATCGTGCGCCGCATCGGCCGCGACTACGCCCTCACCTGGGACGACGTGCTCGCCCAGACCGTCGAGGGCACGACGATCGGCCGGCCGCACATCGCCGACGCGCTCGTCGCCCGCGGCCACGTCGCCTCACGCTCGGCGGCATTCGACGGCATCCTGCACCCGCGAGCGGGCTACGCGCAGCCGCACTACGCGCCCGATCCGCTGACGGGCGTGCGGCTCATCCGCGCTGCGGGCGGCGTGCCGGTGCTCGCGCATCCGGGCACCCGCGGCGCCGAGCGTGTCATTCCGCCCGCGCGACTCGAGCAGCTCGTCGAGGCGGGCCTCTTCGGGCTCGAGATCGAGCACCCCGAGAACCGCGCCGATGCGAAGCCGCGGCTGCGAGCCCTCGCCGAGCGTTTCGGGCTTCGCGTCACGGGCTCGAGCGACTACCACGGCACCGGCAAGCCGAACAGCCTCGGCCAGTGCCGCACCGACCCCGACGTCGTCGAGGCGATCATCGCCGAGGGCCGGGGATCGGCGCCGGTGCTGCCGTAGCCGAACCGGGCCGTGACGTCACACCTGGGGCGTGCTGCCACCGGTGCGCGGGCCGCGACGACGGCGGCGGCGCGGGGGAGCGGCGTTGCCGTCGTGGTGCTCGTGGCCCTTGCCGTCGTGCGTGCCCGTGCCGGGCTCCTTCACGGCGAGCTCGGTCGCGGCATCGGCGTTCGCCGACTCGGTCGCAGCGGTCGACGTCTCGCCGGCCGGCTTGCCGCCGCGCGTGCGGTTGCGACTGCGGGTGCGGGGTGCGCGCTCGGTACCGGCATCCGATCGCTCGGAACGCCCCTCGGAGCGTCGCCCTCCGGAGCGGCCGCCTTCGTTGCGACCGGCGGTCGCCGAGCGGGTCGGTGCGACGGCCGACGACGGCTTGAGACGGCCCTTGGTGCCGGCCGGGATGTCGAGATCGGTGAACAGGTGCGGGCTCGACGAGTACGTCTCGGTCGGCTCGGGCTGACCGAACTCGAGGGCACGGTTGATGAGCGCCCACTTGTGCAGGTCGTCCCAGTCGACGAAGGTCACGGCGATGCCCGTCTTGCCGGCGCGGCCGGTGCGACCGGCGCGGTGCAGGTACGTCTTGTCGTCGTCGGGGATGGTGTGGTTGATGACGTGCGTGACGTCGTCGACGTCGATGCCGCGGGCCGCGACATCCGTGGCGATGAGGATGTCTTTCTTGCCTGCCTTGAACGCGGCCATGGCGCGCTCGCGCTGGTCTTGGTTCAGGTCGCCGTGCACGGCGGCGGCGTTGAAGCCGCGGTCGTTCAGTTCTTCGACGAGTTTGGCCGCCGCACGCTTCGTGCGCGTGAAGATGACGGTCTTGCCCCGCCCCTCGGCCTGGAGGATGCGCGAGATGACCTCGTCTTTGTCGAGTGAGTGCGCGCGGTAGACGAGGTGCTTGATGTTGGCCTGCGTGAGACCCTCGTCGGGGTCGGTCGCCCTGATGTGGATGGGCTTCGACATGAAGCGGCGGGCGAGCGCGACGATCGGGCCCGGCATGGTGGCCGAGAAGAGCATCGTGTGGCGCACCGCGGGGGTCTGCGCGAAGATCTTCTCGATGTCGGCGAGGAAGCCGAGGTCGAGCATCTTGTCGGCCTCGTCGAGCACGATCTCCTGCACGTTCTTGAGCGAGAGCAGGCGCTGCGAGGCGAGGTCGAGCAGGCGCCCGGGGGTGCCGACGACGATCTGCGCGCCGGCCTTGAGCTGCTCGATCTGTCCCTCGTAGGCCTTGCCGCCGTAGATCGACACGATCTTGGTGGAGCGTTCGGATGTCGCGAGCTCGAGGTCTTCGGTCACCTGCACGCAGAGCTCACGGGTCGGCACGACGACGAGCGCCTTGACGCCG
Organism: Agromyces laixinhei; assembly: GCF_006337065.1. Lineage (NCBI taxonomy): Bacteria > Bacillati > Actinomycetota > Actinomycetes > Micrococcales > Microbacteriaceae > Agromyces > Agromyces laixinhei. Next base: position 2,751,007 of record NZ_CP040872.1, on the reverse strand, counting down.
GGCTCGGGGTCGTCGCCGAGGCGCTGGATGATCGGCAGCCCGAATCCGAAGGTCTTGCCGGTGCCGGTCTTCGCCTGGCCGATGATGTCCTGGCCCGAGAGGGCGAGGGGGATGGTCTGTTCCTGGATGGGGAAGGCATCGATGATGCCCTTCCCGGCGAGGGCGTCGACGATGTCGGGCGCGATGCCGAGGTCGGTGAAAGTGGTCAAAAGTCTGCCTGTTCGTGGTGCTCGAGGTGGCGGTCGGATGCGCGCCCCGTTCTCAACCCCAGGCGCACGGCTGCGGATCCATCGCCCGCATGCACCCTCTACCCTATCCGAGACCTCGTGAAGGCCTCGGTAAGCTGTCTGCTGTGGTTCTCTGGTCGAATCGGCGCATCCCGCGCCCTGAGCTTGCTCGGCGGCGCCCGCGGGTCGCACCGGCCGATCTCGCGAAGGTCGATTTCACGGAGCTCGTGCCCGATCCGGTGCCGTTCCTCGGCCAGGCCGCCTACATCCAGCTCGAGTTCTTCGAGTCCCTCGCGCGTGCTGTCGCGACGGCGCCCTCGCTTGCCTCGAAGGCCGGGCTCAGTCGCGCTGCCGGCATCGCGCTGAAGCAGCATCACGCGCTCGTCGCAGAGATCCGCCGGCTGGAGGTCGTCCCCGAAGAGGTGATGGCCCCGTTCGCTCCCGCCGTCGACCGATTCCGCCAGGCGAGCGCCGGAGCCGACTGGTACGAGCTGCTGCTCGGCATCCACGTCACTTCCGGCATGCTCGACGACTACTTCTCGCGTCTGGCCGAGGGGCTGCCCCGCGAGCTTTCCGCACGCGTGCGCGTGATCCTCGACGAGGCGGAGTGGGGGGCGGTGCTGCACGACGAACTGTTCGCCGCGATCGAATCGCAGGTCGAGCCCGGCCTCTCGGACCGTCTCGCCCTCTGGGGCAGGAGCCTCGTCGGCGACACGCTGCTGATGGCCCGATCGGCGCTGCGCGCTTCGGATTCCCGCGACCGAGGTGCCGACGTCGAGCCCGTCTTCACCGAGCTCATCGCGGCGCACACGCGCCGCATGGACGCGCTCGGGCTCACGGCCTGAGCGGTCGCGGCCCCGTTCGTCGGGGTGCGTGCCTCACCAGGGGTCAGGCCCGCGCGACACCCGGGCGGGAGAGTCGCTCGAAGAGCGCGGTGTCGCCCCGTTCACGGCGTGGTGTGATGAGGTACAGCACCGCAGCCGGCACGAGGGCCGATGCGACGAGGGAGACGACCCAGATCCATCCGCCGTCCCATGGCCAGCCGAGCCAGGTCAGCGCGACCCACACGACGGCGGCGACGGCGGCGCCGATCGACCCGCTCACCGCGACGCCGCGGAGGTGGCGCTGCGGCACGACGAACTGCATCGCGAAGCCCAGGATGGCGCCGCCGACCACGATGAAGATGAGCTCCATGTCAGGCGACGAAGCCGACGCGGCGCGACTCCTCGGAGCCGATCTCGACGTAGGCGAGTGCGGCGGCGGGCACGACGTACCGGGCGCCCTTGTCGTCGGTGAGCGTCAGCTGCGCCGACTGGCCGGCGAGCGCCGCAGCGACGGCCTGCTCGACCTCTGCGGCCGACTGCGAGGTCTCGAAGCCGAGCTCACGGGGGGAGTTCTGGATGCCGATGCGAACGTCCACGGTGCACCTTTCTACTGTTGCGCCAACACTACGACACGGGCCGGCCGGGCCCGTGCCCGTTCACTGTCGGCGGAACCCGTTAGCGTTGCCGGCATGCAGGTCACCGCGACATCCGATGCCCCCGTCTCACGGCTCGCGGCAGGCACGCACGCGGCCGTGTTCGGCGCCCCGGGCAGCGGCAAGACGACGTTCTCGATCGAGCTCGCGGCCGATCGCATCGAGCACCTCGGCCATGCCACCGACGAGGTGCTCGTGCTCTCGGCGACGCGCGTCGCGGCGACTGCGCTGCGAGACCGGCTCGCGGTGCGACTGGGCGTCACGACGAGGGGCCCCCTCGCTCGCACGGCGAACTCGATCGCGTTCCAGCTCGTGCGGGCGTACACGGGGGTGCCCGTGACGCTGCTCACGGGCGCCGAGCACGACCAGATCATCGGCGAACTGCTCGAGGGCGGCATCCGCGACGGCTTCGGGCCGTCGTGGCCCGATCCGCTCACGCCAGAGGTGCGGGTGCTCCGCGGCTTCCGCTCCGAGCTTCGCGACCTGCTCATGCGGGCCGTCGAGCACGGTGTCGACGCCCCCGCGCTCGCCGCGCTCGGCGAGCGCTCCGGCCGGCCCGAGTGGGTCGCGGCCGCGGCATTCCTCGAGGAGTACGACGAGGTGAAGGCGCAACTGCGCCCGAACCAGTACGACTCGTCTGAACTCGGCGCCTTCGCCGCGGCGATCGTACGGCAGAGCACGACGGATCCCACGGCGGCCGCCGCCCTCGGTGCACTCGCGCGACTGCGGCTCATCGTCGTCGACGACGCCCAAGAGGCGACCGAGGCGACCGCAGCGCTCCTCGGCGCCTTCGCCGGCCGCGGCGTCACCGTCGTCGCGCTCGGCGACCCCGACGTCGCCTCCAACGGGTTCCGCGGAGGGTGCGCCGAACTCCTGGGCTCGCTCGGTTCGGTGCTCGGCGCGGGCGCCGTGCAGCGCCTCGACCTGCCCGTCGTGCACCGCGGCCGACCCGAATTGCGGTCGATCGTGCAGTCGGTCAGCGGCCACATCGGCACCGCACTCGGCGGAACGCACCGTTCGGCCGTGCACGCCGCACCGGCGATCGATGCTGACGCGACAGCCGATGTCGATCCACTCGCCGCGGTGCTCGGCATCGAAGCGCCCTCGCACGCCGCGGAGTGCCAGGCCGTCGCCGCGGTGCTGCGCGAGCGTCACCTCCTGGGCGGCGTGCCGTGGTCGTCGATGGCGGTCGTGCTGCGCTCAGGGGGCGACGTGCCCGGCTTCGAGCGCGGGCTGGCGCTCGCCGATGTGCCCACCGCCGGCAACGCCGCCCGCACCGCACTGCGCGACGCTCCCGCGGCGGCGGCGCTGCTCGCCGCGGCCTCGCTCGTGCTCGATCGTGAGCCGCTGACCCCCGAGCTCGCGGTGACCGTGCTCACCGGGCCGATCGGCCGCCTCGACAGTGTGGGGCTGCGGCGCCTTCGGCTCGCGCTGCGGCACGAGGAACTCGCGAACGAGGGCACGCGCACGGCCGACGAGCTGCTCGTCGAGGCGATCGCCGCGCCGGGCGGGTTCGAGACGATCGACGCGGCCCCTGCACGCCGTGCGGCGCGGCTGTCGAAGCTGCTCGCGACCGCTCGCGGCGTCGCGCATCGAGGCGGCACGATCGAAGAGGTGCTCTGGTCGATCTGGGAGGGCAGCGGACTCGCTGCCGAGTGGTCGACGCAGGCCGCCGGCACGGGCGTGCTCGCCGAAGAGGCGAACCGTGCGCTCGACGCCGCGGTCGCGCTCTTCGCGGCGGCACAGCGGTTCGTCGAACGCGAGCCCGACGCCCCGACCGTGCGGTTCGTCGACGAGGTGCTCGCGAGTGAGCTGCCGGAAGACTCGCTCGCGCCGCAACGCTCGGCCGAGAGCGTCGTCGTGACGACGCCGCCCGCGGTGATCGGTCGCGAGTTCGAGGTCGTCGTGATCGCCGGTCTGCAAGACGGCGTGTGGCCGAATCTCCGTCCTCGCGGCACGCTCCTGCATGCGGCACATCTCCCGCGCGTCGTCGCCGCAGCGCGTTCCGGTGCCCCCCTGCCGGCCACCGAGACGGTCGCGGAGGCGCGGGCGTCGGTGCGCGGTGACGAGTTGCGACTCTTCGCGCTCGCCGCCTCGCGGGCGAGCCGGCAGCTCGTGCTCAGCTGCACTGCCAACGACGACGAACAGCCCTCGATGCTCATGGGGTACGCGAGCGAGCGCATCAAGTCGGGCCGCCGTCGCCCGCTGCACCTGCGCGGTCTCGTCGGGGCCCTCCGCGAAGAGGTGACGAGCTCTGGCGGCGGCGAGGCCCCGGCAGCACTCGCCCTGCTCGCCGAACAGGGCGTGCCCGGAGCGCACCCCGACGAGTGGTACGGACTCGCCGGGCCATCGACCACGGCGCCGCTCGTCGACCTCGAGGGCGACCCCGAAGCCCTCGTCTCGGTGTCGCCGTCGCAGATCGATCGCGCCGAGGAGTCGCCGCTCGGCTGGTTCATCGACCACGTGGCCTCTCCGCCGTCGGGTCTCGCCGCCTCGATCGGCACGATCGTGCACGCCGTCGTCGAAGAGGCCGGCGCCAGAGACGACGGCGACACGAGCATCGAGACCCTGTGGTCCGCCGTCGAAGAGCGATGGCGCGAACTGCGTTTCGACGCCGGGTGGGTGGCCGAACGCGAACTCCGCGGCGCGCGGCGCATGACCGAAGGGGCTTCCGACTATCTCGCGAACTTCGTCGACGACGGCAAGGTGCTGCTCGGCGCCGAGGGGCGGTTCACGCTCGTCGTCGACCGGGTGCGCATCTCGGGCACGATCGACCGTGTCGAGGCCTCGGCCGACGGCACCACGGTGATCGTCGATCTGAAGACCGGCCGAACGCCGCCGTCTGCAGCCGAGACCGCTGCGCACCCGCAACTCGCGGCCTACCAGATGGCGGCGCGCGCCGGCGAAGTGCCCAGCGGCGGCGCGCTCGGCGGTGCGAAGCTCGTCTACCTCGCAAAGCCCACGCGCGGCAACGCCTTCACCGAACGCGCCCAGCAGCCGTTCGACGACGCCGCAGAGTCGGAGTTCCGCGAGCGACTCGGCAACGTCGCCCGCACCATGTCGGGCAGTGAGTTCGAGGGGCCGGCCGAACTCGGCTTCCGCTCGAGATTCGGCGCCTGGCAGTACCGCGTGCACCTCGTGCCGGCGGTGTCGGCATGATCGCCGCCGCCGACATCGCCGTGCGGCTCGGGCTGCACGCGCCCACCGCCGAGCAACGCGCCGTGATCGAGGCCGACCCGCGCGGCCAGAGCATCGTCGTCGCGGGGGCGGGCAGCGGCAAGACCGAGACGATGGCCAATCGCGTGGTCTGGTTGCTGGCCAACCGCCATGTCGACGTATCCGAGGTGCTCGGGCTCACCTTCACCCGCAAGGCCGCGGCCGAGCTCGCCGAGCGCATCCGCGAGCGCATCGCGCAGCTCGTCTCGCTCGGAATCGCCGACGTCTCGCTCGATCCGCTCGAATCCGCGTCGGTCGGCACGTACAACGCCTTCGCGAGCGCGATCTACCGAGAACACGCCATGCTCATCGGGCGCGAGCCCGACGCGGCCGTGCTCGGCGAGGCATCCGCC